>NZ_CP109603.1:470000-784444 GCF_025905425.1 Pseudomonas putida | reverse complement strand
ACAAACTGTCGACATGATCGGCCGCCAGGCGCAGTGCCAGGTAAGTACTGAGCAGGCCTGAGCCGATAAGCATCATCAAGGCAGCGAAATACAGCGACTGAAACGGCTTCCAGATGTTTCGCATACGTCCCGTCGGGCTCCCTGGTCAGGTGGCGTTGGCTTGTTGGCTAGCATAAAAGCAAATGTGCCGCAGCGCAGTCCCCTGCCGGCGAAATAGCAGAACAGGGGACGCGTCCAGTAGCGGTCGTGTCGCGATCAGGCTTGTGCCGCCAGGACCCGACGCTCCCAGGGCGTGATCTCGTCGAAGAAGTCGGTCAGTTCCAGGGTCTTGGTGGCGACGTAGCCTTCGATGAACTCAGTGCCGAACAGTTCCCGCGCCAGCGCGCTGCGCTTCAGGCGTTCAAGCGCCGCGTGTAGGGTACAGGGCAGACTCAGGTGCTCCGGCACCTCGAATTCGCCCTGAATGGCCGGAGTCGGCTGCAAGCGTTGCTCGATGCCGTGCAACCCTGCGGCCAGGCTCGCGGCGATCGCCAGATACGGGTTGGCGTCGGCACCGGGCAGACGGTTTTCCACGCGCCGGGCCACCGGCGCACTGGCCGGTATGCGCAGGCCTGCCGCGCGGTTGTCCTCCGACCAGCAGGCATTGTTGGGCGAGGCGTAGGGATGACACAGGCGCTGGTAGGAATTGACGTTGGGCGCGAACAGCGCGGTGAAGTCCGCCATGCACGCCTGCAAACCGCCAATAAAGTGCAGGAAGGTCTCGGTCGGCTGCCCCTGGTCATCGCTGAACACGTTACGCCCGCTGCCGATCTCCACCAGGCTCTGGTGGATGTGCATGGAACTGCCGGGGGTTTTCGCCAACGGCTTGGCCATGCACACCACGGTCAGCCCATGCTTGAGCGCCACTTCCTTGAGCAGGTGCTTGAACAGGAACGTCTGGTCGGCCAGCAGCAGTGGGTCACCGTGCAACAGGTTGATCTCGAACTGGCTGATGCCCATCTCGTGCATGAAGGTGTCACGCGGCAGGCCGAGCGCCGCCATGCACGCGTAGACCTCGTTGAAGAACGGTCGCAAGCCGTTGTTGGAGCTGACACTGAACGCCGAATGACCAAGCTCCCGGCGGCCATCCTTGCCCAGCGGCGGCACAAACGGCTGCAGCGGGTCGGTATTGGGTGCGAAGACAAAGAATTCGAGCTCCGTCGCCACCACGGGCGCCAGGCCCAAGGCTGCGTAGCGGGCGATCACCGCCTTGAGCTGACCACGGGTGGACAACGCAGAAGACCTGCCATCCAGTTCGTTGGCATCGCAAATGGCCAAGGCGCGCCCGTCGTCACTCCAGGGCAGGCGATGGATTTGGCTGGGCTCAGCCACCAGCGCCAGATCACCGTCATCGCTGCCGTAAAACCTTGCCGGGGGGTAGCCTCCCATGATGCATTGCAGCAGTACGCCGCGGGCCATCTGCAGGCGCCGGCCTTCGAGGAACCCCTCGGCGGTCATCACCTTGCCGCGCGGTACACCGTTGAGGTCGGGGGTGACGCATTCGATTTCATCGATGCCCTGGAGGTGCTCGGCGAGGGTATTCGGGCCGGGGGTGGTCATGACGCTTGTCCTTGTTGTTATAGGCTGACAACAACATAGGCTGGGGGTGTTTAAAATATCAAGCACCTGACTTGATTGCTGTGCTGGCCTCTTCGCGGGGCAAGCCCGCTCCCACAGATATACCGCCGAAACTGAGCGAAAGCATGTACCCGTGGGCGCGGGCTTGCCCCGCAAAGAGGCCGGAATGGGCAACCCTCATTCCCGCAACGTCATCCCATTGGAAGGCAACGGCAACGCCGTTTTATACCGCACCTGTTTCAAGGCAAAACTCGACCGGATATTCGCCACCCCCGGCAACCGCGTCAGGTAATCGAGAAACCGCTCCAGCGCCTGAATGCTCGGCAACAGCACCCGCAGCAGGTAATCCGGATCCCCGGTCATCAGGTAGCACTCCATCACCTCGGGGCGCTCGGCGATTTCTTCCTCGAAGCGGTGCAGCGATTGCTCCACCTGTTTTTCCAGGCTCACATGAATGAATACATTTACATCCAGCCCCAGCGCCTCAGGCGACAACAACGTCACCTGCTGGCGGATCACCCCCAGCTCTTCCAAGGCCTTGACCCGGTTGAAACAGGGGGTGGGCGACAGGTTCACCGAGCGCGCCAGCTCCGCATTGGTGATGCGCGCGTTTTCCTGAAGACTGTTGAGAATGCCGATATCCGTACGATCGAGTTTGCGCATGAGACAAATTCACCGGTTTTTTGTGTTTATGCGGAATGTTTATCTGCGCCCGTAGGCAAAGGCAACCAACTTGAGAGAAAAATTCTTCTGCTGTGCCACTAAGATGTACAGGACGCTGACTTACCAGTCACAAGCCGGTACTCAGCGGCGGCCGCTTCAGAGCTCACAAAAACAACATTCGAGCGAGCGTAAAAAGCATGAACGAGTACGCCCCCCTGCGTTTGCATGTGCCCGAGCCCACCGGCCGGCCAGGCTGCCAGACCGATTTTTCCTACCTGCGTCTGAACGATGCAGGTGTTGTCCGTAAACCTTCTATCGACGTCGATGCTGCCGACACCGCAGAGCTGTCCAACAGCCTGATCCGCGTGCTGGACGAGCACGGTGACGCCCTGGGCCCATGGGCCGAAGACATCGACCCACAGGTACTGCGTCAAGGCATGCGCGCCATGCTCAAGACGCGCATCTTCGACAGCCGCATGGTGGTTGCCCAGCGCCAGAAAAAGATGTCCTTCTACATGCAGAGCCTGGGCGAAGAAGCCATCGGCAGCGCCCAGGCCCTGGCCCTGAACCGCACCGACATGTGCTTCCCCACCTACCGCCAGCAAAGCATCCTGATGGCCCGCGACGTGTCGCTGGTGGAGATGATCTGCCAGCTGCTGTCCAACGAGCGCGACCCGCTCAAGGGCCGCCAGCTGCCGATCATGTATTCGGTGCGCGAGGCAGGCTTCTTCACCATCAGCGGCAACCTGGCGACCCAGTTCGTGCAGGCGGTCGGCTGGGCCATGGCCTCGGCGATCAAGGGCGATACCAAGATCGCCTCGGCCTGGATCGGCGATGGCGCCACTGCCGAGTCGGACTTCCACACCGCCCTGACCTTCGCCCACGTGTACCGCGCGCCGGTCATCCTCAACGTGGTCAACAACCAGTGGGCAATCTCCACCTTCCAGGCCATTGCCGGGGGTGAATCGACCACCTTTGCCGGCCGTGGCGTGGGGTGTGGCATCGCCTCCCTGCGCGTCGACGGCAACGACTTCGTCGCCGTGTACGCAGCCTCGCGCTGGGCCGCCGAACGCGCCCGCCGTGGCCTGGGCCCGTGCCTGATCGAATGGGTCACCTACCGTGCCGGCCCGCACTCGACCTCCGACGACCCGTCCAAATACCGGCCTGCCGATGACTGGAGCCACTTCCCGCTGGGTGACCCGATCACCCGCCTGAAGCAGCACCTGATCAAGATCGGCCACTGGTCCGAGGAAGAACACCAGGCGGTCACCGCCGAGTTCGAGGCCGCCGTCATCGCTGCACAGAAAGAAGCCGAACAGTACGGCACCCTGGCCAACGGCCATATCCCAAGCGCGGCCTCGATGTTCGAGGACGTGTACAAGGAAATGCCCGAACACCTGCGCCGTCAACGCCAGGAACTGGGGGTTTGAGATGAACGACCACAACAACAGCATCAACCCGGAAACCGCCATGGCCACCACTACCATGACCATGATCCAGGCCCTGCGCTCGGCCATGGACATCATGCTTGAGCGTGACGACAATGTCGTGGTCTACGGCCAGGACGTCGGTTACTTCGGCGGCGTGTTCCGCTGCACCGAAGGCCTGCAGACCAAGTACGGCAAGTCGCGCGTGTTCGACGCGCCGATCTCCGAAAGCGGTATCGTCGGTACTGCCGTGGGCATGGGTGCCTACGGCCTGCGCCCGGTGGTGGAAATCCAGTTTGCCGACTACTTCTACCCGGCCTCCGACCAGATCGTGTCGGAAATGGCCCGCCTGCGTTATCGCTCGGCCGGTGAGTTCATCTCCCCGCTGACCCTGCGCATGCCGTGCGGTGGTGGCATCTACGGCGGCCAGACCCACAGCCAGAGCCCAGAAGCAATGTTCACCCAGGTGTGCGGGCTGCGCACGGTCATGCCGTCCAACCCCTATGACGCCAAGGGCCTGTTGATCGCTTCGATCGAATGCGACGACCCGGTCATTTTCCTTGAGCCCAAACGCCTCTACAACGGCCCGTTCGACGGCCACCACGACCGCCCCGTGACGCCGTGGTCGAAGCACCCACACAGCGCCGTGCCGGATGGCTACTACACCGTGCCGCTGGACAAGGCCGCCATCACCCGCCCCGGCAACGACGTTACCGTGCTGACCTACGGCACCACGGTTTACGTGGCACAAGTGGCCGCTGAAGAAACCGGTGTCGACGCCGAGGTCATCGACCTGCGCAGCCTGTGGCCGCTGGACCTGGAAACCATCGTCGCGTCGGTGAAAAAGACCGGCCGCTGCGTGGTGGTGCACGAGGCTACCCGCACCTGCGGTTTCGGTGCCGAGCTGGTGTCGCTGGTCCAGGAGCACTGCTTCCATCACCTCGAAGCGCCGATCGAGCGCGTCACCGGTTGGGACACCCCCTACCCCCACGCACAGGAATGGGCTTACTTCCCAGGGCCTTCGCGGGTAGGTGCGGCATTGAAACGGGTCATGGAGGTCTGAATGGGCACGCACGTCATCAAGATGCCGGACATCGGCGAAGGCATCGCGCAAGTCGAGTTGGTCGAGTGGTTCGTCAAGGTCGGCGATGTGATCGCCGAAGACCAGGTGGTGGCCGATGTCATGACCGACAAGGCAACCGTGGAAATCCCTTCGCCAGTCAGTGGCAAGGTGCTGGCCCTGGGCGGCCAGCCAGGTGAAGTGATGGCGGTCGGCAGCGAGCTGATCCGCATCGAAGTGGAAGGCAGCGGCAACCATGTCGACACGCCGCAGCCCCAGCAAGCCGAAGCCAAGCCGGCCGAGGCAGTAGCCGCGCCAGTGGCCAGCGCGCCGCAAGCGCGTGCCGCAGCGCCAGCACCCGCCTGCCAGGCCGCCGCTACCCACGCGGCTGCGCCCATCGTGCCGCGCCAGGCCGGCGACAAGCCACTGGCCTCCCCGGCCGTGCGCAAGCGCGCCCTGGATGCCGGTATCGAACTGCGCTACGTACATGGCAGCGGCCCAGCCGGACGCATCCTGCACGAAGACCTCGACGCCTTCATGAGCAAGCCGCAAACCACCGCCGGGCAAGCCCCTGGCGGCTACGCCAAGCGTACCGACAGCGAGCAGGTGCAAGTCATCGGCCTGCGCCGCAAGATCGCCCAGCGCATGCAGGACGCCAAGCGCCGGGTCGCGCACTTCAGCTACGTTGAAGAAATCGACGTCACCGCCCTGGAAGCCCTGCGCCAGCAGCTCAACCAGAAGCACGGTGACAGCCGCGGCAAGCTGACCTTGCTGCCGTTCCTGGTCCGCGCCCTGGTCGTGGCCCTGCGCGATTTCCCGCAGATCAATGCCACCTATGACGACGAAGCGCAAATCATCACCCGCCATGGTGCGGTGCATGTGGGCATCGCTACCCAGGGCGACAACGGCCTGATGGTGCCGGTACTGCGCCATGCCGAGGCCGGCAGCCTGTGGAGCAATGCCAGCGAGATCGCGCGCCTGGCAACCGCCGCACGCAGCAACAAGGCCAGCCGCGACGAGCTGTCCGGCTCGACCATCACCTTGACCAGCCTCGGCGCGCTGGGCGGCATCGTCAGCACGCCGGTAGTCAACACCCCGGAAGTGGCGATCGTCGGCGTCAACCGCATGGTCGAACGGCCGATGGTGATCGACGGCCAGATCGTCATACGCAAGATGATGAACCTGTCCAGCTCGTTCGACCACCGCGTGGTCGACGGCATGGATGCCGCGCTGTTCATCCAGGCCGTGCGTGGCCTGCTTGAGCAACCCGCCTGCCTGTTCGTGGAGTGAGCATGCAACAGACTATCGAAACCACCCTGCTGATCATCGGCGGTGGCCCTGGCGGCTATGTGGCCGCCATCCGCGCCGGGCAACTGGGTATCCCCACCGTGCTGGTGGAAGGCCAGGCGCTGGGCGGCACCTGCCTGAACGTCGGCTGCATTCCGTCCAAGGCGTTGATCCATGTCGCCGAGCAGTTCCACCAGACCTCGTGCTATACCGAGCCGTCGGCACTGGGCATCAGTGTCAGCTCGCCACGCCTGGACATCACCCGCAGCGTGGCCTGGAAGGACGGCATCGTCGACCGCCTGACCACTGGCGTGGCTGCCTTGCTGAAAAAGCACGGGGTCAAGGTGATCCATGGCTGGGCGAAGATCCTCGACGGCAAGCATGTCGACGTCGACGGCCAGCGTATTCAGTGCGAGCACCTGTTGCTGGCCACAGGCTCGAACAGCGTCGAACTGCCCATGCTGCCCATCGGCGGGCCGATCATTTCCTCGACCGAGGCACTGGCCCCTGAGGCCTTGCCGCAGCACCTGGTGGTGGTGGGCGGTGGCTATATCGGCCTGGAGCTGGGCATTGCCTACCGCAAGCTGGGCGCCCAGGTGAGCGTGGTGGAAGCGCGCGAGCGCATCCTGCCCACCTACGACAGCGAATTGACCGCCCCCGTGGCCGAGGCGATGAAGAAGCTAGGTATCGCCGTGTACCTGGGCCATAGCGTCGAAGGTTACGACAACGGTTGCCTGCTGGCCCGTGACGGCCAGGGCGAGCAACTGCGCCTGGAAGCCGACAGGGTGCTGGTGGCTGTAGGTCGCCGCCCGCGTACGCAAGGTTTCAACCTGGAATCGCTCGAGCTGAAGATGAACGGCGCCGCCATCGCTATCGACGAGCGCTGCCAGACCAGCATGCGCAATGTCTGGGCCATCGGCGACGTGGCCGGTGAGCCGATGCTCGCGCACCGGGCCATGGCCCAGGGCGAGATGGTCGCCGAGATCATCGCCGGCAAGGCACGACGCTTCGAACCCAGTGCAATCGCTGCGGTGTGCTTCACCGACCCGGAGATCGTGGTGGTTGGCAAAACCCCTGAGCAAGCCAGCCAACAAGGCCTGGATTGCATCGTCGCGCAGTTCCCGTTCGCCGCCAACGGCCGGGCCATGAGCCTTGAGTCCAAGGCCGGCTTCGTACGCGTGGTGGCGCGCCGCGACAATCACCTGATCCTGGGTTGGCAGGCGGTGGGCGTGGCGGTCTCGGAGCTGTCCACGGCCTTTGCCCAGTCGCTGGAAATGGGTGCATGCCTGGAGGACATCGCCGGCACCATCCACGCCCACCCGACGCTGGGTGAAGCGGTACAGGAAGCCGCATTGCGCGCACTGGGCCACGCCCTGCATATCTGACACTGAAGCGGCTGAGGCCGATTTGGCCCGCTGCGCCCAAGGCGCAGCGGGTCTTTTTTCATTCTGACTGTGGAGCAGCCTTGTGCTGCGAAGAGGCCGTCAGGTCATTCGGCTACGGCGTTTTTGCCCGCCCCCTTGGCGCGATACAGGGCCTTGTCCGCACGGGCCAGCACGTCATGCTGGTCCTCACCTTCCTGCCATTGCACCACCCCATAGCTCATGGTCAGGCGACAGTCGCCGACCGGCTCAACCTGCTCCATCACCTGGCGTAACTGGGCCGCCACCTCAAGCGCCTCGGCCAGTGAGGTCTGCGGCAACACGATGACGAACTCGTCACCGCCCCAACGGGCCAGCAGGTCATGCTCGCGCAGGCAGGTGCGCAGATTGTCGACAACCTGGATCAACGCCGCATCGCCACGGGCATGGCCGTAGTGGTCGTTGATCGGTTTGAAGTCGTCCACGTCCATGGCTATCAGCGACAACGGCTGGCGGAAGCGATGGGCGCGCTCGCATTCCAGCTGCAACACCTTTTCCAGCCGATAGCGATTGGCGATGCGGGTCAGCGCATCGCGCTCGGCCAGTTCGCGGTTTTCATCCAGTTGGCGCTGCAATTGCTGGTTGACCCAAGACAGCTCACGGGTGCGTTCGGCCACCAGGCTCTCCAGCGACAGGTTCTGCTGTTCAAGCTGCGCCACCCGCCGTTTGCCGGCATCGATATTGCGGTGGGCGCCGAGCATGCGGGCCACCGAGCCGTCGTCGTTGCGGGCAATGATGTAGCCGCTGTCTTCGATCCACAGGTAGCTGCCATCCTGGCAGCGGCACCGGTACTCGATCAGGTAGCGCTCATTGCGCTGGTTGATATAGGCCTCAAAATGCGCCATGACCCGCGGATAGTCCTCCGGGTGAATGACGCTTTCCCACGTCAGCACCGAGTTGGCCATGGAATGGCTGGCGTAGCCGAGCAGGGCGTACCAGCCCGGGTTGCGATAAACGTAGCCGGTGTTGGCATTCCAGTCCCAGATGCCGTCGCTGATCAATTCGAACAAGGTCAGCAGCTGCTGCTCACTGAAGCCGGCGGGTGCCGGCGTGATTTCCTGAATCATGAATGCTCTCCCGCACAGCGTATGAAAGACGACATGGCGCACAAGACCCAGGCGAAGATCGAGGAGCAGGTAGCCGAGCAGGAAGGCGCCTCAGTTGAACAGGGCCTGACAGCACGCCAGGCGTGAGGCAACAGGGGACTGGTTTGGCTGCCCCCGGCCTGAGGCAAGGGGGCACCACCCCCCACCGATCACGCCAACTGCACCAGCGCCTCCTCCACTGCCGCCACCCGCTGGTTAGCCTTGGCCCCAGGCAGCTTCCACGCGACGATGGCCATGCCCAGTGGCACGCAGCGATTTAGGCCTAATATTTCAGAAATCTGTCGTTGTGGCCAACGCTCACGCGCATTACCTTGGCATAGCCCATCGCCCCTCCCGACTACCGTCAAGGAATTATCATGCCGTACCCCAGTGCGAGCCAAGCGTTCAGGCAAGGCGCACACAGCGTTCTGCCATTGACCTCCGGCGTCGTGCCGTTCGGCTTGATCACCGGGGTTACGGCCATTGGCATGGGCCTGTCGCCAGCCGATGCCCTCGGCATGACGTTGCTGTTCTACTCCGGCTCGGCGCAGATGGTGGTGATGCAGTTGATGCAAAACGGCGCCCTCCCGGTGACCATGGTGGTCACCGCGCTGGTGATCAACCTTCGCTTCCTGATGTACAGCGCAAGCCTCGCCCCGCACCTTGGCCACCTGCCACGACGCCACAAATGGCCGATGGCCTATCTGCTTTCGGACCAGTCCTTTGCCTTGTGTTCGTTGAAAATGTCTTCGGGCGAGCTCGGGCGTTTCGCCTTTCACTACTACGCCGGCACGGCGATCACCATGTGGTTCGGCTGGAACCTTTCGGTGCTGGCGGGCATGTACCTCGGTGCAGGGATTCCCGAAGACTGGTCGCTGGGCTTTGCCATCCCCTTGTCGTTCCTCGCGCTGCTGGTCCCCAGCATTCGCAACCGGGCGACGCTCGGCGCGGCGCTGGTCGGCGGGGTGCTCGCGGTGCTGGCGATCGACCTGCCCTATAACCTGGGCCTGTTGGCGGGCGCACTGGGCGGGATCATCACCGGCTTGACCCTTGAGGGCCTGCAGAAAACAAAAACCGTACAGCCCGTGGCGGATGAAAAAGTCGAGCAGGATGCATGATGAGCGAAATGAGCCAGTGGATAACCTTCCTGTTGATCGGCCTGGGCACCTTCGCTGTCCGGTTGTCTTTCATCGAGTTCTACACCGTGCTGCGCATCCCGCCGCTGTTTCGTCGCGCGCTGGCCTATGTGCCGGCCAGCGTACTGGCCGCGCTGGTGCTGCCCGCCGTGGTGTTCCCTGACCGACACGCCGACTTCGACTGGATGAACCCGCAGATTCCCGCAGCGATACTGGCGGGACTGGTTGCCTGGCGTACGCGTAGCACGCTGCTGACGCTGGGCATGGGTATGGGCGCGCTGTGGGCATTGAAGCACTGGGGGCTTTAGGCTCGTTGACTTTGCAGGCACTGTTGGGACACGGACAGGGGATCAACAATTAGCCGCGCAGGCAAACAGGAGCACTGCCGTAACACCCTCTCAAGACATTGATTTAACTGAAGTTAATCTTTGGCATGACAGATGCTATCGATAGACAACCGACCTCACACGAGCAGTCCATGTCTACCGAATTCATCTCTGCCTTTTACGAAATCCGCGACCCAGCGGCCCATGTCATCCGCGACGATGCCGAAGCGCTTTCAGTCGCCCACCAGATAGCAGCCCTGCTTCGCGAAGGGGCTGCGCAACGTGATCGAACCCGCGAAGTACCCGCCGACATCGTCGATGCGTTCTCCAACAGTGGGCTCTGGGGCATTACCGTGCCACGCGTGCATGGCGGTGCCGAAGTGTCCTTTGCCACGCTGGCGCAGGTCATTGCCATTGTTTCGGCGGCGGACCCGTCGCTGGGGCAGATCCCGCAAAACCACTATTGCCTGCTCGAAGACATCCGCCTGCAAGGCACCGAGCAGCAGAAGCACTACTTCTTCAATCTAGCCCTGCAAGGGCATCGCTTTGCCAATGCGCTGTCGGAAACCGGCGGCAAGACCGTCCAGGACATCCGTACACGCCTGGTCGCCGAGGGTGACGGCTACCGCATCGACGGCAAAAAAGGCTACTGCACAGGGTCGTTGTACGCCCACTGGATAGGCGTGCTGGCGCTGGATGAACAGGGCCGCGCCCAGCTTGCATTCGTGCCGCGTGGCACCCCGGGCCTGGTGGTGATCGATGACTGGAGCAGCATGGGCCAGCGCACCACTTCAAGCGGCACCGTGCTGCTGGACGGCTTGCGGGTACCGGCGCTCAACCTCTTCCCCACCTACCGCTCCTACGACAACCCGACGCTGGCAGGCCCCTTCGCCCAACTCACCACGGCCGCCATCGACGCAGGCATCGCCCGGGCGGCCCTGGACGACACCATTGCCTTCGTCCGCGAGCACGCCCGGCCATGGGTCGATGCCAAGGTCGAGAAGGCCAGCGAAGACCCTTTGACGATCATTCAGGTCGGCGCCCTGGAAATCCGCCAGGAGGCGGCCGAAGCCTTGCTCGAACGCGCCGGCTGGGTGCTGGATGCGGCCAAACCGGCGCCGGACGAAAACAATGTTGCCGCAGCCTCTATCGCCGTTGCCAAGGCCAAGGTGCTGACCACCGAAGTGGCCATCGAGGCCAGTAACCGCCTGTTCGAACTCGGTGGCACGCGCTCGTCGCTGACCCGCTACAACCACGATCGCCACTGGCGCAACGCGCGTGTGCATACCCTTCACGACCCGGTGCGGTGGAAGTATCACCTGGTGGGCAATTGGGCGTTGAACGGCATCAAACCCACCCGGCACGACTGGAACTGAGGGCGCGCCCATGAACGAACTGCTCGCCAATGTCGATTGGATGGAGATCGCCCAGGCCGGTGTCGAAACGCTCAGCATGCTCGGTGCGGCCCTGGGGCTCACCGTACTACTCGGCTTGCCACTGGGGGTGCTGCTGTACCTGACCGGGCAACGCCAGCTGTTGGCCCACGGCCCCTTGTACCGTGGGTTGTCCGTGGTGGTGAACGTGCTGCGTTCGCTGCCGTTCATCATCCTGCTGATCGTTCTGATCCCGATCACTACCCTGGTAACCGGCACTTCACTGGGCGTCAGGGGCACGATCCCACCACTGGTGGTCGGGTGCACACCCTTTTTTGCGCGCCTGGTGGAAACCGCGCTGCGGGAAGTGGACCGGGGGCTGGTGGAAGCCAGCCAGGCCATGGGCGGCAGCATCCGGCAAATCATCTGGTACACGCTGCTACCCGAAGCTCGCACGGGCCTCATTGCGGCAATCACGGTGACCGCGATCGTACTGGTCGACTACACCGCCATGGCTGGGGTAATCGGCGGCGGCGGCCTGGGCGACCTGGCCATCCGCTTCGGTTACCAGCGCTTTCAGACCGATGTCATGGTCGTGACGGTCATTCTCCTGATTCTACTGGTGCAAGCGCTGCAGATGAGCGGCGACCGCCTGGTCAGGCACTTCACTCGACGTTGAACCCTCCCCTCTACACGCTTCAGGTACCTGCCATGAAAAAAATCCTTTCCGCCCTGGCCGTCTGCGTTACCTTCAGCGCTCTCGGTGCTCACGCAGCAGAACATCTGGTCGTCGGCGCCACCCCGGTGCCTCATGCTGAAATCCTTGAGTTCGTCAAACCGGAGCTGGCCAAGCAAGGTGTCGAACTCGACATCAAGGTGTTCAACGATTTCATCCAGCCCAACCTGCAGTTGGCGCAAAAGAACCTGGATGCCAACTACTACCAGTACCGGCCGTTTCTCAACGACTTCAACAAGGCGCGGCACACCGACCTGGTGCCGGTGGTGGGCGTGCACATCGAGCCGTTCGGGGCGTACTCCGCCAAGTACAAGCACCTGGCCGACCTGCCTGACGGCGCCAGCGTGGCCATCCCCAATGACCCGGTGAACACCGGGCGGGCCCTGGTGTTGCTGGCCGAGGCCGGGCTGGTCACGTTGAAGGATGCGAGCAACCCACAATCAACCCAACGCGACATCACCGCGAACCCTCGCCACCTGAAGATCCGCGAATTGGAAGGGGCCATGCTGGCCCGCTCAGTAAACCAGGTCGACCTCGCGTTCGTTTTCGCCAACTACGCACTGGAGGCCGGGATCGATACCAACAGCGCCCTCATCGTCGAAAAAGGCAAAGACCTCTACGTCGAATACCTTGTGGCGCGCCCGGACAACCTGCAGGACCCAAGCATCCAGAAACTGGCGAAAGCGTTGAATTCCCCTGAGGTGCGCAACTTCATCCTGACCCGTTACAAAGGCCAGATCGCACCGGGTTTCTAACCTTTGTGGCCAAGGCGCCATGGGATACCAAAAATGAGTCGTTTCGGGCGGGCAGAAACAACGTGTCGGGATCGCCCGGGCGTTGGTGCTGCAACCCGAAATCCTGCTGTGCAGTGAAGCGACCTCGGCCCTCGACCCGCAAAGCACCCAGTCGGTCCTTGGCCTGCTGCGCGACATCAATAAACGCCTGGGGCTGACCATCGTGCTGATCACCCATCGGGTGCTTTCGGCTGACGATTACAAGCGATGATGCGCCCGAGACGATCATGCGCCGAGCGCAAGGGCTGGCAGACCGGGCTGAATGGGTAACGGCGTCGCTGGGTAGCGAAAGCGTGGAACACGCTTGAAGAAATGGCGTCCCAGGCAGGAATTGAACCTGCAACCTTCCCCTTAGGAGGGGGATGCTCTATCCAATTGAGCTACTGAGACGCAAGAACCGGCAGTGAACACTGCACGGTTGGACGGCCAGCATGTTAACCAGCATGCTGGCGTTTGTCATGCTGCAACAGGCCTTTTTCACGTAATCCTTTTCTGAGGGCCCGCGTTTGGCTGCGCTGCGCTTGGGATCACGCCTTCATCATGCAGCAGCTTGAACAAGCCGATCACCGCTGCGTCAAGCGTGCTGGAATTGTCCAGCACGTGCACGGCGGGGTCATCAAAGGCCTGCAGCCTGGCGTTACGCGCCAGGCGCTGTTCGATCTCTTCCGGGGTTTCTCTGCCTCTGGCCAGCAGGCGCTCGCGCAGTACGTGGGGCTTTACGTCGATAAGCACTGCCAGAAGATCCGGGTAGCGCTGCCGCGCTTCGCCCAGGTAGGCCCGGGAACCATTCACCAGCACTGGCCTGCCCGCCGCCAGCCATTGATCAACCTGCTGCGGGATCCCGTAATCCAGGCCATTGGCCCGCCAGTGCATGGCGAACGCACCTTGCGCGCGCATCGCTTCGAACTGCTCGGCAGTAACGCCATGGGCTGCCTCGCCCTTGGCTTCGGCCGAGCGGGTGATCACGCGACGGGCAATTTCCACCCCGGCCGCAACCAGTTGCTCGCGCGCAGCATCGATCAGGGAATCTTTGCCGGAACCCGAGGGTCCTATCAGAAATATCAGTCGGCCTGTCGCTGATCGCCGAGCGCTTGCGTCATGTTGCATAGCCACTATGCTCTATGGAAGGAAACCCGCGCATTCTAGGAGTTTTCTTGGCCTTTTGCTGCGTTTTACCAGTTTTTGACGGCAGAAGACTGACGGCGGGACAAATGGGAGCATGTAAAACTTTTCAAACCAGTGCTCATTTCTGATAATTGGTACTGGCAGAAAGCCTTTATCAAGCTCACTATTTGTCACAGAATTGACGCCAAGGAAACGGCGACCATGAGACAAGATGAGCATCCAATTTTCCATGACGGTTGAACATTTTGTCGTCGCCACGGTCGTACTACCATCCCGTGCGGCCAATTTGAGAACCGCGTCCCCTGAACCAGAAAATCCGGTCAATTTATATGCGCCCAATGAAACAGGCTATTTATTCGAGCCGCACTGCTGACAAGTTCGTCGTCCGCCTGCCTGACGGGATGCGTGAGCGCATTGCCGAGGTAGCGCGCAACCATCACCGCAGCATGAACTCCGAAATCATCGCGCGCCTGGAACAGAGCCTTATCCAGGAAGGCGCGTTGGGTGAAGAGCTGAGCATGCGCCTGGACAGCCCTGAACTGTCCCTGCATGAGCGCGAGCTGCTGCAACGCTTCCGCCAACTCTCCCACCGCCAGCAGAACGCCTTGGTCGCCCTCATCGCTCACGATGTGGAAATGGCCGCAGACGCTTCCTGAAGGTTGCAAGCGAGCACAAAAAAGCCAGCGTAAGCTGGCTTTTTTCGTTGTTAAGGCCAATGGGGCTGCTTTGCAGCCCACATTTTTCAGAGCAGGAACAGCGTTGCCAGCCCCAGGAAGATGAAGAACCCGCCGCTGTCGGTCACGGCGGTAATCATCACACTGGACCCCATTGCCGGATCGCGCCCCAGACGCGTCAGGGTCATCGGGATCAATACCCCCATCAGCGCGGCCAACAGCAGGTTCAAGGTCATCGCCGCGGTCATCACCAGGCCCAACGACCAGCTGTCATACAGCCAGAACGCCACCGCACCAATCACACCCCCCCAGATCAGGCCGTTTAGCAGCGACACGGCCAGCTCCTTGCGCATCAGCCGGCTTGTGTTGCCCGGCGACACCTGGTCCAGCGCCATGGCGCGCACGATCATGGTGATGGTCTGGTTGCCGGAGTTACCGCCAATACCTGCCACAATCGGCATCAACGCAGCCAACGCCACCAACTTCTCGATCGAGCCCTCGAACAGGCCGATCACCCGCGAAGCCAGGAACGCCGTGATCAGGTTGATGGCCAGCCACGCCCAGCGGTTGCGCAGCGAACGCCAGACCGAGGCGAAGATGTCTTCTTCTTCGCGCAGACCAGCCATGTTCAGCACTTCGCTCTCGCTCTCCTCACGGATGAGGTCGACCATTTCGTCGATGGTCAAACGACCGATCAGGCGATCGCTCTTGTCCACCACCGGGGCGGAGACCAGGTCGTAACGTTCGAAGGCTTGAGCGGCGTCGTAGGCATCTTCCTCAGGGTGGAAGGACACCGGGTCAGTCGCCATGACCTCTGCTACCTTCTTCTCCGGGTCGTTGACCAACAGACGCTTGATGGGCAATACGCCCTTGAGGATGCCGTCATAGTCGACCACGAACAGTTTGTCGGTATGGTTCGGCAGTTCTTTCAGGCGACGCAGGTAACGCAGTACGACTTCGAGGCTGACGTCTTCGCGGATGGTCACCATCTCGAAGTCCATCAACGCACCGACCTGCTCCTCGTCGTAGCTCAGCGCCGAACGTACACGCTCGCGTTGCTGGGCATCGAGGGTTTCCATCAACTCGTGAACGACGTCGCGCGGCAGCTCTGGCGCCAGGTCGGCCAGTTCGTCGGCGTCCATTTCCTTGGCAGCGGCGAGCAGTTCGTGATCGTCCATGTCGGCGATCAGCGATTGGCGAACCGAATCGGATACTTCAAGCAGGATGTCGCCGTCGCGATCCGAGCGCACCAGCTGCCAGACCGTCAGGCGGTCTTCCAGGGGCAATGCTTCGAGGATGTAGGCGACGTCGGCGGGGTGCAGGTCATCGAGCTTGCGCTGCAGCTCGACAAGGTTCTGGCGGTGGACGAGGTTCTCGACCAGGTCGTGGTGAGCACCCTCCTGGCGGTGGGTGAGGTCTTCGACCACGCGCTGGCGCTGCAGCAGTTCGACCACCTGGGCCAGGCGATCCTGCAGGCTCTCTTGCGCTTTCTTTACTTCTACTTCAGTCATAGGCGAACTCCACTCCCAGCAGCGGAGCACGCCGGGGGAATCAATCGGTCAGATCTTTCTGTATGAAACGTGTTAAGGAGTAACTACTGGGTAAGTCCATGGTGGTATTCCACAAGCCCCGGCGGGGCTGACGGGCGCAATCATACACTGCCTAAGCGGCCAGATCGTTTAAATTTTTGGCCAGAACAATCGTTTGCGAACTAAAGCTAGGACAACGCTCGAAGCTATCTGTGCGACGGCCGGGGCGAAAGAAAAAACACATGTGCCGCGCAAAAGAATGTCGGGCCAGTTGATGTGAAGTCTAGCGGGCGTCACTGATAAATCAGTGAGCGAGGGAAAACAAAAAGCCCGCTCAATTGAGCGGGCTTCTTGATGTATGGCGGACTCAGCAGGATTCGAACCTGCGACCGCTCGGTTCGTAGCCGAGTACTCTATCCAGCTGAGCTATGAGTCCGTGGTTGGTAGTTTTAGGCCAGATTACCACTGGCTTGTTGAAGCGTCTTTGCAAGCAGAGCCACTTCAAAAAGTGGCGGACTCAGCAGGATTCGAACCTGCGACCGCTCGGTTCGTAGCCGAGTACTCTATCCAGCTGAGCTATGAGTCCGTGGTTGGTAGTTTTAGACCAGATTACCACTGGTTCTTTAAAGTAGCTTTAGTAAGCAAAGCCACTTTAAAAGTGGCGGACTCAGCAGGATTCGAACCTGCGACCGCTCGGTTCGTAGCCGAGTACTCTATCCAGCTGAGCTATGAGTCCGTGTCTTGCCGCGCATTATAGGTCGCTGAAACATTTTTGCAAGAACTTTTTTCGTTTAATTTCAACGACTTAGCGTTCTTACAGTTTACAGCGCCCTAAGCGAATAATGGCGGTGAAGGGGGGATTCGAACCCCCGATACCCTTATGAGGTATACTCCCTTAGCAGGGGAGCGCCTTCGGCCACTCGGCCACCTCACCGCAACACGAGGCGAATATTAAAGAACCTCTTTCACCTTTGCAACCCTTTTTTTGAAAAAAACTTCAAAAGAATTAAAGGCTTGGCTCCTCGTCCTTCTCTTTCTTGATCCGCAGGTAGATTTCCTCGCGGTGCACAGCCACTTCTTTCGGGGCACTGACGCCAATACGCACCTGGTTGCCTTTGACGCCGAGCACCGTCACGGTGATCTCGCCGTCTCCAATGATCAGGCTCTCGGCGCACCGACGAGTCAGAATCAACATAGCTTTCTCCTTACGCAATACATTCAGGGATAACAGTCTTTGGTATCGGGGGCCTGGTCGCGGACGACGACCCAGCCCTGGTTGCCCACCCCACAGCAGCGCGTGCGTGGCGAGCAGAAACGCGAAGGGCGCGGCAAGCCGCGCCCTTCCAGGCAGCGCCTTACTCGCCCTGTCGGGCAACAGGAGCATCCAGCTCGAACGCGGTGTGCAACGCGCGTACGGCCAGCTCCAGGTACTTCTCTTCGATCACGACCGAAACCTTGATTTCGGAGGTGGAGATCATCTGGATGTTGATGCTCTCCTTGGCCAGGGCTTCGAACATAC
Organism: Pseudomonas putida; assembly: GCF_025905425.1. Lineage (NCBI taxonomy): Bacteria > Pseudomonadati > Pseudomonadota > Gammaproteobacteria > Pseudomonadales > Pseudomonadaceae > Pseudomonas > Pseudomonas putida. Next base: position 766,672 of record NZ_CP109603.1, on the reverse strand, counting down.
GGCTGGCAACGCCCGCGTGGGAGCGCATGCCAACGCCAACGATCGAGACCTTGGCGATCTTGGTGTCGCCGATCACTTCACGGGCACCGATTTCACGGGCGGTGTTTTCCAGCACGCTTTGCGCCTTCTCGTACTCGTTGCGGTGTACGGTGAAGGTGAAGTCGGTGGTGTTATCGTGCGCCACGTTCTGCACGATCATGTCGACCTCGATGTTCGAAGCGCTGATCGGGCCGAGGATCTTGAAGGCCACGCCCGGGGTGTCCGGCACGCCGCGAATGGTCAGCTTGGCTTCATCACGGTTGAAGGCGATACCGGAAATGATCGGCTGTTCCATGGATTCCTCTTCATCAATGGTAATGAGGGTACCTGGACCCTCCTTGAAGCTGTGCAGCACGCGCAGCGGGACGTTGTACTTGCCGGCGAACTCCACCGAACGGATCTGCAGCACCTTGGAGCCGAGGCTGGCCATTTCCAGCATCTCTTCGAAGGTGATCTTCTCCAGGCGCTGCGCCTGTGGCACGACGCGCGGGTCAGTGGTGTAGACGCCATCGACGTCGGTGTAGATCTGGCACTCGTCGGCCTTGAGCGCCGCCGCCAGGGCCACGCCGGTGGTGTCGGAACCACCACGGCCAAGGGTGGTGATGCTGCCGTGCTCATCGACACCCTGGAAACCTGCGACTACGACCACACGCCCTTCCTTGAGGTCGGCGCGAATCTTCTGGTCGTCGATCTGCAGGATGCGGGCTTTGTTGTGCGAGCTGTCAGTCAGAATGCGCACTTGGTTACCGGTGTAAGACACCGCTGGCACACCACGCTTGATCAAGGCCATGGTCAGCAGGGCAATGGTGACCTGCTCCCCGGTCGAGACGATCACGTCCAGCTCACGCGGAACCGGCTGATCGGTGATCTGCCTGGCCAGCTCGATCAGGCGATTGGTTTCACCGCTCATGGCCGACAGCACGACCACCAGGTCATCGCCTGCCTCACGGTGTTTCTTGACCTTTTCGGCTACCTGCTCGATCCGCTCGATGGAACCGACAGAGGTGCCGCCAAATTTCTGTACGATCAACGCCATTTCAATGGTGCCTCAGCCCATACAGGGCCCCAAAAAACAATCCAACATGAAGGGGACGACGACTAGACCGCCGCCCCCTTCATCTCAAAGTCCCTGCTCTGCGAACGGCACGGCCAGCGCCAAGGCCTGGTCCAGCGCAGCGACATCGACGCCGCCACCCTGGGCCATGTCCGGACGGCCACCGCCCTTGCCACCCACTGTCGCAGCGGCTTGTTTCATCAGATCGCCAGCCTTGAGTTGGCTGGAGAGGTCCTTGGTCACGCCGGCCACCAGCACGACCTTGCCCTCATGCTCGCTGCCCAGCAGGATCACTGCGTGGCCGAGCTTGTTCTTCAGCTGATCGACCAGGGCCAGCAAGGCCTTGCCATCCTGCCCATCCAGGCGAGCGGCAAGCACCTTGGCACCCTTGACCTCAACGGCCGCATTGGAGAGATCATCCCCGGCGGCGCTGGCGGCCTTGGCCTGCAGCTGTTCCAGCTGCTTCTCCAGCTGACGGTTGCGCTCAAGCACAGCCGACAGCTTGTCGATCAGGTTGTCACGATTACCCTTGACCAGTTGCGCGGCTTCCTTGACCTGCTCTTCGGCAGCGTTCAGGTAGGCCAGCGCAGCAGCGCCGGTAACTGCTTCGATACGGCGTACGCCAGAGGCCACGCCGCCTTCGCTGATGATCTTGAACAGGCTGATGTCGCCGGTGCGCTTGGCATGGATACCCCCGCACAGCTCTACCGAGAAATCGCCACCCATGCTCAGCACGCGCACGGTATCGCCGTACTTCTCGCCGAACAGGGCCATGGCGCCTTTGCGCTTGGCGGTCTCGATGTCGGTCACCTCGGTCAGCACCTCGGTGTTGCGGCGCACTTCACGGTTGACGATGTCTTCCAGCGCCTTGATCTGCTCTGGCTTGACGGCCTCGAAGTGGCTGAAGTCGAAACGCAGGCGCTGGCTGTCGACCAGCGAGCCTTTCTGTTGAACGTGATCGCCCAGCACCTGGCGCAGGGCTTCATGCAGCAGGTGGGTGGCCGAGTGGTTCAGCGAGGTGGCGTGCTGCACATCAGCATCGACCTTGGCTTCGACCTCGGCACCGACGCTCAGCGCGCCGCTGGCCACTACACCGTGGTGCAGGAAAGCGCCGCCGGTCTTGGTGGTGTCGCGCACGTCGAAGCGCACGACGCCAGCCTGCAGGTAGCCGCTGTCACCCACCTGGCCGCCGGACTCGGCGTAGAACGGCGTGCGATCGAGGATCACCACGCCCTGCTCGCCCTCACCCAGCTGCTCGACGGCCTGGCCGTCCTTGTACAGGGCAATGACCTTGGCCTGGCCTTCGGTGGTGGTGTAACCCAGGAAGTCCGTGGCGGTATCGACCTTGACCAGGCTGTTGTAGTCCATGCCGAAGGCGCTGGCAGAGCGAGCGCGCTCACGCTGGGCGTCCATTTCACGTTCGAAACCGGCTTCGTCGATGGTCAGCTCGCGCTCACGGGCGATGTCGGCGGTCAGGTCCATGGGGAAGCCATAGGTGTCGTACAGCTTGAACACCACGTCACCTGGGACCACGTCACCCTGCAGCTGCGCCAGGTCCTGTTCGAGGATGCGCAGGCCTTGCTCCAAGGTCTTGGCGAATTGCTCTTCTTCAGCTTTGAGCACGCGCTCGATATGCGCCTGCTGGCTCTTGAGCTCTGGGAAGGCTTCACCCATTTCGGCCACCAGTGCAGCAACGATCTGGTAGAAGAAGCTGCCCTTGGCACCCAGCTTGTTGCCGTGGCGGCAAGCGCGGCGAATGATGCGGCGCAGCACATAGCCACGGCCTTCGTTGGACGGCAGCACGCCGTCGGCAATCAGGAAGCCGCAAGAACGGATATGGTCGGCAACCACTTTGAGCGACGCCTGGTTGTCATTGCTGCAGCCAATGGCCTTGGCCGCGGCGCTGAGCAGGTTCTGGAACAGGTCGATCTCGTAGTTCGAGTGAACATGCTGCAGGACCGCGCTGACACGCTCCAGGCCCATGCCGGTGTCTACCGAAGGGGCTGGCAGCGGGTGCAGGACGCCATCGGCGGTGCGGTTGAACTGCATGAAGACGTTGTTCCAGATCTCGATGTAGCGGTCGCCGTCTTCTTCCGGGGAACCGGGTGGGCCGCCCCAGATGTCGGCGCCGTGGTCGTAGAAGATCTCGGTGCAGGGGCCGCACGGGCCGGTATCGCCCATGGTCCAGAAGTTGTCGGAGGCGTACGGGGCGCCTTTGTTGTCACCGATGCGCACCATGCGCTCGGCCGGCACGCCGATTTCCTTGGTCCAGATGTCGTACGCCTCGTCATCGGTGGCGTAGACGGTGACCCAGAGCTTTTCCTTGGGCAGGTTCAGCCACTTGTCCGAGGTCAGGAAGGTCCAGGCGTAGGTGATCGCGTCGCGCTTGAAGTAATCGCCGAAGCTGAAGTTGCCCAACATTTCGAAGAACGTATGGTGGCGCGCGGTGTAGCCGACGTTTTCCAGGTCGTTGTGCTTGCCACCGGCGCGCACGCATTTCTGGCTGCTGACGGCGCGGGTGTAGGCGCGCTTTTCCTGGCCGAGGAAGCAGTCCTTGAACTGGTTCATGCCGGCGTTGGTAAACAGCAGGGTCGGGTCATTGCCCGGAATCAGGGAGCTGGAGGCGACTCGGGTGTGTCCCTGCTCTTCGAAGAAGCGAAGGAAGGCTTCACGGATTTCTGCGCTTTTCATAGGTTCTTCCACGGAAACGGCGGCCCTGGTGGGCAAACGCGTCGACGAAACGACGGCAAAGGGCCGCATTATATCGGTCCTGCAAACTCGGTGCAGTGTGTTTATGCGATGTAAAACGTCGATTCGACGGTTTTCAGGCGGTTGCAAACGAAAATGACATGATCGGATGCTAATTGCAGCCTTTCGCCACTGGCAAGCCCATTACGGCCGAAGGGAAGGGAAAATGGAATAGGCGGTGAATTAAAAGGTTTTCATCGTGTGATGGGATCCAGAAATGGCGCTGCCTGCTTCAAAGGCGACGTTATACCCGCGAAGCAGGCAGCGCCGATCTCAACCCAGGCGCTGGCCCGAGTCCGGCACCACCAGAATCCCGGCCCGCAGCCCGTTCTTGACCTTGGGGTTGGGGAAGATGATACGCGCGCCCTCCTCCTCGACCACCCAGCGCATTTCGGCCAGGTCTTCAGCCAGCAGGTAACCCTTGCTCAGCTCGGAGAAGTTTTCGATATCCGCCGGCAAGTGCAGGTGGAAGCTGTCACTGTGCTTGATGATCTCGCGGGCAACGCTGAACAGCTTCAAACCATCGAGCGAGTCTTGCGTTTCGGGCTCGGTGCCTTCGATGATCTGGATCAGCCGCTCTTCCAGCTTGTCGAGGTTGACCTGCTCGTTTTGCCCGAACGGTCGCGCCTTGCCAAGCTCCAGGGTGAACGCCTCGGCGTCGAGCTGCTCATAGGTGAAGGCGCTGAAGGTAATGGACGACTTGCTCTGCAGCAGCACCGCCTCCATGCCCGCCGCCGCCAGGCGTGCCAGCTCCCGACGGGAATGCTTGCGCCCCTCTTTGTAGGGGTACAGGGCGAACTGCTCGATCTTGGAGCCACGGATGGCGGTATGCAGGTCGTAATGCAGGCGATTACGGCCCGCTTTGCTGAAGAACACCCGGGCAAACTGCTCAAGCTCGGCCGCACGCAACGCCTCGAAACCACTGGAAAGCTCGTGACGACCATTGAACAGACGGTTGATGTCCTGCTCGATGAAGCGCTCGCCCTTGCGGATGGCCACGGGGTTGCCGAACAGGAACAGCACTCGCGCACGCGGTTTGATCTTGCCGTTGGCCACACCGTGCAGCAGACGCTCGAGCAACTCGATCGGCGCCGTTTCGTTGCCATGAATGCCGGCCGACAACAGCAGATCAAGCCCGCAATCTTCACTCTCGGCCGGGCGCACTTCAAGTGCGCCCTCCCCCAGCCAGCGCAAACGCACGCCCTTGGGTGTAACTTGGGTCTTCTCGGCCGGTTCGTGATCGGTCAAGGTCAGCTCAAGCAGTTTTCCGAGGGCGAGCATAGGCACTTCCTTAGTGGTGGTGGCCGCAATCAGGGCCATGGACGTGATCGTCGCCTTCAGCGACTTCAGCCGGTTCCATCTCCAGCTGCAGGCTGACCAGGTTGGTAGCCATCGGGCGCAGCAGCAGGTTGGCGTACTCGGTATCGTCCTCCTCGACGTCCACGCCAATCAGCAACTGGCCACGGCCGTCCTGCTGAATCCACACTTCCTTGCCTTGCCAGACCACGGCAAAGCGGGTGCAGGAGGTTTCCAGCTGGGTGCCGTCTTCGTCTTCGAGGATCAGGCGCAGGGCATCGGTCATTACTTAGTCTCTCTTCAAGGTTGGCGTTGGAACGGATAGACCGAACCCAATTTCAGAATCTGGGTCAACTCATCCAGTGCCGTACGGCATTCGACCAGCAAGTGCGGATCGGCAAGTTCCGCTTCGCCAAGGCGATCGCGGTAATGCTTGTCGACCCACTGCAGCAGTGTGTCGTACAGCGGCGCGGTCATGATAACGCCTGGATTGACCGCCGCCAGTTCCGATTCCTTCAAAGCCACGCGCAGGCGCAGGCAAGCGGGGCCTCCGCCGTTCTGCATGCTTTGCTTGAGGTCGAATACCTTGACCTCCCTGACCGGGCCGCCCTGCTGGGTCAACTGGCCAAGGTAAGCCCAGACCCGTTCGTTGCTGCGGCACTCTTCCGGCACCACCAGCAGCATGGAGCCGTCGTCGCGGCTAAGCAGCTGGCTGTTGAACAGGTAGGAACGCACTGCGTCCTCCACCGCCACCGCCGCACGCGGCACACAAATGGCCTGGAAGTTGCCACCCTTGTTGGCCAGTTTAGCTCGCAGCTGAGCAAGCACCGCATCGGTGTCGAGGAAGGCGTCTTCGTGGTAGAACAGCACCTCGCCGTTGCCCACTGAAATCACGTCATTGTGGAACACGCCCTGGTCGATCACCGCCGGGTTCTGTTGAGCGTAGACCACGCCCTCGTCGCTCAGGCCATGCAGCCGTGCCACGGCCTGGGATGCCTCCAGGGTTTGCCGAGCCGGGTACTTTTGCGGCGCTGGGTAACGGCTGTCGAAGGCACTGCGACCGTAGACGAAGAATTCGACGCCCGCCTCGCCGTAGTTACGGCAGAAGCGCGTGTGGTTGGCCGCGCCCTCATCGCCGAACTGCGCCACTGCCGGCAACGCTTCGTGGTGCGCAAAATGCCGGGCATCGGCGAACATCGCCCCCAGCACGCGGCTGGTGGTCGGGTGCTCGATGCTGCGGTGGTACTTGCAGTTGAGGTTGGCGGCAGTGAAATGCACACGACCATCGGCAGTGTCTGCACTGGGGCTGACCGTGGCCGCGTTGGCCACCCACATGCTCGACGCCGAGCAACTGGCAACCAGCAACGGCATGGCCTCCTTGGCTGCGCGCTGGATCACCTCGGCATCGCTACCAGAAAAACCCAGGCGACGCAGCGCGGCCACGTCCGGGCGCTCTTGCGGGGCCAGCACGCCTTGCTTGAAGCCCATGTCGGCCAAGGCCTTCATCTTTGCCAGGCCCTGGCGCGCGGCTTCACGCGGGTTGGACGACTGCTGGCTGTTGCTCTGCGAAGCCACATTGCCGTAGGACAAGCCGCCATAGTTGTGGGTAGGCCCCACCAGGCCATCAAAATTCACTTCGTAGGATTTCATCGGCTAGGCTCCGAGACCGTTTGTTATAGGGTGACGCCCGGCGTCAGGGTTGCCGGCAAGGCGAGGCTGGCGGTCTCCAGCGAAGCCACGGGGTAAGCGCAGTAATCGGCTGCGTAATAGGCACTGGCGCGGTGGTTGCCGCTGTTGCCAACCCCCCCGAACGGCGCGCTGCTGGCGGCGCCGGTCAGTTGCTTGTTCCAGTTGACGATGCCCGCACGGCTGCGCAGCCAGAAGTACTGGTAGCGGGCGCGGGAGTCGGACAGCAACCCGGCGGCCAGGCCGTATTGGGTGTTGTTGGCCTCATCGATGGCGGCATCGAAGTCGGCGTAGCGAATCACCTGCAGCAACGGGCCGAAGAACTCTTCATCCGGGCGCCCGGCAACGGCGCTGACATCGAGGATGCCAGGCGTGAGCAGCGCGGCGTCGGCCTGCGGCTGGGTCATTTCGAGCAATTTCACCGCGCCCTTGCCCACCAGGTCGGCCTGGGCTGCGATCAGCGCCTGCGCCGCCTGCAGCGAAATCACCGAGCCCATGAACGGCGCTGGCTGCTGGTCGAAGGCGCCCACGGTGATGCTTTTGCACACCTCGACCAGCCGCGCGATCAGCGTATCGCCCCAGGCCCCTTGCGGCACCAGCAGACGACGGGCGCAGGTGCAGCGCTGGCCGGCGGAAATGAATGCCGACTGAATGATGGTGTAGACCGCAGCGTCCAGGTCCTTGACCTCGTCCACCAGCAGCGGGTTGTTACCGCCCATCTCTAACGCGAGGATCTTGTCCGGGCGCCCGGCGAACTGTTGGTGCAACAGGTTGCCGGTGCGGCTGGAGCCTGTGAAGAACAGCCCGTCGATACCTGGGTTGGCCGCCAGCGCCACGCCGGTTTCGCGAGCGCCCTGGACCAGGTTGAGCACGCCTGCAGGCAGGCCAGCGGCGATCCAGCAATTGACGGTCAACTCGGCAACCTTGGGCGTCAGCTCGCTGGGCTTGAAGACCACGCAGTTGCCCGCCAACAGCGCCGGCACGATATGGCCATTGGGCAAGTGGCCTGGGAAGTTGTAGGGCCCGAACACCGCCACCACACCATGGGGCTTGTGCCGCAGCACTGCGGTGGCATCGGCCAGCGGGCCGCTTTTCTCACCGGTTCGCTCACGGTAGCTTTGTACCGAAATCGCCACCTTGTTGATCATGCTGGTGACTTCGGTCGCCGATTCCCACAGCGGCTTGCCGGTTTCTTCGCCGATGCAATGCGCCAGCGCGTCGGCATGCTTTTTCAACTGTTCGGCGAACTTTTCCAGCACGTCGATGCGCGCGTCCAGGCTCAACTGTGCCCAGGCCGGAAAGGTCTGGCGAGCGGCCTGCACGGCGGCATCAACCTGGCTGGCGTCGGCGCCCTGCCCTTCCCAGACAACGGCCTGGGTCACCGGGTTGAGCGATTGCAGGGGTTCTCCCTGGCCAGCCTGCCAGTTGCCGGCGATGTAATGCGTGGTCATTTACTGGGCCTCCCGGCTTGCCGACAGCGGCACCGCACGCACGTTGTCGCCAGCCCCCATGCGCAGGCGCTTGGCGGTCAGCGGGTCGACCACCAGGGTGCCTGCCGCCAGGCGTGCGGGCGCGGCCGTGATGCGGCAGTCGTCGCGTTTGCGGTTGTGGATGATATAAGGGGTCGCGTCATCGCCCGGAGTACCAACGGCCAGCACCAGGGTCTGGCTTTCGCGCACAGCCCGAATCTTCGCGGTATCGCACTCGATGGCGGGGCCGGCGTCGAAGATGTCGACATAGCCCTGGTAGTTGAACCCTTCCTGCTTGAGCATGGCCAGCGCAGGCTCGGTGTCGGTGTGCACACGCCCAATCACATTGCGCGCCGCCTCGGACAGGAAGCAGGTGTACAGCGGGAACTTGGGCATCAGTTCGGCGATGAACGACTTGTTACCCACCCCAGTCAGGTAGTCGGCCTGGCTGAATTCCATCTTGAAAAAGTGCCGGCCCAGGCTTTCCCAGAACGGTGAGCGCCCCTGTTCGTCGGACATGCCGCGCATCTCGGCGATGATCTTTTTGCCGAACAGCTCCGGGAACTCGGCGATGAACAGCATGCGCGCGCGCGACAGCAAGCGGCCATTGAGGCCGGAACGGTGGTCGCTGCGCAGGAACAGCGAGCACAGTTCGGAGTTGCCGGTCAGGTCGTTGGCCAGGAACAGGGTGGGGATTTCACGGTAGATGTTCAGCTCTTGCGAAGCGCTGACGGTGAGGCCGACCCGGTAGTTGTACCAGGGCTCGCGCAGGCCGACGGCGCCGGCGATGGCGCTGATGCCCACCACCAGGCCTTCGTCATTCTCCAGCACAAACAGGTAGTCGGTATCGCCACGCTCGGCTTCGCCACGGAAACTCTTCTCGGCCCAACCCACGCGATGCCCGAGGCGTTCTTCGTTGGCCGGCAGCGTGGTCAGCCCGGTGGTACCGGTGCTGCGAGCCAGTTCGATCAGCGCGGGTAAATCGCTGCTGCGTACGGGACGAACGATCATGCTATCTCCTTGAGCGGCGACCCTTGCCACCGCGAAACGCTTCGTTTCGAGCTTGCTGTTTCGAGCTATCTGCGCAGGCTCGCGCCTTAGACGGCAACCAGACGCACACTTGCACCGTCACCGACACCCAGGGCGTCGGCCGCGCCGCGCCCCAGGCTGACCGGCTTGCCTGGCACCCAGTCAAGCTCCAGCAACACCGCGCGGTAGTCCTGCAACTGGCCGTTGCACACCAGGTACGGGCGCCCGCCCTTGACCGGAGCATCCTCCAGCTTGACCGGTACCACACGGCTCTGGGCAATCGAACGAATGCCCGAAGCCCGCGCGTGCAATGTCGGCCCACCGTCGAAGATGTCGATGTAGTGCTCGGTCTCGAAGCCTTCACGCATCAGGATGTCGAAGGTGATCTGCGCCCGTGGGTGGACCTGGCCCATGGCCTCCTGCGCCTCGTCGGGCAGCAGCGGCACATAGATCGGGTAGTGCGGCATCAGTTCGGCCAGGAACGTGCGGCTCTTCAACCCGCACAGGCGTTCGGCATCGGCGTAGTTGAGGTCGAAGAAGTTGCGGCCTATGGCATCCCAGAACGGCGATTCGCCCTGATCATCGCTGTAGCCCACTATTTCGGTCACCACCGAGTCGGCGAAGCGCTCCGGGTGCGAGGCCATGAACAGCAGGCGGCCGCGTGAGTTGAGCTCGGCCCAGCCGCTGCCGACCAATTCGGGCAGTACATAGAAGCTGGTCAGCAGGCTGTTGCCGGTCAGGTCATGGCACAGCGACAGGACGTGGATCTTGTTGTGGATCTTCAGCTCGCGCGAGGCGTGCACGAAGGTCTCGTTACGAAAACTGTAAAACGGCTCGGAGTAGCCGGCCGAAGCGACGATGGCCGAGCAGCCGGCAAGCTTGCCGGTGTCGCTGTCTTCGAGCACGAAGAAGTAGCTTTCCTCGCCGTTGAAGCTGACCTCGGCGGCGAAGGAGGTTTCGGACGCGGCGATCTTGTCGCCCAGACGGGCTGTATCGTCCGGCAGCGAGGTGACACCAATGGGGCTGTCGGCAGCCATGCGCTGCACTTCGTTCAGGTCAGCCATTTGCGCGGGGCGCATCACCAGCATGGTGTCACTCCTTTGGTAAAGCGGGCCGTTCACGACGGCGCGAAAAAACGGCGGGCGCGCAATTGACACTGCAAGTACGCGCCCGCGCTGGAATTCAAGTATCGCCGGCCCGTTCAGGGCCGGCGAAAGGACCGCAGGCGAATCAGCCTTGGGTCAGTTTGGCCACAGCGCGCTCGAAGCGGACCAGGCCTTCATCGATGTCGGCGTCTTCAACCACCAGGCTAGGCGCAAAACGCACCACGTCCGGGCCGGCCTGCAGCACCATCACACCTTCTTTTTCGGCGGCATTGAGCACGTCCTTGGCCTTGCCCTGCCAGGCTTCGGTTAACACGCAACCGATCAGCAGGCCGACGCCACGTACCTGGGTGAACAGGCCGTATTGCTGGCCGATCTGCTCCAGACGGGTTTTGAAGCGCGTGTGCTTGGCCTTGATGCCGGCCAGGGTTTCTGGGGTGTTGATCACGTCCAGCACGGCGCAGGCAACGGCGCAGCCCAGCGGGTTACCGCCATAGGTGGTGCCGTGGGTACCGACGGCCAGGTGCTTGGCCAGTTCGGTGGTGGTCAGCATGGCGCCGATGGGGAAGCCGCCGCCCAGGCTCTTGGCGCTGGTCAGGATGTCGGGCGTAACACCGTAGTGCTGGTAGGCGTACAACGAACCGGTACGGCCAACGCCGGTCTGCACTTCGTCGAAGATCAGCAGGGCATTGTGCTCATCGCACAGCTTGCGCGCGCCTTCCAGGTACGCCTGGTCGGCCGGGACTACGCCGCTCTCGCCCTGGATCGGCTCGATCACCACGGCGCAGGTCTTGTCGGAAATCTGTGCCTTGAGCGCGTCCAGGTCGTTGTACGGAACATGGCTGATGCCGGTGATCTTCGGCCCGAAGCCGTCGGAGTACTTCGGCTGGCCACCGACGCTGACGGTGAACAGGGTACGCCCGTGGAAGCTGTTCACAGTGGCGATGATTTCGTGCTTTTCAGGGCCGAAGCGGTCATGGGCAACCCGACGGGCCAGCTTGAAGGCGGCCTCGTTGGCTTCAGCACCGGAGTTACAGAAGAAGGCACGGTCGGCAAAGGTGGCGTCTACCAGTTTGTGGGCCAGGCGCAGGGCCGGCTCGTTGGTGAAGACGTTGGACACGTGCCAGAGCGTGTTGGCTTGCTCGGTCAGCGCCTTGACCAGTGCCGGGTGGCAGTGACCCAGGGCGTTGACGGCAATACCGCCAGCGAAGTCGATCAGCTCGCGACCCGACTGGTCCCACACGCGGGAGCCCTCGCCTCGCACAGGAATGAAGGCCGCCGGCGAATAGTTGGGAACCATGACCTGGTCAAAATCGGCACGTTGCACCGGGGCTTGCTCAACGGACATCTGAGTCTCCTGAAGAGGAACGCTGGCCTGGAATTGGCGAGCGATGGGGGGATTGTAAGGACTGATCAGCGCCTGTCCTTGCGGCCAAGCGACAACTTGTTACAGCGCAAAACCCAGTTTCGGCCAGGTTTTCGGCAATGCGACAAACACTGTCGCAATCGCGCAGTGTAACGGGAGTGGGTGGCTGGGTGAACGGGTGTTCACAGCAAGATCGGAGGTTGCCTGGGCCAGCCCTTTCGCAGGCAAGCCCGCTCCCACAGTATCCGTAGCTGTGACAACCCAGTGGGAGCGGGCTTGCCCGCGAAGAGTCCGGTACAGACGAAGGAGAAATCAGCCCTTTTCGGCAGGCGCCGAGCTCAACTCGAATGGGCTGCTGTTACGCCGCTGGTTGCGATCTTCGCGCGGCGTCGCGCCAAAGAAGTTACGGTACGCACTGGAAAAATGCGGCCCAGAAGAAAACCCGCACGACAAGCCGATCTGGATGATCGACTTGCTGGTCTGCATCAGCATCTGCCGCGCCTTGTTCAGCCGCAACTCGAGGTAATACTGGCTGGGCACCCGGTTCAGGTACTGCTTGAAGATGCGCTCCAGCTGCCGACGCGACACGCACACGTGCTGGGCGATCTCGTCGGTGGTCAGCGGCTCTTCGATGTTGGCTTCCATCAGCAGCACAGCCTGGGTCAGCTTGGGGTGGCTGGAGCCCAGGCGGTTCTGCAACGGAATACGCTGACGCTCGCCCCCCTCACGGATGCGCTCGACCACCAGCTCTTCAGACACCGCCCCCGCCAGTTCCGCGCCATGATCACGCGCCAACACAGCGAGCAACAGGTCGGTCACCGCCATGCCACCACAGGCAGTCAGGCGGTCACGGTCCCAGTCGAACAGGTGGCTGGTGGCAATGACCTTGGGGTAACGCTCAGCAAAATCGTCCTGCCAGCGCCAGTGCACCGCCGCGCGGTAACCGTCGAGCAGGCCAAGTTGGGCCAGTGGATACACGCCGGCAGACAAGCCACCCATCACGCAGCCACTGCGCGCCAGTTGCTTGAGTGCGGTAGACAGCACCGAGCCCACCGCCTGCGGCGGCTCATCGGCCAGCAACAAGAGCTTCTGGCACCCCTCCAAGCGGCCATTCCACGGCTCGCCCGGCAGGCGCCAAGCGCCCTCCACTGCAGGCTCTGCCTGCAGAAACGACAATTCGTAGACCACATCCGGATGCACCCGCTGGGCCACCTGCAACACTTCCTCGGCCAGCGCCAGGGTCAAGGGCTTGGTGCTGGGCCAGATGAGAAAACCGATTCGCTGGGTGGTCATAGAGTGCGGTCCGAAACCTGGGGTCGTTCGAGTCTGTGGCACAGGGTCAGGCTGCGCTCGCTGCGCAGCATGCCCTATTCTGGTGCAAAGATGCAGCCTTGTTTACTTGAGGCTGCCGGAGAGGAACTGCTTGAGCCGCTCCGATTGCGGGTTGGCCAGCACCTCGCGCGGGCAACCGGTCTCTTCCACCAGGCCCTTGTGCAGGAACACCAACTGGTTCGACACCTCGCGAGCAAAGCCCATCTCATGGGTCACCACCACCATGGTCCGGCCTTCCTGGGCCAGCGCCTGCATGACCTTGAGCACATCACCCACCAGCTCCGGGTCGAGCGCCGAGGTCGGCTCGTCGAACAGCATCACCTCAGGCTCGACAGCCAGGGCACGGGCAATGGCCACACGCTGCTGCTCGCCGCCGGACATATGCCCTGGGAAGGCGTCCTTGCGATGGCCGACACCGACCTTGGCCAGGTAGTACTCAGCCTTTTCCAAGGCCTCTTTCTTGTTCATGCCGAGCACGTGCACGGGGGCCTCGATGACGTTTTCCAGCGCCGTCATGTGCGACCACAGGTTGAAATGCTGGAACACCATCGACAGGCGCGAGCGCATGCGCTGCAGCTGGCGCGGGTCGGCCGCCTTGAGCGCGCCATCCTTGCCGGCGACCAGTTTCAGCTCTTCGTTGTTGAGCAGGATCTTGCCGGCATGGGGCTGCTCCAGCAGGTTGATGCAGCGCAGGAAGGTGGACTTGCCCGAACCGCTGGAGCCGATGATGCTGATCACATCGCCTGCCTTGGCCGCCAGGGACACGCCCTTGAGCACTTCATGGCTGCCGTAGCGCTTGTGCAGGTCTTGGACTTCGAGTTTGTACATGCTGTCGATTCTCACAGAGCGGTCAGTGCTTGCGCGGCGCCAGGTAGCCGAGCCAGCGGCGTTCGGCCATCTTGAACAGGCGCACCAAAATAAAGGTCAGGCACAGGTAGAACACGCCCGCCGTGATGTAGGCCTCGAAAGGCAGGTAATACTGGGCATTGACCGTGCGCGCCGCGCCCGTGATGTCGATCAGGGTGACGATCGACGCAAGGCTGGTGGTCTGCAGCATCATGATCACTTCGTTGCTGTACTGCGGCAATGCCCGGCGCAGGGCCGAAGGCAGCAGGATGCGGCGGTACATCTTGAAGCGCGACATGCCCATGGCCTTGGCCGCCTCGATCTCGCCATGGGGCGTGGCCTTGAGGCTGCCGGCGATGATTTCTGCGGTGTAGGCACTGGTGTTGACGGCGAAGGCCAGGCAAGCACAGAAGGTCGCGCTGGACAGCATCGGCCAGAAGATGCTCTCGCGCACCGCTTCGAACTGGGCCAGGCCGTAGTAGATCAGGAACAGCTGCACCAGCATCGGCGTACCGCGGATCACATAGGTGTACAGCCAGGCGCTGAGGTTCACCAGCGGCTGCTTGGACACCCGCATCAGGCCCAGCGGGATCGCCGCGAGCAGGCCAAACAACAGTGACAACGCCAGCAGCTTGAGCGTGGTCAGCAACCCGCCGAGGTACAGCGGCATGGCCTCCCACACCACGTTGTAGTCGAAGATCATAGTTCAACCACCTTGACGCCCACCGAGTAGCGTTTTTCAAGATACTTCAAGGCCAGCAGCGAAACACTGGTCAACACCAGGTACATGGCCGCCACTGCCAGGAAGAAGGTAAAGGGTTCGCGGGTGGCGTCCGCCGCCTGCTTGGCCTTGAACATCATGTCCTGCAGGCCGACCACCGAGATCAGTGCGGTGGCCTTGGTCAGCACCAGCCAGTTGTTGGTGAACCCCGGGATGGCCAGGCGGATCATCTGCGGCACCTGGATGCGGAAGAACACCTGGCGATTGCTCATGCCATAGGCCACGCCGGCTTCGGCCTGGCCCTTGGGGATACCGAGGAAGGCGCCGCGGAAGGTTTCCGACAGGTAGGCGCCAAAAATGAAGCCCAAGGTCCCGATACCCGCAATCAGCGGATTCAGGTCAATGTAGTCTTCGTAGCCGAGCAGCGGCGCCACTCGGTTGATGATGTCCTGCCCGCCGTAGAAGATCAGCAGGATCAGTACCAAGTCCGGAATACCACGGATGACCGTGGCATACATATCGCCCAACCAGGCCAGCCAGCGCACCGGCGACAAGCGCAGCGCCACGCCAATCAGGCCGAGCACGATGGCCAGGGCCATCGACGACAGGGCGAGCTGCAGCGTCAGCCACGCCCCGTCGAGGATGACTGCCCCGTAGCCTTTCAACATGATGAGGTCCTCGACCTAAAGAATGAAAAATGGTGCAAACCTCAGAGCCTCTGCTGTTTGCACCATTGCACAGGTGAAACTCGACGTCTTACTTCGAGTCTGGACCGTAGATGTCGAAATTGAAGTACTTGGCTTCGATTTGTTTGTACTTGCCGTTGGCGCGGATCGCGTCGATGGCCGCGTTGATGCGGTCGACGTTGGCCTTGTCACCCTTGCGCACGGCGATGCCGATGCCGTCACCGAAGTACTTGGCGTCGGTGAATGCCGGGCCTACGAACGCGAAGCCCTTGCCGGCGTCAGTCTTCAGGAAGCCGTCTTCCAGCAGGGTAGCGTCAGCCACAGTGCCATCGAGGCGGCCGGCTGCCACATCCAGGTAGATTTCGTTCTGGGTGCCATAAGGGACCACGGTGGCACCTTTGGCGCCCAGCACTTCCTTGGCGAAGCGGTCATGGATCGAGCCGCGCTGCACACCAATCTTCTTGCCCTGCAGTTCACCCAGGCTGTCGCTGACCGAGGTGCCTTCCTTCATGACCAGGCGCGCCGGGGTCAGGTAGTAGCGCTTGGTGAAGTCGACCGACTTCTTGCGGTCATCAGTGATCGACATGGACGACAGGATGGCGTCGATCTTGCGCACTTTCAGTGCTGGGATCAGGCCGTCGAACTCTTGCTCGACCCAGGTGCACTTGGCTTTCATCTCTTCACACAGCGCGTTGCCGATGTCGTAGTCGAAACCGGCGATGCTGCCGTCGGGCTGTTTGAAGGCAAAGGGTGGGTAGGCGGCTTCGATACCGATTTTCAAAGGTTTTTCATCGGCCTGCGACACCAGGGAAAACACGGACAGCGCCAGGGCGCCAAGCAGTGCGAGCTTCTTCATCAGGTAACTCCATCGGTACGGGGCAATACAAGGCAGGAGTAACAACTGCCCGATATGCGAATGGGTACAACGCGAGCCGCGCAGGGTTCGACCAAGGCCGCAGACCACGAGCGAGTGAGTGGCATTTTAACGACAGCCCGGTAGTCGATATTTCTTCAAAGCGACAACTACTTACAGAAGCGCTTGAAACCGCTGCGGGCAATGTTGACAGCCATTGCAAAATATGCAAAGGCGCAAGGAAAATAACCTATAGACCTAGCAATTACTGGACCTATTATTCGCAAAGCCTTGTACTACGGCAAGTGTAGCGTGCTGTGTTGAAAAAAATGGCTACTCTCACGCACCAAAACGGGACACCGCTGTTTCAGTTCGCCCCGCTCCCGTGCGTAATCGGTGACAGAAGAGTTACCGATGAATGTCGGGTAACAGTAAAGCAAAAAACCCCGCCGGTTGCCCGAGCGGGGTTTCTTCAAAGGCCTGGGGGCCGCTTCACGACCCCATTGGCATCACGCCGAAGCCAGGTTCATCGCCTTGTGCGTATCGATCAGATGCTGCACCACACCCGGGTCGGCCAGGGTCGAGATATCGCCCAGCGAGCCGTATTCCGCCGTGGCGATCTTGCGCAGGATACGCCGCATGATCTTGCCCGAGCGGGTCTTAGGCAGCCCTGGCGCCCACTGGATGACGTCCGGCGAGGCGATCGGGCCGATCTCCTTGCGCACCCAGTTCTTCAGCTCAAGGCGCAACTGCTCGCTCGGCTCCACGCCGGCATTGAGGGTGACATACACATAGATGCCCTGGCCCTTGATGTCGTGCGGCACGCCCACCACGGCCGCCTCGGCAACCTTGGTGTGGGCAACCATTGCGCTCTCGATCTCGGCGGTACCCATGCGGTGGCCAGACACGTTGAGCACGTCATCCACGCGCCCAGTGATCCAGTAGTAGCCATCTTCGTCGCGGCGTGCGCCGTCGCCGGTGAAATACATGCCGCGGAAGGTCTTGAAGTAGGTATCGACGAAGCGGTCGTGATCGCCATACAGCGAACGCGACTGGCCCGGCCAGGAATCGAGGATCACCAGGTTACCCTCGGCGGCACCATCGATCAGATTGCCCAGGTTATCCACCAGTGCCGGTACCACGCCAAAGAACGGACGGGTCGCGGAACCCGGCTTGAGAGCGGTGGCGCCTGGCAGCGGGCTGATCAGGATGCCGCCGGTCTCGGTCTGCCACCAGGTATCGACGATTGGGCAACGCTCCTTGCCGACGGCCTTGTGGTACCAGTTCCACGCCTCGGGGTTAATCGGCTCGCCGACCGAACCCAGCAGCCGCAGGCTGGAGCCATCGGCACCCTCAACGGCCGCCTGCCCTTCGGCCATCATGGCGCGAATCGCGGTAGGGGCGGTGTAGAGAATGTTGACCTTGTGTTTGTCGATGATCTTCGACACCCGGGTGATGTCCGGGTAGTTCGGTACGCCCTCGAACAGCAAGGTGGTGGCGCCGTTGGCCAGCGGGCCGTAGACGATGTAGCTGTGGCCGGTGACCCAGCCAACGTCCGCGGTGCACCAGTAGACCTCGCCTGGGCGGTAGTCGAACACGCGTTCATGGGTCAGCGCTGCGTAAACCAGGTAACCCCCGGTGGTGTGCAGCACGCCCTTGGGCTTGCCGGTGGAGCCGGAGGTATAAAGGATGAACAGGGCTTCTTCGGCGCCCATCTCTTTAGGTGCGCAGTGGCTGGAGGCCACTTTCATCAGGTCTTCGTACCAGATGTCGCGGTGTTGGTGCCAGGCGATATCGCCACCGGTGCGCTTGCACACGATGATCTTCTGCACGCTGCTGGTTTCAGGGTTGGTCAGGGCCAGGTCGACGTTGCCCTTGAGCGGGGTACGGCGCCCACCGCGCAGACCTTCGTCGGCGGTAATCACCACCTTGGACTTGCAGTCGATGATACGGCCGGCCAACGCCTCAGGGGAGAAGCCGCCGAACACCACCGAGTGGATCGCACCGATACGGGCACAGGCCAGCATGGCAACCACGGCCTCGGGGATCATCGGCATGTAGATGGTCACCACGTCGCCACGGTGCACGTCCTGGCCACGCAGGGCGTTGGCGAACTTGCAGACCTGCTCGTGGAGCTCGCGGTAGGTGATGTTGCGGTGTTCGGAAGGGTCGTCGCCCTCCCAGATGATCGCCAACTGGTCGCCACGCTCTTCAAGGTGGCGGTCCAGGCAGTTGGAGGACACGTTCAGAGTGCCGTCGGCAAACCACTTGATATCGACATGGTGGTCATCGAAGGAGGTCTGCTTGACCTTGGTGAACGGCTTGATCCAGTCCAGACGCTGGGCCTGCTCGCGCCAGAAGCCGTCCGGGTTGATCACCGATTGCTGGTACATGGCCTTGTAGGTGGCCTCGTCGGTCAGGGTAGTGGCCGCAACCTCGGGACGAACGGGATACAGTGGAGCCGCACTCATCTGTGTTACCTCGGTGTAATAGTTGTTTTTGTATGGAACCGTTTGTAACTGTACCAGAGCGGCAAAAGCCATTCGACGTTGGTAGTAAAGCGACGGCATTTGGCACTGACGTACGAGCAAAGCGCTCTAGATCGGGCTTCGCAGCCCTGGCAGGCAAAAAACAGCGGTTTTTTTGCGTGATTGTTACAGATTCTGTCAAAACACTTTATCAAAAGACCCACTGTTTCAGCGGTTGTCGCCGCCCTAAAATTCATCTCGCCAACAACGGCAAGGCGATTAACTTCTGGTAACAGCCCCCACGAAGGCAAGCGTTAATCACCCGCTAATCCCGATCGTTAAATCTAGCAGTACTCGCGGCGTCACAAGCGCCGCGCACCCCCTCACGACCTTAGACAGGTAAATAGAAAATGAAAGCTTTACTGGTATTGGTACTTGGCAGTCTTTGCGGCGCGGCAATGGCCGGCGAAGCAAACGATGCCGAGCAGATTCCGGTTGAACAGTACAGTTACTCGCAGCACTTGGACATTGCCCGCGTCATCTCCATGAGCGAAGTGCCCAACGTCTGCGAAGTCGTGCCAGCCCGCATGACCTACGAGGACTCCCAGGGCCAGAAGCACATTCTTGAATACCGCGTGATGGGGAATGGCTGCTCCAACGGCTAAACCTTGAGATTGGGCCCCTCTGGGGCCCTTCGCGGGCTTACCCGCGAAGCGGGTTACGCGCTTTCAGCGCAATTCAACTGCGCACTATTCAGACGTTTTACCCAATGCATAATCGCGCAACTTATTAGCAATCGTTGTGTGCGAAACACCCAATCTTTTGCCCAATGCACGGCTACTTGTAAATTCCCCCATCAAACTTTCCAGCACGGCCTTTTCAAAACGCCCGATAATCTGTGAAAGATCACCGTCCAACGAAAACTCACCCAACGGTTGCCGCACGCCATAATCTGGCAAACGAATGTGCTCGCCTTTAACCACGCCGCCTTCACATAACGAAACCGCCTGAAACAATACGTTTTCCAGTTGCCGCACATTACCCGGCCAGTGGTACTGGCTGAGTTTATCCATCGCCCCCGGCAACAGGCGCGGCAAGGCACAGCCAATCTGCCGGCTGGCCTGGTCGAGAAAGTGCTGCACCAAGCCTTCCAGCCCATCCATGCACTCGCGCAGTGGCGGAATGTGCAGCGACAGCACGTTGAGGCGGTGATACAGGTCCTGGCGGAACTCGCCGCGCGCGCACAGCTCGGACAAGTCCACCTGAGTCGCGCAGATGACCCGCACATCCAGGTACACCTCTTCATCACTGCCTACGCGGCGAAAGCAACCATCCTGCAGAAAACGCAGCAGCTTCACCTGCAGGCGCGGGCTCATCTCCCCAACCCCATCGAGGAACAACGTACCGCCGGCTGTCAGCTCCAGCAGCCCCAGCTTGCCCTCGGCGCGGGCACCCTCGAACGCGCCCGGCCCGTAGCCAAACAGCTCGGTCTCAGCCATCGACTCAGGCAAGCCCGCACAATTGAGCGCCATCAGCGGCGACTGCCCACGTGGGCTGGCCAGGTGGCAGGCACGCGCCAACAACTCTTTACCGGTGCCCGTCTCCCCTTCGATCAGCAAGGGGGCATCCAGGGGCGCCATGCGCCGCGCCTCGCGCACCACCGCCGCCATCACCCGCGAGCTCTGGAAGATACTGTCAAAGCCCCGCAACTCCTGCTTGCGCACGTTATAGATGCGCTCACCAATACGGTCGGCACGGTGAAGGGTCAGCACCGCGCCAGCCAGGGCCTCGCTGTCGTCGTGCTCGGATTGCAAGGGTGCGATATCGGCCAGAAACACATCCCCCTTGACCTTGACCCGCAGGCCGTTGATGCGCGATTTGTTGGCCCGCACCAGCTCGGGCAGGTCGAAGTCTTCGACATAACGCGCCAGCGGCATGCCCGGCACCTCGTCAACCCGCACGCCGAGCAACTGCGCCGCCGTGCGGTTGGCGGCAACGATGCTGCCGCCCATGTCGATCGACAGCACCGGGAAATCCAACGCCCCCAGTAACGCATTCAGCTCCATGTGCCGACGCTCACTGGGCATCAGCCCGACGCGCTTGACGCCGAACACCCCGGTAATGGCCTCGAATTTCGGCCGCAGGGCCTGGAACTGCAGGTTGATCAGGTTCGGGCAATGCAGGTAGATGGCATTGCCATGGTCTCCGCCCACCTCGCCGCGCAGCACGTTGATGCCGTACTCCACCAGCAGGTTGAGGATGTCGCGCAGGATGCCAATGCGGTTCTGGCAATGCACTTTGATACGCATGAGGGCTCTCGAAGCGCCAATGTTTTTCAACTCAGCGCGGAAAAGTCGTAAAGATAAGCTGACAAAAACAGCGAAATCATCAGCCAGATGCCTCGGATTTTCCGACACCCGCGCTGTTTTGTAAAATTATCGTTACGAAATCACAGCATAAAACCCGCACCGACACCCGCCCACCCCGTGCAAAGCCGCCCATGCAGGGGTATTCCTTAAGCATGTCCTGCACATAACAAGAAAGCCCTCACCAGGAGAGCCACATGAAACAGACGCACTACGTGGCACGCGAGCCCGATGCGCATGGTTTTATCGATTACCCGCAGCAAGAGCATGCGGTGTGGAACACGCTGATCACCCGCCAGCTGAAAGTCATCGAAGGCCGTGCGTGCCAGGAATACCTGGACGGCATCGATCAACTCAAGCTGCCGCACGACCGTATCCCGCAACTGGGCGAGGTCAACAAGGTCCTGGGCGCCACCACCGGCTGGCAGGTCGCCAGGGTGCCTGCATTAATCCCCTTCCAGACCTTCTTCGAATTGCTGGCCAGCAAGCGCTTCCCGGTCGCCACCTTCATCCGCACCCCGGAAGAACTGGACTACCTGCAGGAACCGGACATCTTCCACGAGATCTTCGGCCACTGCCCGCTGCTGACCAACCCCTGGTTCGCTGAGTTCACCCACACTTACGGCAAGCTCGGCCTCGCCGCGACCAAGGAACAGCGTGTGTATCTGGCGCGCCTGTACTGGATGACCATCGAGTTCGGCCTGATGGAGACCCCGCAAGGTCGCAAGATCTATGGCGGCGGCATCCTCTCCTCGCCGAAAGAAACGGTCTACAGTCTGTCGAACGAACCGGAACATCAGGCGTTCAACCCGATCGAAGCGATGCGCACGCCGTACCGCATCGACATCCTGCAGCCGCTGTATTTCGTCTTGCCGAACCTCAAGCGCCTGTTCGACCTGGCCCACGAAGACATCATGGGCATGGTTCAGCAGGCCATGCAGTTGGGCCTGCACGCCCCCAAGTTTCCACCCAAGGTTGCTGCCTGAAGCCAGCCTGATAACAACTCGAATTGGAAAAGAACTCATGAATGCCTTGAACCAAGCCCATTGCGAAGCCTGCCGCGCCGACGCCCCGAAAGTCAGCGACGACGAGCTGGCCGAGCTGATTCGCGAAATCCCGGACTGGAACATCGAAGTGCGTGACGGCCACATGGAGCTGGAGCGCGTGTTCAAGTTCAAGAACTTCAAACATGCACTGGACTTCACCAATGCCGTGGGCGAAATCGCTGAAGCCGAAGGCCATCACCCAGGCCTGCTGACCGAGTGGGGCAAGGTCACCGTGACCTGGTGGAGCCATTCGATCAAAGGCCTGCACCGTAACGACTTCATCATGTGCGCGCGCACCGACAAGGTGGCCGAGACGGCTGAAGGCCGTAAGTAAGCACCAAAGACGGGGCCGCTGTGTGGCCCTTCGCGGGCAAGCCCGCTCCCACAGGTACAGCGCAAGCTTCGGTTGTTCGCGCTTGCTGTGGGGGCAGGCTTGCCCGCGAAGGGCTGCGCAGCGGCCCCGTTTTTGCGTAAGAAAAATGTCCGCTATTCGCCCGTAAAACCGACAAGCGAACGGGAAAAAGTTCAAACTGTCATCCAGACTGCTGTATCCTGCCCAAGCTTTCCGAAGCCCCAAATGCGCCTGGCGCAGCCTTTTCACTCACACTTGCGAGGAACGACGAGATGCATGAAATCCCGAATCTTCCCTTCCCAAGCCTGAACCCAGAAGAGCAAACCGTTACCGTCCACGCCGAGCCGACGCCTGCCGTCGACCAGGATGGTGACGATCAATCCAGCGCTGACCAGGAATAACTGCGCATCCCCCGACTGTGTGAAAACGGCTGACCTGCGGGCCACCCCCGTCATCACGTTTTCACACCGTCCAGAACCTCTGCCACGAAGGCCCCCATGCCCGACTCACCGCGCCCCCTTGCGGTAACCCTGCAAGTCGTCTCCATCGTCCTCTTCACCTTCATCGGTTACCTGAACATCGGCATCCCCCTGGCCGTATTACCCAGCTATGTGCACAACGACCTGGGTTTCAGTGCCGTGGTCGCGGGCCTGGTGATCAGCGTCCAGTACCTCGCCACCTTGCTCAGCCGCCCAACGGCCAGCCGCATCATCGATAACCTCGGCCCCAAGAAGGCGGTGATGTACGGCCTTGCCAGTTGCGGCCTCAGCGGCGTGTTCATGCTGGCCTGCGCCTTCCTGACCCACCTGCCCTGGCTGAGCCTGACCTGCCTGCTGATCGGCCGCGTGGTACTGGGCGGCGGCGAAAGCCTGGTGGGCTCCGGTGCGATCGGCTGGGGCATCGGCCGGGTGGGCGCCGAGAACACCGCCAAGGTGATCTCCTGGAATGGCATTGCCAGCTATGGTGCGCTGGCCGTTGGCGCGCCACTGGGGGTGCTGATGGTCAAGACGCTGGGGCTATGGAGCATGGGCGCGGGCATCATGCTGCTGTGCGCGGCAGGCCTACTGCTGGCCTGGCCCAAACGCGCAGCGCCCATCGTCAGCGGGGTGCGTCTGCCGTTCCTCAGCGTGCTGGGCAAGGTGCTCCCCCATGGGTCGGGCCTGGCGCTGGGCTCGATCGGCTTTGGCACGATCGCCACCTTCATCACCCTGTACTACACCAGCCAGGGCTGGCCGAATGCCGCACTCACCCTGAGCCTGTTCGGCGCCAGCTTCATCAGTGCGCGTCTGCTGTTCGGTAACTTGATCAACCGGATTGGCGGTTTTTGCGTGGCAATCGCCTGCCTGGCGGTGGAGACCGTGGGGCTGTTGATGCTGTGGCTGGCACCCAGTGCCGAGCTGGCATTGGCAGGTGCCGCACTTAGCGGGTTTGGATTTTCGCTGGTGTTCCCGGCGCTGGGTGTGGAAGCGGTGAACCAGGTGTCGGCGGCCAACCGCGGGGCGGCGGTTGGTGCGTATTCGCTGTTCATCGATCTGTCGCTGGGGATTACCGGGCCGCTGGTGGGCGCGGTGGCGGCGGGGTTCGGGTTTGCTTCGATGTTCTTGTTTGCAGCGGGGGCTTCGGCTTGTGGGCTGGTGTTGAGCCTTTACCTGTATCAGCAGGCGCGGCGGGCTCGGGATACCCTGCAGCGGCCGTGATTATGCAGCGCCTGTACCAGCCTCTTCGCGGGCAAGCCCACTCCCACAGGTACTCCACTGCTCTCAAGGGCAGTGGTCCATACCTGTGGGAGCGGGCTTGCCCGCGAAGAGGCCGGTGCAGGTTTAGCGCTGCGCGTACTGCAAGACCACCTCCAGCGGATGGCGCATCTGCCGTTCGGTCATGCGCTTGACCTGGCTGCGGCACGAATACCCTGTCGCCAGCGGTTCGTCTTCCTTGTCCAGCTTGGTCGCCCACGATTGCTCGAAGATGGTCCGCGAGGTCTCCTGGTTACGCGCTTCATGCCCGTAGGTGCCGGACATGCCGCAGCAACCGGTAGCCTCGGTTACCAGCTTCAACCCCAGACGGGCAAACACTTGCTCCCATTGCTTGGTACTGGCCGGCACGTTGGTCTTCTCGGTGCAGTGGGCCATCAGGCGGAAACTGCCGGCATTGGCCGCCGCCTGCTCGGGCAGTGCATCCATCAACCATTCCTGCGGCAACAGCACCTTCGGGCAGTCTTCCAGGCCAGGCACCTTCTGGTACTCCTGGCGATAGACCAGGGTCATCGCCGGGTCCAGCCCCACCAGCGGCACGCCGCAATCGGCCAGGGCCTTGAGCTGGTTGCCATTGCGAATCGCCGCCTTGGCAAACGCCCCAAGGAAACCCTGCACGTGCAGCGGCTTGCCGTTGGCGCTGTACGGTGCCAGGAATACCCGGTGCCCGAGGCGGTGCGCCAGGTCGATGAACGCGGCCAGCAGCGGCGTCTCGAAGTAACGGGTGAAGGCATCCTGCACCAGCACGATGCTGCGCTCACGCTGGGCCGGCGTCAGCTCACGCAGGGCCGGCACGCTGGCCACGCCAACGCGGCAGCGGGTCACGGTCGCCTGGAAGTTGAAACGGCTGATCAGCGGGCTGTCGACCATGCCGACCTTGTCCGCCAGCAGCTTGCTTACCCACTTCGAGCCCATTACCGCGTTGTACAACCCCGGCGCATGCGCCAGGTACGGGATGGTGAACTCCAGCGAGCCGATCAGGTAATCACGCAATGGGCGCTGATAGCGACCGTGGTACAGCTCAAGGAAACGTGAGCGGAAGTCCGGCACGTTGACCTTGATCGGGCACTGCCCCGCGCAGGACTTGCACGCCAGGCAACCGGCCATGGCGTCGTAGACTTCGTGGGAGAAGTCCGCCTGCCCCTGGTCGCGCCCACGGTTGTTGCGCAGCCGCGCTGGCAGGCCCTTGAGCCAGGACACCTTGTTGCGCGCAGCCGCCAGCACGTCAATATCCGCCGCGCCCTGCAGGCGCAACCATTCGCGCATCAGCGAGGCACGACCCTTGGGCGAGTGCTGGCGCTCACGGGTGGCCTTCCACGACGGGCACATGGCGTCGTTGGGGTCGTAGTTGTAGCAGGCACCGTTGCCGTTGCAATGCACCGCGCTGCTGAAGTCCTGCCAGACACGCTCGTCGATGGTGCGGTCGAGGTCGCCACGCAGGGTCACGCCATCGACCTTGGTCAGGCCTTCGGCGCTGTCTGGCGGGGTGCAGATCTTGCCGGGGTTGAGCTGGTTGCGCGGGTCAAAGGCGCCTTTCAGGCGCTGCAGCGCCGGGTACAGCTCGCCAAAATACTCGGGCACGTATTCTGAACGCAGGCCCTTGCCGTGCTCACCCCACAGCAGGCCGCCGTAGCTTTTGGTCAGGGCCGCCACGGCATCGGAAATCGGCTTGACCAGCGCGGCCTGGGCCGGGTCTTTCATGTCCAGCGCCGGGCGCACGTGCAGCACACCGGCATCGACGTGGCCAAACATGCCGTAGGCCAGGCCGTAGCCATCGAGCAGCGCGCGGAAGTCGGCAATGTAGTCGGCCAGTTGTTCTGGCGGCACCGCGGTGTCCTCCACGAACGGCTGCGGGCGCACCTCACCCTCGACGTTGCCCAGCAGGCCCACCGAACGTTTGCGCATGGTGTAGACGCGGGTGACCGCCTCGGCGCCCTCGGCCAGGGTGTGCCCCAGGCGCTCGACGCTGGTGTCGTTTTGCAGGTGCTGAATGAACGCCTGTACCCGCGCATTGACCTCATCGGGCTGATCGCCGCAAAACTCCACCAGGTTGATACCCAGGGTCGGGCGCTCGGGGTCGGCCGGGAAATACTCGGCGACGCTGTGCCAGACGATGTCCTTCATGGCCAGCATCAGCACCTTGGAGTCGACGGTCTCGATCGACAAAGGCTTGTGCGCCATCAGCGCATTGGCGTCGCGCAGGGCGTCCATGAAGCTGGTGTAGCGGACGTTGACCAATACCGCGTATTTCGGGATCGGCAGCACATTGAGCTTGGCTTCTACCACGTAGCCCAGCGACCCTTCGGCGCCGCACAGCACGCTGTTGAGGTTGAAACGCCCCTGCGCATCGCGCAGGTGCGCCAGGTCGTAGCCGGTCAGGCAGCGGTTGAGCTTTGGGAAGGTGCTCTCGATCAGCTCGCCCTGGGTTTGCTGGATCTCGCGAGCCACGCGGTACACCTCGCCAACCCGCCCTGGCGCGGCGCAGGCCTGCTCCAGCGCAGCGTCATCGATGGGCAGGCTGTGCAGGCGCTCACCACCGAGCAGCACGCTGTGCAATTCGAGCACGTGATCGCGGGTCTTGCCGTAGGTGCAACTGCCCTGGCCACTGGCGTCGGTGTTGATCATGCCGCCGACAGTGGCACGGTTGGAGGTGGACAGCTCAGGCGCGAAGAACAGCCCGTGTGGCTTGAGCGCGGCGTTGAGCTGGTCCTTGACCACACCGGCCTGGACCCGCACCCAACGCTCCTCGACGTTGATTTCGAGGATGCTGTTCATGTGCCGCGACAGGTCGACGACGATGCCATCGGTCAGCGACTGGCCGTTGGTGCCAGTCCCCCCGCCACGCGGGGTCAGTTTGACCTGGGCAAAGCGTGCCTCGCCCATCAGCGCGGCGACCCGCGCCACGTCATCGGCATCACGCGGGAACACGGCGGCCTGGGGCAAGCGCTGGTAAATCGAGTTGTCGGTGGCCAGCACCGTACGGGTGGCGTAATCGGCACTGATCTGGCCACGGAAGCCGCTTTTGCGCAGGGCTTCGAGGAAATCTGGGTAGTTGGCGGTCGGTGCACTGGTCGGCAGTTGGGCGATCATCGAACGGATGGCCTCTTGATATGGGCTAATTCACGGGAATCCTGTCATGCCGGCATGGGTTGCTTCACGGCGGATGACGAATAGGCCAATGTTCCTGTACTTTCGCGCCAGGGGCAAACGGATAATCCTGCCGCTATCGATGACTTTTATGAATGAATTACCGCCACCTGACACCGTCCATGTCGCTGCTGCTGGCGTTCGAGGCTGCCGCCCGGCATGAAAGCTATACCCGCGCCGCCGCTGAACTGTCGCTGACCCAGAGCGCCGTCAGCCGCCAGGTGCAGGCACTTGAGCAGCAACTGGGGCTTACGCTGTTCCGCCGCGAAGGGCGCCAGGTGCAGCTGACCGACGTCGGCCGGCTTTACCAGCGCGAGTTGAGCGAAGCCTTGGGGCGCATCCGCAGTGCCACCCTGCAGGCACTGGCCTACCAGTCCGGTGTCGGCACGTTGCGCCTGGCCACCCTGCCCACCTTCGGCTCGAAATGGCTGCTGCCACGACTGCACGCCTTCTACAGCGCCCACCCGGGCATGCTGGTGCACATCCACTCCCGGATCGAAGCGATCAACTTCGACACCAGCGAGATCGATGCGGCGATCGGCGTGGCAAGCCACGACCTGCCGGGGCTGATCTGCCACCGCTTGCATGCCGAGGAACTGCTGGTGATTCTGCCGCCAGAAGCGGCTGCGGACACCCATGGCTGGAGCCCCGCCCGGGTCAGCGAGGAGGTGCTGCTCAACGTCGCCAACAACCCGCATGCCTGGGGCGAATGGTTCTCTCATCACAGCCTGCCGCACCGGGCGATGCGCCTGGGGCCGAGCTTCGAATTGACCTCGCACCTGATCCAGGCGGTGCGGGCCGGGATCGGCATCGGCCTGGTGCCGCGAATTTTGGTGGAAGAGGAACTGGCCAAGGGCGAGCTGTTCAGCCCTGGGGCGGCGTTTGCCAGCCAGCGCAGCTATTACCTGATCTATCCGCCACGTAACGAAGCGCTGCCGTCGCTGCGGGCGTTTCGCAGCTGGTTGCTGGAGCAGATCTGAGTTTTTGTTTTGCTGCACAGGCCTCTTCGCGGGCTTGCCCGCGAAGAGGCCTGTGCAGGCAACAAAAAACCCGATGCCAGTCACCTGGCATCGGGTTTCGGGTATTACCGGCAGCCTTTACTTGGCCACAGTACCGGCAGCACCGTTAGCCTGCGCCTCACGCTTGGGCTTGATGATGTAGAAGAGGAACATCACCACCACCCACACCGGAATCGCATACACCGAGATCTGGATACCCGGGATCTGCAGCATGATGCCAAGGATCAACACCACGAACGCCAGGCAGATGTAGTTGCCGTAGGGGTACCACAGCGCCTTGAACAGCGGTTTCTGGCCAGTGCGGTCCAGGTGCTGGCGGAACTTCAGGTGCGAATAGCTGATCATCGCCCAGTTGATTACCAGGGTCGCCACGACCAGCGACATCAGCAACTCCAGCGCATTCTGCGGAATGAAGTAGTTGAGCAGCACTGCAATCAGGGTCACCGCCGCCGACACCAGGATCGAACGCACCGGCACGCCGCGCTTGTCGACCTTGGCCAGGGCCGCCGGAGCGTCGCCTTGCTCGGCCATGCCCAGCAGCATGCGGGCGTTGCAGTAGGTACCGCTGTTGTACACCGACAACGCAGCGGTCAGGACCACGAAGTTCAGCAAGTGGGCGGCCACATCGCTACCCAGCAGGGAGAACACCTGCACGAACGGGCTGCTGCCATAGCTGCCGCCGGAGGCGTCGATGCTGGCGACCAGGGTGTCCCACGGGGTCAGCGACAACAGCACGACCAGCGCACCGATGTAGAAGATCAGGATGCGGTAGATGACCTGGTTGATGGCTTTGGGGATCACAGTCTTCGGCTTGTCGGCCTCGGCAGCGGTGAAACCGAGCATTTCCAGGCCACCGAAGGAGAACATGATGAACGCCAACGCCATGACCAGGCCGCTGACACCATGCGGGAAGAAGCCGCCGTGCGCCCACAAGTTGGTCACCGAGGCCTCGGGGCCACCGCTGCCGCTGGTCAACAGGTAGGCACCCAGGCCGATCATGCCGACGATGGCCACGACCTTGATGATGGCGAACCAGAATTCGGCCTCACCGAATACCTTCACGTTCATCAGGTTGATGACGTTGATCAGCAGGAAGAAGCCCGCTGCCGTGACCCAGGTCGGGATCTCCGGCCACCAGTAGTGGATGTACTTGCCGACCGCCGTCAGTTCCGACATGCCCACCAGGATGTACAGCACCCAGCAGTTCCAACCCGACATGAAGCCGGCGAAGCCGCCCCAGTACTTGTGGGCAAAGTGGCTGAACGAACCGGCCACCGGCTCTTCGACGATCATCTCGCCCAGCTGGCGCATGATCATGAAGGCGATGAAGCCGCAGATGGCGTAGCCGAGGATCATCGACGGGCCGGCGGATTTCATCACGCCTGCCGAGCCGAGGAACAGGCCAGTACCAATCGCACCACCAAGGGCGATCAACTGGATGTGGCGGTTCTTCAGGCCCCGCTTTAGCTCGCCTGAATGCATGTTTTGTCCACTCATGAACGAAGTCACCTGCATTGTTTTTATCTGTGACGAAATCGGACCCACCGCGCTCGTGGCGCAGCGGAATGGGCAAGGTGGTTACCTTGGGTTTCTTGAACGCGGGCGCCGCCGGGGCGGTTCAGCCGGGTGTGATCAAGAGTGCGCGGTACGCAAGAGGGTCACAGGTAAAACGCGGCGCACTGTATACCCCTGCAAGCGCGCAGGCGTCAACGCGTTGCGTCATTTCCTTGGGAAAAAACGCAGCGATCCTGTGGTGTGAGCCTTGAAAGGCGGAGTGATCGGCGTACATGGCGCCTCCATTTGTTGTTTTGTCAGCACGCCTCTGCGGGCGAGCTTTTGCACACGGCAATGGCTGCTATATCAGCGTGCGCCGGGGGTTTGGGCAATAGGGGGGCAAGGCTGAGGAGGAGCGCTGCTGACTCCAAGGTGGCAAGTTGTGTTTACAGCCCTAGGGAAATACCCATTCCATGGCCAGAAGCGAGCGATTTCGTATAAAAAACTTTACAAGGTGGTTTGCCAGCTTTCCACTCGTCAGAAAAATTGTGATTGATCAACAGGTTGGGACCGCTTCACGGCCCATCGCAGGCAAGCCAGCGCCTGCAGGTCCGCGCTGTATTCCCCTTTGCAGGAGGCGAAAAAAAACCAGCCCGAAGGCTGGTTCTTTTATCTACCGCTGCGAATCAACCGCGCGGCTTGCCGCGGCCACGGCCTGCCGGCTTGTCGCCGTCTGGCTTGCCGGTACGCTTGCGCATCTCGCTCGGGCGCTCGGCCACCGCGCTACCACGGTTGCCTTTACGCGGCGCTTCGTCACGCGCCGGGCGCGCTGGGCGCTCGGATGCGCTGTCACGTGGTTGACGGGCTGGGCGCTCGGCAGTGCCTTCACTGGCAGGGCGCAGGTTACGCACGCGCTCGCCACGCCCCATCGGACGGGTCGACTTGCGCTGCATGCGCTCCATCTTGTCCTTGGCCTTGAGGTTCAGGGTTGGCAGCGCGACCGGCTGCAGGCCCACTTCGGCGGCCAGGATGTCGATTTCGCCCTGGGTCATTTCGCGCCAGCGGCCCATCGGCAGGTCGGAATTGAGGAATACCGGGCCGAAGCGCACGCGCTTCAGGCGGCTGACCACCATGCCCTGCGACTCCCACAGGCGACGCACTTCACGGTTACGGCCTTCCATCACCACGCAGTGGTACCAATGGTTGAAGCCTTCACCGCCCGGTGCCTTCTGGATGTCGGTGAACTTGGCCGGGCCGTCTTCGAGCATCACGCCAGCCTTGAGGCGATCGAGCATTTCGTCGTCGACCTCGCCACGCACACGTACCGCGTATTCACGGTCCATCTCGTAGGACGGGTGCATCAGGCGGTTGGCCAGCTCACCGTCGGTGGTGAACAGCAGCAGGCCGGTGGTGTTGATGTCCAGGCGGCCGATGTTGATCCAGCGCCCTTCTTTCGGCCGCGGCAGGCGGTCGAACACCGTCGGGCGGCCTTCTGGGTCGTCACGGGTGCAGATCTCGCCGTCGGGCTTGTTGTACATGATCACGCGGCGGGTGGCCTCGGCGGCTTCCTCGCGCTTGATCAGCTTGCCGTCGACGGCGATGGCGTCGTGCAGGTCGACGCGCTGGCCGAGGGTGGCGGCAACGCCATTGACCTTGATCCGGCCCTGGCTGATCCAGGCCTCGACGTCACGGCGTGAACCGACGCCAATGCGCGCCAGCACTTTTTGCAGCTTTTCGCCGGATGGAGGGGTAATTTGGTCGTCTTGCAGGTCTTGCTCACTCATCTGGGCACCTCCCGGTGTAGGAATGAAAAAGGGGTCTTGGCGACGAACGCGCCAAAGGGCCGCGCATCATACGCGGTTCGGTGATGGAACGCACTGGAGCGTAGTGGTTTTTGTGGGGGCTGGATTGGTTTTCTGCCCAGTGGTTTTGCATTGGCAGGGCCGGCCTGTTCGCGGGGCAAGCCCGCTCCCACAGGCTACCCTCTACCCGTCACAACTCACATACCTGTGGGAGCGGGCTTGCCCCGCGAAGAGGCCGGCACAGGCAGTAGAGGATTCAGGGCTGCAACGGGTCTTCACCCTCGACCGAAGGCTCTGGCTCAACCACGTCCTGCTCACGCAAATCATCGAAGTCGGTCTTCAACCCGTCTTCCATCGCATCCAGCTCCACCAGCAGGGTGCGGAAGCTGGTTTCATCCTTCGGCGCCTCGGCTTCAGCCTCATCACCCAGGCTGGCATCGGCCAACGCCTGAAGATGCGCGGGCACCGGCGCCTCGTCCGGGTCGAGCAAGGGCTCTGGCTCCATCTCGCGCAGCTCGGCCAACGCCGGCAGTTCCTCGAGGCCCTTGAGGTTGAAATAGTCGAGAAAGGCCTTGGTGGTGGCGAACATCGCCGGTCGGCCCGGCACTTCGCGGTAGCCCACGATGCGGATCCACTCGCGTTCCATCAGGGTCTTGATGATGTTGCTGTTCACGGCCACGCCGCGCACGTCTTCGATCTCGCCACGGGTGATGGGCTGGCGGTAGGCGATCAACGCCATGGTTTCGAGCAGCGCGCGGGAGTAGCGCTGCGGCCGCTCCTCCCACAGGCGCCCTACCCAAGGGGCAAAGTTTTCGCGGATCTGCAGGCGATAGCCGGTGGCCACTTCCTTGAGCTCGAAGGCGCGGCCATTGCACGACTTGCCGAGCACTTCCAGGGCCTTCTTGAACACTTTGGGCTCCGGGCGCTCGGCCTCCTCCAACAGCTCGTACAGGCGTTCAAGGGATTGCGGCTTGCCCGAGGCGAGCAAAAAAGCTTCGATCAGCGACGCCAGGTCGCGGGGTTCATTCAGGTTCATCAGGCTCTTCAACAAACTCGGCGCGCAGCCGGACATGGATCGCGGCGAAAGGCTCATTCTGCACCAGTTCGACCAGCGATTCCTTCACCAGCTCAAGAATTGCCATGAACGTCACCACCACGCCCAACTTGCCTTCTTCGGCGGCAAACAGCTCGACGAAGGGCACGAAAGCCCCGCCCTTGAGGCGTTCAAGCACCTGGCTCATGCGCTCTCGGGTAGACAGCGTCTCGCGGGTGATCTGGTGGCTTTCGAACAGGTCATTACGGCGCATCACCTCGGCCATCGAGACCAGCAGCTCCTCCAGGCTGACCTGGGGCAGCAGCTTGCGCACCTTGGCCTGTGGGGCCTCCAGACGCGGCACGACAATGTCGCGGCCCACCCGTGGCAGTTCGTCAAGCCCCTCTGCGGCCGCCTTGAAGCGTTCGTACTCCTGCAGGCGGCGGATCAGCTCGGCGCGCGGGTCGCCCTCGTCCTCTTCGATCTCGGCCGAGCGTGGCAGCAGCATGCGCGACTTGATCTCGGCAAGCATGGCCGCCATGACCAGGTACTCGGCAGCCAGTTCCAGGCGCACGCTCTTCATCAGCTCGACATAGCCCATGTACTGGCGGGTGATCTCCGCCACCGGAATATCGAGGATGTCGATGTTCTGCTTGCGAATCAGGTACAGCAGCAGGTCCAACGGGCCTTCGAACGCTTCGAGAATCACTTCCAGGGCGTCCGGCGGGATGTAAAGGTCTACCGGCATCTCGGTCAGGGCTTCGCCGTAGACCAGGGCCAGTTGCAACTGCTGAGGCGACTCGACCTCCTCGGCCGGCGCCTCGGGCGCTTCTACCTGGCTCAAGCGTTGGCCATAAACGGTGTGGGATCACCGCAGCCTTCGCGGATCAAGGCAGGCTCATCGCCCGTCAAGTCGATTACGGTGGAGGCCTTGAGGTCGCCAAAGCCGCCATCGATGATCAGGTCAACGTGGTGCTCCAGGCGCTGACGGATCTCGTAGGGATCCGTCATGGGCTCTTCATCGCCCGGCAAGATCAGGCTCACGCTCATCAACGGCTCCCCCAGTTCCTCAAGCAGCGCCAGGACGATAGGGTTGGACGGCACACGCAGGCCGATGGTGCGGCGCTTCTCGTGCATCAGAAGCCGCGGCACTTCTCGGGTGGCATTGAGGATAAAGGTATAGGGCCCTGGAATGTGCGCTTTGAGCAGGCGGAACGTGGAGGTATCGATCTTGGCAAACAGGCCCATTTGCGAAAGGTCGCAGCACAACAGGGTGAAATTGTGTTGCTTGTCCAACTGGCGCAGGCGGCGAACCCGTTCGATGGCGTTCTTGTCGCCGATCTGGCAACCCAGCGCGTAGGCCGAGTCGGTGGGATAGACCACCACACCGCCCTTGCGAATGATTTCAACGGCCTGTTTGATCAGGCGCGCTTGCGGGTTTTCCGCATGAATCTGGAAAAATTGGCTCACGTAATCATCCTGTTCATACCGCCATAGGCTGTTCATGGCTGAATCGGCGCCACAGAGGTGGCAGGTCCTCGGGCAAAGGCCGGTAGGCACCAATCTCGCCCCAGGTGCCGGGGCCGTGGAAGTCACTGCCAGCGCTTGCCAGCAGGCCGAACTCACGGGTGAGGATGGACATCGTGCCCACCTGCTCGGCCGGCATCATCCCGTTGACCACCTCAAGCGCCTGCCCGCCTGCCTGAATATAGTCGGCAATCAGCCTTCTGCGCTTGCTGCGGGTCAGATCGTAGTGCATCGGATGGGCCAGGCTTACCCAAGCGTTGGACTGGCGCAGGGTCGCGACGGTTTCGTCCAGGGTCGGCCAGTGCTGTTTGACGTCACCCAGCTTGCCGGCGCCCAGCCACTTGCGAAACGCCTCGCCGCGGTCCTTGACGTGGCCGGCGCGCACCAGATACTCGGCAAAGTGCGGGCGTGCCGGGGCATTACCGCTGTCGCCGAGCGCTTGCTGCACGGCCCTGGCACCGTCAAGCGTGCCCGGCATGCCCTTGGCCGCCAGCCGTTTGTCGATTTCCTCGGCGCGCAGCCAGCGGCCACGGTGCAAGGCTTCGATGGCGTCAAGCAACGGCGCGGCGTCGAGCGGGAAGTCATAACCCAACACATGGATGGTCGCCCCACCCCAGGTACACGACAGCTCTACCCCGCTGACCCAGCGCATGCCGCGTTCATGGCAGGCCAGACGCGCCTCGCTCAGCCCTTCGATGGTGTCATGGTCGGTGAGTGCCAGCGTTTGCACCCCGTGCTCATGGGCCCGGGCGACCAGGACCGTGGGCGACAGGGCGCCGTCGGAGGCCGTGCTGTGACAGTGCAGATCAACATTCATGGAGGAGCGCTACCGCTAGAATCGATGTTTGTTATTATGCCGTCACATCCCGATTCTGGCTGCCATTGTGAAACAATTCATCGATTTCATCCCATTGCTGCTGTTCTTCATCGTCTACAAGCTCGACCCACGGCCCATGGAGGTCGCCGGCCACAGCTTCGAATTCGGCGGGATCTACAGTGCCACGGCCATGCTCATCGCCAGCTCCCTGGTGGTGTACGGTGCCCTGTTCCTGCGCCAGCGCAAGCTGGAGAAAGGCCAATGGCTGACCTTGATCGCCTGCCTGGTGTTCGGCGGCCTGACCCTGACCTTCCACAGCGAAACCTTCCTCAAATGGAAAGCGCCGGTGGTCAACTGGCTGTTCGCCCTGGCGTTCGCCGGCAGCCACTTCATCGGCGATCGGGTGCTGATCAAGCGCATCATGGGCCACGCCCTGACCCTGCCCGATGCCATCTGGACCCGCCTGAACCTGGCCTGGATCTGCTTCTTCCTGATCTGCGGGGCGGCCAACCTGTTCGTCGCCTTCACCTTCCAGGCCTTCTGGGTCGATTTCAAGGTGTTCGGCAGCCTGGGCATGACCGTGATCTTCCTGGTGGCCCAAGGTGTCTACCTGTCACGCCACCTGCACGACGACCCTTCTACCTCCAAACCCAAGGATTGACATGCTCTACGCCATCATTGCCAGCGACGTCGCTAACTCCCTGGAAAAGCGCCTGGCGGCCCGCCCTGCGCACATCGAGCGCCTGCAGCAACTCAAGGCCGAAGGCCGCGTGGTGCTGGCCGGCCCACACCCTGCCATTGACAGCAACGACCCGGGTGAAGCCGGTTTCAGCGGCAGCCTGATCGTGGCCGAGTTCGATTCCCTGGCCGCTGCACAGGCCTGGGCCGATGCCGATCCGTACATTGCCGCGGGCGTGTACGACAAGGTCATCGTCAAGCCCTTCAAGCAAGTCTTGCCTTGATCGAAGGCCGTGTCGCCTGCTTCCCCGGCCACCTCACAGAGCCTGAGGTTTACAGCGTTCTGTGCGAGCGGGCTTGCCCGCGAAGCAGGCGACACGGTGCTGGTGGTTACACACTTGCCATCAGTCTGCGGTATCTTTGCCACTGGCGGGCCGAATACTCGCCGTCAATGGTTGAATTGAGTGAGTCATGAGCGAGCTGTTACTGATTGATGATGACCAGGAGCTGTGCGAGCTCCTCGGCAGCTGGCTGACCCAGGAAGGGTTTACCGTCCGTGCCTGCCACGATGGCCACAGCGCACGCCAGGCCCTGGCCGAACACGCCCCGGCAGCCGTGGTCCTGGATGTAATGCTGCCAGACGGCAGTGGCCTGGAACTGCTCAAGCAGTTGCGCAGCGAGCATGCCGAACTGCCCGTGCTGATGCTCTCGGCCCGTGGCGAGCCGCTGGACCGCATCCTCGGCCTGGAGCTGGGCGCCGACGACTACCTGGCCAAACCCTGCGACCCGCGCGAGCTTACCGCTCGCCTGCGAGCCGTACTGCGCCGCAGCCACCCCACCGCGACCACCAGCCAGGTGGAACTGGGCGACCTGGTCTACAGCCCGGCCCGTGGCGTGGCCAGCATCGATGGCCGCGAAATGACCCTGACCCTGTCTGAAAGCCGCATCCTCGAAGCCCTGCTGCGCCAGCCGGGTGAGCCGCTGGACAAACAGGAACTGGCGCAGATCGGCCTGGGACGCAAGCTGACCCTGTACGACCGTAGCCTGGACATGCACGTCAGCAACCTGCGCAAGAAAATCGGGCCACATGCCGATGGGCGCCCGCGCATCGTCGCGTTGCGCAGCCGCGGCTATTACTACAGTCTGTGAAATCGCCGGGGCCGCTGCGCAGTTCATCGCAGGCAAGCCAGCTCCCACTGGGATAGCGCTGCACTGGTCATGTGCGACCTGGCTTGCCTGCGATGGGCTGGCAGCGGCCCCCAATCTCAGCACCCCATCTTTACCCAGCCTTTACCCTCCCCTGACCGCCCTTGACGGTGGCCTGCGTAGACTGTGCTCATCCGGTAACCACCGGCCTATGAAAGGAGAGACACCATGCGCAAGACCCTTATCGCCCTGATGTTCGCCGCCGCCCTGCCGACCGTGGCCATGGCCATGCCTGAAGGCGGCCCGCGTCACGACGGCCCGCATCATCGCGGTGATGCGCCTTTCGCCCAACTGGACCTAAGCCGCGATCAACGTCAGCAGATCGGCAAGCTGATGGGCGAGCAGATGAAGCAGCGCCGCGACATCACCGAGCGCTACCTGTCCAAACTGCCGGCCGCCGACCAAAAGGCCATGAAGGACGAAATCAAAGCCAGCCGCGACAAGACCGACAGCCAGGTCCGTGGCCTGCTCAAGCCTGAGCAGCAGAAGAAGTTCGACGAACTGCAAAAAGAACGCGCCGCACAGAAAGCCGAATGGCAAGAGTTCCAGGCCTGGAAAGCTGAAAAAGGCGGCAAGGCTCAGTAAGCTGTCCGCCCCACGCCCGGCCCGCACCCTTGCGGGCCGGGCTTTTCCCGTTTGCAGGAGGTGCACTTGCGTTCACTGTTCTGGCGCATCCTGGCCAGCTTCTGGCTGGCCATCACCCTGGTTGCGGGCCTTTCGATCCTGCTGGGCCACATGCTCAACCAGGACGCCTGGATCCTCAGCCGCCACCCAGGCCTCAATACCTTGGCCAGCCACTGGGCCAAGCACTACGAACAAGAAGGCCTGGACTCGGCGCAGCACTTCCTCGAACGCCGCAAGCAGCGCTTCAAGATCGACGTACAGGTGCTCGACGACAGCGGCGACGCGGTCGTGCCCGGTACCTTCCCGCGCCGCGCCGCTGCCTTCGAGGCACGCCAGCACAATGACGAGCGGCGTCTGCCGTGGCGCCGCCTGACCGAGGAATACACCAGCCCCTACAGCGGTGAAACCTACTTGCTGATCTACCGGATCCCCCACCCCGAGCTGGACGCCTGGCACCGTGAGAGCCTGCTCTGGCCGCTCAGTGCGCTGGGTATCGCCCTGGTGGTACTGACCCTGTTCAGCCTGCTGGTGACCTTGTCCATCACCCGCCCCTTGAGCCGCCTGCGTAGCGCCGTGCACGACCTCGGCCAGACCAGCTACCAGCAAAACAGCCTGGCACGCCTGGCGGCACGGCGCGACGAGTTCGGGGTGCTGGCCAACGACTTCAACAAGATGGGCGCCCGCTTGCAGAGCACGATTGGCAGCCAGCGCCAGTTGCTGCGCGATGTGTCCCATGAACTGCGCTCACCGCTGGCGCGGCTGCGTATCGCCCTGGCGCTGGCCGAGCGCGCCGAGCCCGAGCAGCGCCAGGCACTGTGGCCACGCCTGACCCGCGAGTGCGACCGACTGGAAGACCTGATCAGCGAAATCCTCGCCCTGGCCCGTGTCGATGCCGAACAGGCCCACGCCGAGCCGGTTGACCTCAACGCGTTGCTCGGGGGTGTGCGCAAGGATGCCTTGCTCAGCGCGCCAGACCAGGACGTGCGCCTGCAGGCACAACCCGGGCTGACCTTGCAGGGTTGGCCAACGCTAATCGAACGCGCGGTGGACAACCTGCTGCGCAACGCCTTGCGCTTCAACCCGGCCGGGCAACCGATCGAAGTCAGCGCCGAGCGTGAGCAGGACCGTATCGTACTGAGCGTGCGCGACCATGGGCCTGGGGTGGCGGCAGAGCACCTGGCGCAGTTGGGTGAGCCGTTCTTCCGGGCGCCAGGGCAACAGGCTGCGGGGCATGGGCTGGGCCTGGCGATTGCGCGCAAGGCGGCAGAGCGCCATGGCGGGAGCCTGGTGCTGGGCAATCATCCACAAGGGGGATTTGTGGCCAGGCTGGAGTTGCCTGTGACTGAAGCGACTGGCAGTTGAGGTGATTTAAAGGCATCTGCCCCTTTCGCGGGCAAGCCCGCTCCCACCGGTTTGGTGCAAATCTCAAGCATTGCACAGTACCCGTGGGAGCGGGCTTGCCCGCGAAAGGGCCAGCAGCCCTGATACAACAATCAGCCCAACTGGATGTTACTCACCCCAGGCACTGACGAAATCAGCGGTTTTCAGTACGGGCGCAGTACGCGGCTCATGCAGCGGCGTGCCGACATACAGGTAGCCGATCAACTCCTCGTTCTCGGCCAGCCCCAGCCCCTTGTGCACATGCGCATCAAAGGCCATGTCACCCGTCCGCCACACCGCACCGACACCCTGGGCATGCGCCGCGATCAGAATCCCATGGGCCGCACACCCCGCCGCCAGGCGCTGCTCGGACTTGGGCACCTTGAAGTGATCCTGCAACGTGGCAATTACCACAATCAGCAACGGTGCACGCAGCGGCATGGCGCGCGCCTTGTCCAGCGCAGCCTGGCTGGCATCACCCTTGTGCTGCACCGCTTCGGCGAACAACTCGCCGAGCTTGTCGCGGCCCTGGCCTTCGATGGTCAGAAACCGCCACGGCCGCAGCTGGCCGTGATCCGGCGCACGCAGTGCGGCCTGGAACAACGCCTCGCGCTGGGCGTCATTGGGCGCGGGCTCGGTCAGGCGTGGCACGGATACACGGTTGAGCAATGCGTCGAGAGCCTCCATCGGCTACCCTCCTGGCAGGTGAATGTGCGGCCATTCTAGCGTTTACATCACCAGACCCATAGGTAGAATGGCGCCCTTCCGTTCAGAGTCAGAGCAGATCACATGGCGTTGCCGACCTTAAGGATCATTGGTTTCATCATCGGCATCTTCCTGATCACCCTGGCCGTCAGTATGGTCGTGCCCATGGCGACCCTGGTGATCTTCGAGCGCACCGGCGACATGCCGTCGTTCCTCTGGTCCAGCCTGATCACGTTCATCGCCGGCCTGCTCATGGTCGTCCAGGGCCGCCCCGAACACGTTCACCTGCGCCCACGCGACATGTACCTG
Organism: Pseudomonas putida; assembly: GCF_025905425.1. Lineage (NCBI taxonomy): Bacteria > Pseudomonadati > Pseudomonadota > Gammaproteobacteria > Pseudomonadales > Pseudomonadaceae > Pseudomonas > Pseudomonas putida. The sequence goes on along the minus strand of NZ_CP109603.1, from coordinate 726,720 downwards.
CTAACGGTCAGCAGTTGGCTGGTGGTGTGCGTGTTCGCAGCCTTGCCGTTCTTGTTGACCCAGCACATCAGCTACACCGACGCCTTCTTCGAGAGCATGTCCGGCATCACTGCCACCGGCGCCACGGTGCTCAGCGGCCTGGACAACATGTCGCCGGGGATCCTGATGTGGCGCTCGATGCTGCACTGGCTCGGCGGCATCGGCTTCATTGCCATGGCCGTGGCGATCCTGCCGCTGCTGCGCATTGGTGGCATGCGCCTGTTCCAGACCGAGTCCTCGGACCGCTCCGAGAAGGTCATGCCGCGCTCACACATGGTCGCCAAGTCGATCGTCGGCGTGTACGTCGGTTTCTCCGTACTCGGCGCGCTGGCCTTCTGGTGGGCCGGCATGCGCCCGTTCGACGCCATCAACCACGCCATGTCGGCGATTTCCACCGGTGGGTTCTCGACCTCCGACCAGTCGCTGGCGAAATGGGACATCCCTGCCGTGCACTGGGTCGCGGTGGTGGTGATGATCCTCGGTAGCCTGCCCTTCACCCTGTACGTGGCCACCCTGCGTGGCAACCGTAAGGCGCTGATCCGCGACCAGCAGGTTCAGGGGTTGCTCGGTATGCTGGTGGTCACCTGGGTCGTGCTGGGCACCTGGTACTGGGCCACCACCAACCTGCACTGGCTGGATGCCTTGCGCCACGTGGCGCTGAACGTGACCTCGGTGGTCACCACCACCGGTTTCGCCCTGGGCGACTACAGCCTGTGGGGCAATTTCTCGCTGATGCTGTTCTTCTACCTGGGCTTTATCGGCGGCTGCTCCGGCTCGACCGCAGGCGGCATCAAGATTTTCCGCTTCCAGGTTGCCTATATCCTGCTCAAGGCCAGCCTCAACCAGCTGATCCACCCGCGCGCGGTGATCAAGCAGAAGTACAACGGGCACCGCCTGGACGAAGAAATCGTACGTTCGATCCTGACCTTCTCGTTCTTCTTCGCGATCACCATCTGCGTGATGGCGTTGCTGTTGTCGCTGCTGGGCGTGGACTGGATGACCGCGCTGACCGGTGCCGCCGGCACGGTGTCGGGCGTAGGCCCAGGGCTGGGTGAAGTGATCGGCCCTGCCGGCAACTATGCCACGCTGCCGGACGCCGCCAAGTGGATCCTCGCCGGCGGCATGCTACTGGGCCGGCTGGAAATCATCACGGTGCTAGTGTTGTGCATGCCGGCGTTCTGGCGTCACTGACCCCCTCCGGTTCCGCGCCCAAACGGGCGCGGTATTCGCTGGGTGTGGCATCGAACCAGCGGCGGAACGCCCGGTAGAAATTGCTCGGGTCGGCGAAACCCAGCAGGTACGCGGTTTCCAACAGGGTCATGCCCGGCTGGGCCAGGTACTGCTCGGCCAGCTCACGCCGGGTATCGTCGAGCAGGGTCTGAAAGCTGGTGCCTTCTTCCTGCAAACGCCGCTGCAAGGTTCGCTGCGAAAGGTGCAGGGCCTGGGCCAGGGTTTCGCGCTTGGGCTCGCCCTGGGGCAGAATGCGGCACAGCACCTGACGCACCCTGTGGGTGACCCGGCTTTCCGAGAAGCGTGCCAGGTATTCACCGGCAAAACGGTCGTGGAGCACCGCCATCGCTTCATTGGCGGTCGGCAGCGGCGCTTCCATGTCGGCCCGCTCGAACACCAGCGCATCATGCGGCGCGTCGAACACCAGAGGGGAGTGGAAGGCGACCTTGTAAGGGTCGATATTCTTCGGCTGCGGCCCCTGCACCAGCACCCGCCGCGGCTGGATGACGCGCCCACTGAGCCAGGTGCACAGCGAAAGCGCGCACGCCAACGATGCTTCGGCGCTGTGCCGGGTCGGCGGCAGATGATCGCCATGCACGGTCAGAATCAGCGAATAGCCCTCAGGCCCCAGGCGAAAGCTCAAGTCGGAACTTTCGGCAATGATGCGCTGGTACCGCACCAGCCGCTCGAAGCCTTCGGCTAGGGTGCGGCTGGACATCAGCGCATAGCCCACCACGTGGAACGAAGCCGGTCGTACCACGCGCGCCATGTTCAGGCCAATGGCTTCGTTGCCCGACAGCTCCACCGCCAGCAGCCAGAGCCGGGTCATTGAGTCCTGTGGAAAACGTGCGTCAGGGTCATCGAGGGCGGCGAAATCCAGCCCGAGCTGCTTGAACATGGCTTGGCAATCGAGCCCTTCCAGCTCAAGTGCCTTGACGATCCCTGATGCCCAGCTGGCTGACGTGGTTCTTTCACTCATGACAGGCTTCTTATGCTGACCGCTCCTGCGGTGAACCCCAAGGATACTCAATTGGCGCCTATTGTCACTGGTAGGCCCCGCCAATGACTCTAGACTCGATTCAGGCTCCACGCCGTGCATCTTATCCAGAAGTATTTACCCCGGAGCACTGCCATGAACAGCACAGCGCAGTTTCGCAGTTTTGCCGAGTTCTACCCCTACTACTTGGGCGAACACAGCAACCCCACCTGCCGCCGGCTGCATTTTGTCGGTACGAGCCTGGTAATTGCCCTGCTGGCATACACCATCGGCAGCGGCAAATGGCTGCTGCTGCTGGCCGTGCCGCTGTTTGGCTATGGCTTTGCCTGGGTCGGGCATTTCTTTTTCGAGAAGAACCGGCCGGCGACGTTTACCTATCCGCTGTATAGCCTGATCGGCGATTTCGCCATGTTCCGCGACATCTTGCTGGGCAAGATCAGCCTTTAAATTGCCTGGGCCGCTTTGCGGCTTTCAGCGTGTCGCGCCTGCGCATCGGCCAACCGATACAACTCGATGCTGCCATCCCAGTGCTCGATCAAGGCCGTGCACGACTCCACCCAATCCCCGCAATTGAGGTACTCCACCTCCCCCACCTTGCGGATTTCGGCGTGATGGATGTGCCCGCACACCACCCCATGAAAGCCTCGGCGGGTGCATTCGTGGGCAATCGCATCCTCGAAGTCACTGATGAAGTTCACCGCGCCCTTGACCTTGTGCTTGAGGTAAGCCGACAACGACCAGTAGCCATAACCGTAACGGGCACGCCAATGGTTGAGCCAACGGTTGAGCACCAGGGTGAACTCATACGCACGGTCGCCCAGAAACGCCAACCAGCGGTGGTAGCGGGTAATCACGTCGAACTGGTCACCATGGATCACCAGTAGGCGACGGCCATCGGCGGTCAGGTGCTCGGCCTCATCCACCAGTTGAATGTTGCCCAGCATCAGCTTGGAATAGCGGCGCAGGAATTCATCATGGTTGCCGGTGACATAAATCACCTCGGTGCCCCGCTTGCTCATGGTCAACAGACGCCGGATCACGTTGGTGTGGGCTTGCGGCCAATAGATGCCGCCGCGCAGCTTCCAGCCATCGATGATATCGCCCACCAGGTAGATGCGATCCGCCTGATAGCCCTTGAGAAACCGCGACAGGTGCTCGGCCTGGCAGTCGCGGGTGCCCAGGTGCACATCGGAAATCCATAACGTGCGCACGCGCTGCTTGCGTGAGGGACGGGCGAGTTCGACGTGGGTCATGGGCGGGCTCCGGCGCAGTTTGCTGGAGACTGGCAGGCGCGGATGACAGTGCTGTGGCGAAACGGTTACGGGTGATGGCCTGCAGTGAATGAGGCACAATGCGCTTCTGCCCTGCGAGGACTCCCCATGACCACCGGCCCGATCCTCTCGCTGCGCCATTACCGAGACAGCTTGATCGCCCACAGCCACGAACACCCGCAACTGGTGTTCGGCCTGAGCGGCCGCCTGGAATTCGAGGTCCAGGGCCAGGGAGCACGGGTTGATCGTCAGGGCCTGATGGTGGTGCCAGCCGGCGCCCATCACACCTGTTCCAGCGGTGCCGGCAGCGACTGCCTGGTGCTGGACGTGCCTGGCGAGCGCTGGTTGCGCGAGCAGTTGGGCGAGCATGCCGATGCCAGCCGCCGGCTGCTCGATCGGCCCGCTGCCTTGGGCCTGGATACCCGCCAGCAGCAGTTGGTGGACTGGCTGGCGACCTGCCCCATGGACGACCCGCTGATCGCCCGACAAGGCGCGGCACTGCTATTGGCCAGCCTCAACCCTACGGCAGCGGCAAGTATCAGGGCCAGCCAGCGCCTGCCTTATGCAGCCTTCGATGCGCATATCGAGCAGCATGCCGCCTACCCGCTGCAGGTCGCCGACCTGGCGCGCCTGGCCGGGCTTTCCACTGCTCGCCTGCATGCGCGCTTTATCGCCGAATGCGCGATGACGCCGATGGATTACATGCGCCAGCGGCGCTTGCTCAAGGCGCGGCAGTTGGTGGAGCGAACACGGCTGCCGATGGGTGAGATTGCGGCGCAGGTCGGGTACAGCTCGCAGAGTGCATTTTCGGCGGCGATGTTGCGGGCCTTTGGCTGCACGCCGCTGGCATTGCGGCGAGAGTCTGGCGATAACGGACGCTAGGTGGGCGACAGAACTCATCGGCCTTACGACATACACTATGCCGGCACTGGCCCTTTCGCGGGGCAAGCCCGCTCCCACAGATAGGAAGGTTGCATTGTAACTGTGGGAGCGGGCTTGCCCGCGAAGAGGCCGGCACAGCCAGTAGAGATCTTGAGCAAGGACCCCCATGAACCACCGCACAGCCCTAGGCGCCCTGCACATTGGCGCGCTGTTCTTCGGCCTCACCGGCGTCTTCGGCAAGCTGGCCGCCAGCGCCAGCCCGGCCATCATCGTTTTCGGCCGCGCAGTTTTTGCCGTCCTGGCCCTGGCCCTGTTCGCCCGTTTTGCCCGTCAAGGCTGGCACCGGCTCAGTGGCCAGGATGTGCGCCGCCTGCTGCTCGGCGGCGTGCTGCTGGCGGGGCACTGGGTCAGCTTCTTCATCGCCGTCAAAGTCGGCGGCGTGGCCATCGCCACCCTGGGCTTCGCCAGCTTCCCGGCCTTTACCGTGATCCTCGAAGGCCTGCTGTTCCGCGAACGCATCCGCCGCAACGAAGCCGTGCTGGTACTGCTGGTGAGCATCGGCCTGGTGCTGGTCACACCGGCATTCGACCTGGCCAGCGAGGCCACTGGCGGCCTGCTCTGGGCACTGCTTTCGGGGCTGTTGTTCTCGTTGCTGTCGCTGACCAACCGCGCCGGCTCGGGTCGTTTGCCGGCGGTGCAGGCAGCATTGTGGCAAAACCTGGTGGTCAGCCTCTGCCTGTTGCCGTTCGCAGCGCCAGGCCTGGGCGCTGTGACGCCGATGGACTGGTTGTGGATCGCCCTGCTCGGCATCTTCTGCACGGGTGTTGCCCATAGCTTGTTTGTCGCCAGCCTGGCCGTGATCAAGGCGCGCACCGCTGCGGTGGTGTTCGGTATGGAGCCGGTCTACGGCATCGCCGTGGCCTGGGCGGTGTTCGCCGAAACGCCCACCGTGCGCATGCTGTTGGGTGGCGCGCTGATCATCTTCGCCATCGTGCTGTCCAGCCGCCTGGCCGCCGAGCAACCCGCAAAGCCCCGGCCACTGGCAGAAGGCGCCTGATCAGCGGTCGTTGTGGCCCAGATCGCGCTGCGGGTCGATCTGGTCACGTACCCGCTGCTTGAGCACCTTGGCCTCCGGGAAACCACCGTCGGCCTTGCGCTCCCAGATCTGCACGCCATTGCAGGTGATGCGGAAGATGCCGCCGGTACCAGGCTCCAGCGCCACCCGGCCCAGGTCATCGGAAAAGGTACTGAGCAGTTCCTGGGCCAGCCAGGCGGCGCGCAGCAGCCACTGACATTGCGTGCAATAAGTGATGACGATTTCCGGCTTGTTGATGACCATGGCGAAGCATCTCCAGGTAAGGGGCCGCTTATACTAGCGGTCTTTCGCCCACGGTTTGAGACTCACGATGCGCCGTTTGCTGTTCTGCTTTTTGCTGATGCTGGTTTCTGCCACGGTAAATGCCGCCGAGCAGACACGGCCCAAGGTTGGCCTGGTGCTCTCTGGTGGCGCGGCCCGCGGCCTGGCCCATATCGGCGTGCTCAAGGCCCTGGAACAACAAGGTGTGCGCATCGACGCCATCGCCGGCACCAGCATGGGCGCTGTTATCGGTGGGCTGTACGCTTCCGGCTACAGTGTCGAAGAGCTGGAAAAACTGGCCACCACCCTGGACTGGCAGCAGGCGTTGTCCGATGCGCCACCGCGCAAGGACGTCCCTTTCCGGCGCAAGCAGGACGACCGTGACTTCCTGGTGAAGCAGAAGCTGAGCTTTCGCGACGACGGCAGCCTGGGCCTGCCGCTGGGCGTGATCCAGGGCCAGAACCTGGCGCTATTGCTTGAGAGCAAGCTGGCCCACACCGCTGACACCCGTGACTTCGACAAACTGCCAATCCCCTTCCGTGCGGTGGCCACCGACATCGCCAGCGGCGAAAAGGTGGTGTTCCGCCGCGGCCACTTGCCCCAGGTAATCCGCGCCAGCATGTCGATCCCCGCCGTATTCGCCCCGGTGGAGCTGGAAGGCCGCCTGCTGGTGGATGGCGGCATGGTCGACAATATTCCGCTGGATGTGGCCCGCGACATGGGGGTAGACCTGGCCATCGTGGTCGACATCGGCACGCCGCTGCGTGACCGCAAGCAACTGGCCACGGTGGTCGATGTGCTCAACCAGTCGATTACCCTGATGACCCGGCGCAACTCCGAAGAACAACTGGCCAGCCTGCACGCCGACGACATCCTGGTCCAGCCGTCGCTGGCCGCATTTGGCGTGACCGACTTCGGCCGTGCCCGCGAGATGATCGAAGCCGGCTACCGCGCCACGCGCCTGCTCGACTCGCGCCTGGCGGCGTTGCGCCAGCCCGAGGGTGACAGCAGCCTGGCCATTGCCCGCTCACCGCATCAGCGCACGCCAGTGATCACCGCGATCAGGGTGGAAAACGACTCCAAGGTCAGCGACGACGTGATCCGCTCCTATATCCGCCAGCCGATCAATGCACCGCTGGAACTGGACCGCCTGCAGACCGACATGGGCACGCTATATGGCCTGGACTACTTTGACCGGGTGCAGTACCGCGTGGTGCACAAGGGCGCCGACAACACGCTGGTGATCAATGCCCGCGGCAGGCGCGGCGGCACCGACTACCTGCGCCTGGGCCTGAACCTGTCGGACGACCTGCGCGGTGACAGCGCCTTCAACCTGGGTGCCAGCTACCGGGTCAACGGCATCAACAGCCTGGGCGCCGAATGGCTGACCCGCGCCCAGATCGGCGACCAGCAAGAGCTCTACAGCGAGTTCTACCAGCCGCTGGACGTAGGCTCACGCTTCTTCATCGCCCCTTACCTGGACCTGGGCTCGCGCAACATCGAGGCGACCCTGGACAACGACCCTATCGCTGAATACCGCCTGGAACGTTACGGTTTTGGCCTCAATATCGGCCGGCAGATCGGCACCTACGGCGAGGTACGCCTTGGCGCTGGCAAGGCCTGGGGCGAAGCCGAGGTGCGTATCGGTGACCAGGACCTGCCCAAGGTCAGCTTCAACGAAGGGTTCTACGAGCTCAAGTACTCGTTCGACACCCTCGATAACGTGTACTTCCCGCACAGCGGCGAAGATATCGGCATGACCCTGCGCAAGTACGACAAATCGCTCGACTCCGACCAGGACTACCGCCAGTGGCTGTTCAGCCTGGACAAGGCCATCAGCAGTGGCCCGAATACCTGGGTGCTGGGCGGGCGCTATGGGCGCACGCTCGATGATGCCGAGGTGGTGACGTCGAGCTTCGTGATGGGGGGCGCGCGGGAGCTGTCCGGGTTCCGCCAGGATTCGGTGTCTGGGCAGAACATCAGCTTGCTGCGCATAGTCTATTACCGTCGCCTGACGCCACGGGCCTACGTGCCGCTGGACTTCCCACTGTATATCGGGGCGTCGCTGGAGCGTGGGCGGGCATGGAACAACGACAACGAATTTGACAGTGGCTACATCAATGCGGCGAGCATCTTCCTGGGGCTGGAGACACCGCTGGGGCCGTTGAACCTGAGCTATGGGGCCAACAGTGCGCACGAGCAGGCGGTGTACCTGAACCTGGGGCATACCTTCTAAATCGATGGGGCTGCTTTGCAGCCCCAGGAATCAGGACTTTTCGAGGTTACCCAGAATTTTCGCATGCACCCGCATGCACACCTCCAGGTCCGCCTCATCCACCCCGGTAAACAGCTCTACCCGCAGCGCATTGGCAATGGTCTCGATCTGCTCGATCAGCGGCTTGGCCGGTGGGCACAGCAGAATCTTCTTCGCCCGCCGGTCTTCAAGCACTGCCTGCCTGCGCACCAAACCCTGTGCCTCAAGGCTGTCGAGCAAGCGCGCCAGGGTCGGGCCTTCGACGCCTACACTCTGGGCCAGCTCACGCTGGGTGGGGGCCTCCTCGAAACGGGCCAGGTGCAGCAACACCAGCCAGCGCGCCTGGGACAGGTTGAGCCCGGCCAGGCGGCGATCCAGCTCGGCACGCCAGCCCCGGGACATCTGGGCCAGCTGCATGCCGAAGCGGTGTTGGTTGTCGGTCAAGGGCATAAGCAACTCATTGAACAGATCTAATTGTTAGGCAGCTAACCATGACCCGGAGCACGTGGCAAGGCTCGGGCGCCTGCCACTGTTCGATAATCGTCAAAAAACATGACAAAGGTCAGCAGTTGGCGCTTCTGGCCTCGAACCTGCCGGCTATCAGAGGTCGAATTCCGCTGCCAGCGCCGCGCGTATGCAATACAGCACGCCCTCCGGTACCCGTGGCCCGAACAGTGGCGCGATGGTCGATACCGGCGGCAGCTCGCCTTCGCCGTCGAGGAAGGCGTCCTGCACCTCCATCATCAGGTCCTCCGGCAGATCGAGGGCCTGATCAAGGCTCAGCTCCTGGCGGCCAATGGCCTCGGCAAGCAGGCTGTAAACGTTCTTTTCGCTGCAATTGAGCTGCCCGGCAATCTGCGCCGGGGTCATCCCCGCCCGCGCCAGGCTGACCAGCTCATGACGCAGGTCGAGCACCACTTTCGGCGCGTCGTCAGTGCCACCGCTGTTATTGAGTACCTCAAGGAACGCCTGACCATAGCGTTCGAGCTTGCGCGCTCCCACACCGCTGACCTGGGCCATGTCGCTGAGGCTGGCGGGCTGGCTGCGCAGCATCTCGAGCAGCGTCGAGTCGGGGAAGATGACATAAGGCGGCACGCTGTGCTCCTCGGCCAGCTTGCGCCGCAGGGTACGCAGCGCTTCCCACAGTTCGCGCTCTTCGGCACGCACCAACTGGCTGGCCGGGCTGCCACCGCTGCCAGCGCTCTTGGCGACGGTTTGCGGTTTGAGATCACGGCGCAGCTGCAAGGTCACTTCGCCGCGCAACAGCGGCCGGCAGCTGTCGGAGAGACGCAAGCCACCGTAGCCTTCCAGGTCGATGTCCACCAGGCCACGGGCGACCAACTGGCGGAACAACGAGCGCCACTCGGCTTCGGCCAGCGGCTTGCCGACACCGAACACCGAAAGCTTCTGGTGGCCGAAATTGCGCACTTTCTCGGTGTCCTTGCCCAGCAGTACGTCGATCAGGTGCCCCACGCCATAACGCTGGCCAGTACGGAACACCGCCGACAGCGCCTGGCGGGCAGGTTCGGTGGCGTCCCAGGTCTGCACCTGGTCGATACAGTTGTCGCAATGCCCGCAGGGCTGCTCCAGGGTTTCGTCGAAGTAGGCCAGCAGCGACTGACGGCGGCAGCGGGTTTCTTCACAGAGGGCCAGCATGGCATCGAGCTTGTGCTGCTCGACGCGCTTGTGGCGCTCGTCACCCTCGGAGTTCTGCAGCATCTGCTTGAGCATCACCATGTCCTGCAGCCCATAGGCCATCCAGGCATCGGACGGCAAGCCGTCACGGCCGGCACGGCCGGTCTCCTGGTAATAGGCTTCGAGCGACTTGGGCAGGTCGAGGTGGGCGACGAAGCGCACGTTGGGCTTGTCGATGCCCATGCCGAAGGCGATGGTGGCAACCATGATCAAGCCTTCCTCGTTGAGGAAGCGGTGCTGGTTGGCGGATCGCGTTTCGGCCGCCAGGCCGGCGTGATACGGCAGCGCCGGGAAGCCTTGATCACAAAGGAAGGCAGCCGTCTCGTCGACCTTCTTGCGCGACAGGCAGTAGACGATGCCTGCGTTGCCACGACGCTCGCCGAGGAAGGCCATCAGTTGCTTGCGCGGCGCCTCCTTGGGCACGATGCGGTAGAAGATGTTCGGCCGGTCGAAACTGGAAAGGAAACGCTCAGCGCCCTGCAGGTGCAGGCGCTGGACGATCTCTTCGCGGGTGCGCATGTCGGCGGTGGCGGTCAGGGCGATGCGCGGCACATGCGGGAACAGCTCGGCCAATTGGCCCAACTGCAGGTATTCCGGGCGGAAGTCGTGGCCCCATTGCGACACGCAGTGGGCCTCGTCGATGGCGAACAACGAAACGTCCAGCTCGCGCAAAAAATCGAGCATGCGTGGCTGCACCAGGCGTTCCGGAGCCAGGTACAGCATCTTCAGCTCACCGCGGCGCATGCGCCCGGCCAACTCACGCTGCTGCTCGGCGCTGAGCGTTGAGTTGAGTGCGGCCGCGGCCACGCCAAGCTCGTCGAGCGTAGCGACCTGGTCGTCCATCAACGCAATCAGCGGCGAAACCACCACGGTCAGGCCTGGGCGCAGCAGCCCCGGCACCTGGAAACATAGCGACTTACCGCCGCCGGTGGGCATCAGTACCAGCGCATCGCCGCCGTTGGCCACGCATTCGATGATTGCTGCCTGGCGCCCACGGAAACTGTCGTAGCCGAAGATATCCTTGAGAACGCGCTGAGCCTGTTCGAGCATGTGCAACTCCACAAATCGCCGTACCATCCTGGAGACAGGCTGGACGAAAAACCCGCCCCGCACACGCCGAATGCGTAAGCGGTTTTTACCAGACGGCCGACAAAGACCGCCCCTGGATGAAAAATCGCGGATTATACCCCAGTGCCAACCCACGCAGGGCGCCGCTGTGACAGACGTTCCCTTTGCCCCGCCATCGCTGCAAGGTGCTAGAATTCACTATCGTTTATTCCCCAAGGTAGCCCTGTAATGTCCTTCGCCGAGCAACTCACCCGCCTGCAAGCCTTCCTCGACGCCGACGAGCTGCACGAAGAAGCGCTGGACTACGTCGCCGCCCACGGCTACCTCACAGCCCTGTCGATCAATGCCGAGGACGTTCCCGAGCGTGAATGGATCGACGCCCTGTTCGCCGAAGAGCCACACTACGCCAGCGATGCCCAGCGCACCGAAATCGAAGCGACCCTGGTGGCGCTGAAGGCTCACATCGCCCGCCAACTGGCCAGCGACGAAGAGTTCGACCTGCCGTGCGAACTGGACCTGACCGACGAGCCGGACGATTCCGACCTGCGCGGCTGGTGCATCGGTTTCATGGAAGGCGTGTTCCTGCGCGAAGAGGCCTGGTTCGAGAACGCCGAGGAAGAAGTCAGCGAGATGCTGCTGCCGATCATGGTCGGTTCGGGCCTGTTCGACGAGCAACCAGAGTTTGCCGACATCGCCAGCAACGCCAACCTGCAGGATGACATGATTGTGCAGATCCCAGAGGCACTGAGCGCGCTGTTCCTGCTGCTGCACGCCCCTGACGAGAAGCCGGCGCTGCTCAAGCCTCGCCATCACTGAGTCGGCTGTGCGCTACCTGCTGCTGGCCATCGGCTGGCTCAGCGTCGCGCTGGGGGTGCTGGGGATATTCCTGCCGGTGTTGCCTACCACCCCTTTCCTGTTATTGGCGGCGGCCTGCTTTGCCCGCAGTTCGCCCCGCTTTCATCACTGGCTGGTCCATCACCCCAAACTCGGGCCGTGGATCCGTGATTACCTCAGTGGCGAAGGCATTCCGCTCAAAGGCAAGGTCTACGCCATCGGCCTGATGTGGGCCAGCATCGGTCTGTCTTGCTACCTGGTGCCGCTGTTCTGGGCTCGGGCCTTCATGCTCACCAGTGCAGTGCTGGTCAGCGTGTATATCCTCAAGCAGAAGACCCTGCGCAAGCCGGGGTGAACGCGTGCGCCAGTAAAGGCACCCTCACGGATGCCTATACCTTCCCAAAATCCCGGATCGTCAATATTTTGTCGCCAAATATCTCTTTGGCCTATCCAGGCTTTTTTTTAGCTGCAAAAGTTCTGGAACCCTCTGTAAACCATGAAAAACGAGACTTTCAGCGGCTTTCAAATTGCCTGGTTTGAACCATTCCTCGCCCACCCTTAGATCTAATAGGTCAAATAAAATTAACTGTTATGAGAAAATCTTCTTACATCTTTGATTGAATGTTCTTAGCTTCGTTGTTAAAAACCTGACACGGTTTGCATGATAAATATATCGTCATTTTTTTGGCGACAAGCAGGACTTATTCTAGGATCAGGGAGAGGTACCCATGCGCGTTTTGAACCCCATCACCAGTGCATTACTGTTGGCCATGGCGTGTGCCAACGTACAGGCGATGTCGATTACCGAGGCTGTCCAGAGCGCCGTGGACTACCATCCGCAGATCAGCTCCAACCGCAACAGCAAGTTGTCTGCCGATGAAGACGTGAAATTCGCGCGTGGTGGTTACTACCCTTCCGTGGACTTGGTCGCAGGTTATGGTCGCCAGCGTTCCGACAACCTCAATACCCGCGGCTCCAACCCCGACGGTACCCGCAACCACGACAAAGCCACCCTCAGCTACACCCAGTCGGAGCTGCGCCTGCGACAGATGCTCTTCGACGGCTTCAACACCTCGAACGAAGTAGGCCGCACCGAGGCGGTCGCCACCTCTCGCGCCTACTACACCCAGGCAGTCGCCCAGGATGTTGCCCTGCGCGCGGTGGAGGTCTACCTCGAGGTACTCAAGCGCCGTGAGCTGGTGACGCTGGCCAAGAACAACCTGCAAGCCCACCTGCGGGTAAACGACCAGATCGGCCTGCGCACCGAGCGCGGCGTCGGCAGCACCGCCGACCTTGATCAGTCCCGCGCCCGCCGTGCATTGGCAGAAAACAACCTGGACACCGCCGAAGTCGACTTGGCCGATGCCGAGGCCAATTTCTTCAGCGTCATCGGCAAACACCCCGATGAACTGGAAGGGCCGCAATCGATCAAGGTAGAGATCCCTGGCACCCTCGACGATGCGCGCGAAGGCATGCGCCAGAACAACCCTTACATCAAATCCGCCCAGGCCGACGTCAACGCTGCCGAGCAGCAATACGAAGTGGCCAAGTCGACCTTCTACCCACGTCTGGACGCCGTGCTGGCCACAGGTGCCAACAACAACCTAGGCGGCGAGAAGGGCCACAGCAACAATGACTGGCAGGCCGGTGTCGAGCTCAACTACAACGTGTTCCGCGGCGGCAGCGACAAGGCTCGCCTGCAGTCCGATGCCCACAAGATCAACCAGGCACTGGACATCCGCAACAACGCGCTGCGCGAGCTGACCGAGAACCTGAGCCTGTCTTGGAACGCCATGAACAACGCGCGCAAGCAGACCCCGACGGCGCGTGAATACGCCGAGACCACCAAGCGTGTACGTGCCGCTTACCAGGATCAGTTCGGCCTTGGCCAACGCACCCTGCTCGACGTGCTCGACAGTGAGAACGAACTGTACAACGCCGATCGCCGCTACACCGAAGTGCGCTACACCGAGGAGTTCTCGATGTACCGGGTTCTGGCAACCATGGGCGAGTTGCTGAGCAAGCAACGTATCTCGCTGCCGCCGGAAGCCATTGCCAGCAATGAAGTGAAGACCGACGCACAGCTGCCTGAGATGCGTTGATTTAACCGTAGGGGGATTGCCAGCCTCCTGGGGTTAGATCCGCGCAAACCTGTAGGAGCTGGCTTGCCTGCGATGGGTCGCACAGCGACCCCATTGGCCTTAACGGGTGCCGTGATTGCGCTGGAACGTCTCGGCGCCCATGGCCTTGATCTGCCCCTCGATCAGGGCTTCGAAGGGTTTGAGCAATGCATCGAAGCTGAACGGCTGCTCCAGCACGTTCAGCGCCTCGACCACCGCCTCGATGGTCGACAACGCCCCCGGCTCCGGCGCCTTGCGCAGCCGGTAGCGCGAAGGCGCAACCGCCGCCAGCGTCACACGCGGCAATGTCTCCAGCAATGGGTTCAGGTACAGCAGCTTGCGTGCCTTGCGCCAGGTGCCATCAGGCACGATCAACAGCAAGGGCCTGTCATCCTCCTCACCATAAACCGTCAGCACCTGGGCGTGATCGCCTGGGAACAGCAGCACCGGCCGGTAGCCTGGCGTCTGCAGCAACTCAACGAGGTCTTCGAACACCTCGCCAATGCGCAACTCGGCATTGACCAGGCCAAGGGCGGCCAGGCGGGCGGTATTCAGGGCGTGCGCGCTTTCACTGGGGTGCTGCAGCAGGACCACGCGGGTGCGGCTGTCGAGCGAGGGGATCAGTGGGCAAAGGCAGTGATCGAGCGGGCGCTGGCAGCGCTCGCAGCGGGGTCTGGACATCGGCTTCTCCTTACCGGGCGCAGTGTGCCATAGCCCTGCAGAAAAGCCCCACATCCTTGTGGGATAGGCTCGAAGTTAGCGGTTGAAACGCTCCGCCAGGCTGTGCAGGTACTCCGCCATGCGCTCCAGGTCCTGGCTAATTTCCGCCCCCTGCCTGGCCTGCCCGGCGCTCTGATCGCACAGCTGTGCAATCCTGACGATCTGCTGGTTGATGTCTTCGGCAACATGACTTTGCTGCTCCGAAGCCGTCGCCATCTGCTGGCTCATGCCCGTGATCCGGCTAACCGCCTGGGCAATGCCGGTCAACGCCGCTTGCACCGCTTCGACACTGTGTACGCTGTCGCGGGAAATTTGCTCGCCACGGGTAGCCGTACTGACCGCCCGTTCAGCCCCCGCCCGCAGCGAGGCGATGATCTGATGGATCTCCTCGGTCGAGGCACGGGTACGCTGGGCCAGTGAACGCACCTCATCGGCTACCACGGCAAACCCGCGACCCTGCTCACCGGCCCGCGCCGCCTCGATGGCAGCATTGAGCGCCAGCAGGTTGGTCTGGTCGGCAATCGAGGTGATCGTGTCGACCACACTGCCAATCGACTGGGTCTGTTCAGCCAAGGCGTTGACGGCCTGGCCTATATCGTTGACCGCATCACTCATGCTGCCCATCGCCTTGAGGCTCTGCTGGGCCAACTCACTGCCTTGCTGCGCCAACTGGTCGGCATCACCTGCGGCATGGGCGGTGCTTTGCACGTTATGGGTGACCTCCTGAATGGTCGCTGCCATCTGCGCGATCGCCGTGGCGGACTGGTCGGTTTCGCTGCGCTGGCGGTCGAGCATCTGCGCCTGGGCGTCGGACAGGTCGGCCGACTGCGCCGCCCGCGACTTCACCCCGACCCCGGCGTCCACCAGGCGGGTCAAGGCAGTTTGCAAGCGTGCCTCTTCGCTGAGGATGGCCAGGTCCAGCTGGCCTTGCAGGCCCAGATTGTCGCTGTACGTCAACGCCACCAACGGGCTGGTGAAGGCTTTTGGGTGCTCGCCAAGTGTGCGCCGAATGGCCTGGCTGTGCTGATGCTCGACCAGGTACCAGGCCAGCAACAAGCTGGCCATCAATACCCCCAAGGCCGCATAGGGCGGTAGCCACAGGTAGCTTGCCGCCGACAGCAGGCCCGCGCCAATCAGCGGCCAGCCGTGCCCCAATTCATGCCCTAGCCGCGCCGCCCAGGATACCGGCGAACGGCCGGCACGCAACCGCGCGTACAGGGCTTCGGCGCGGTGAATCTGCTCGCGCGTCGGCACCGAACGCACCGACTCATAGCCGCTGACCCTGCCCTGCTCATACACCGGGGTGACATAGGCGCTGACCCAGTAGTAATCGCCATTTTTGGCGCGGTTCTTGACCACGCCCATCCAGGGTTTGCCTTGCTTGATGGTGTCCCACATGTGGCCGAAGACCGCCGGCGGCATGTCGGGGTGACGCACCAGGTTGTGGGTCTGGCCAACCAGTTCGTCGTAGGTAAAACCGCTGATCGCCACGAAAGCGTCATTGCAGTAGGTAATGCGGCTGTTGAGGTCCGTCGTGGAAATCAGGCGTTGTTCGCTGGAAAAGGTTCTTTCGTGCTCAGTGACGGGCAAATTCATGCGCATCTTGGGCAATCCTTGCAGGATGAAATAGGGGGGATCTTCAGCGCACGTTGATGTTTAGCAGAGCGCTATCAGGTTAGCGGTCAAGTCCTGTAGGAATTGAGCCCATCCCGACGGAATGCATAAACCTGGTGTGCATCAGCCGACGTTGAGCTGACTTTTGAGCAAGTCGCGGAAGGTCTGAATCAAAGGCTCGCGGCTACGACCACGGCGAATGATCAGCGAAAATGGCGCCTGGTAACCGAAGGTCGACGGCGACAATACCCGTAAATCGCCCTTCTCCACCCACGCCTGGGCATAATGCTCTGGCAGGTAACCGATGTAGGCACCGGACAGTATCAGAATCAGCTGCGCCTCCATGCTCTCGACGGTCGCCGCGCTGTGCTTGAAGCCATGCCGGGCCAGCTCTGCCTGGCTCCAGTAGCCGCGACCGACCATGCGCTGCTGAGTCACCACCTGCTCATGGATGCGCCGTTCGGCGAACAAGGGGTGGCGGCTGCTGCAATACAACCAGTGCTGCTCCCGGTACAGCGGTTGATAGACCAGGCCACTCATGCGCGAGGAAAACGCCCCAATGGCCAGGTCGAGGCGGTTGTCCTGTACACCCAGTTGCAGTTCGTAGGGGCTGGACACCGACAGGTGCAGGTGCACCGCCGGGTGCTCCTGGCTGTAAGCGCCGATGGCTTCGGCCAGCGGCAGTGCGCGATCACCCACGGTGGAGTCGATCACGCCCAGGTTAAGTGTGCCGCGCAGCTCGCCCTTGAGCGCCGCGGCATATTGCTCGAAGCCATCGAGCTCGGCCAGCAGGCGCAGGCTCTCCTGATGGAACAGCTCGCCCTTGCTGGTCAGGCTGAACCCCCCGCGCCCCCGGTGGCAAAGAACAATACCCAGCCCGCCTTCCAGCTGGCTCATGTAGGTGCTGATGGCCGACGTCGACAGGTTCAACTCGCGCTGGGCGTTGGCGAAGCCCTGGTGGCGCACCACGCTGACGAAGATGCGCAGGAGTTTCAGATCAGGCAGGGTCGAGGCCATGGTGCAACAATTCCACAACGGTAAATGCGTGAAGTCTAACCGGTTGCGGGGTATTAGTTCAGAAATTCCTGAAGTAAGTATTTGCCGGTAGCGATTCTTCCCGTGCACTACCTTGAGCAAACTCGGCCGAAATGTCCTGCCCGCCGGCACAACCAAAGCAAACAGGCGCGCCGCGGCACAGGTTCGAACAAACACAACAATCGACCGACTGATGAGGCCCACCGTGGACAAGACTCTCCACCAACCACTGGGCGGCAACGAAATGCCGCGTTTCGGCGGCATCGCCACCATGCTCCGCCTCCCCCACCTGCAAAGCGCCGCCGGCCTCGATGCCGCGTTCATCGGCGTGCCCCTGGACATCGGCACCTCGCTGCGCTCTGGCACCCGCTTCGGCCCACGGCAGATCCGCGCCGAATCGGTGATGATCCGCCCGTACAACATGGCCACCGGGGCCGCGCCTTTCGACTCGCTGTCGGTAGCCGACATCGGTGACGTGGCCATCAACACCTTCAACCTGCTCGACGCCGTGCGCATCATCGAAGAAGCCTACGATGAAATCGTCGAGCACAATGTCATCCCGATGACCCTGGGCGGCGATCACACCATCACCCTGCCGATCCTGCGTGCCCTGCACAAAAAGCACGGCAAGATCGGCCTGGTGCACATCGATGCCCACGCCGACGTCAACGATCACATGTTCGGCGAAAAGATCGCCCACGGCACCACCTTCCGCCGCGCCGTGGAAGAGGGCCTGCTCGACTGTGACCGCGTGGTGCAGATCGGCCTGCGCGCCCAGGGCTACACCGCCGACGACTTCAACTGGAGCCGTCGCCAGGGCTTTCGTGTAGTCCAGGCCGAAGAATGCTGGCACAAATCGCTGGAACCGCTGATGGCCGAAGTCCGCGAAAAGGTCGGCGGTGGCCCGGTGTACCTGTCGTTCGATATCGACGGCATCGACCCTGCCTGGGCGCCAGGCACCGGCACTCCTGAAATCGGGGGCTTGACCACGATCCAGGCGATGGAGATCATTCGCGGCTGTCACGGCCTGGACCTGATCGGCTGTGACCTTGTCGAAGTCTCCCCGCCTTACGACACCACCGGCAACACCTCGCTGCTCGGCGCCAACCTGCTGTTCGAAATGCTCTGCGTGCTGCCGGGCGTCGTGCGTCGCTGAAGTTGGCCACACCGCACGGCACCGCTTGATCGCTATACCCCGGCAGGAGCCATGAGGGAGGGCCACTGAGGCCCGTCAACACAAGACAAGACCGCCGGGTGGCGCTAAGCCCGCGCGGTCGATCTCGCCATAATAAAGATAATCGGGAGACTCCCAATGGCCTTGGACATCATTGTTGTAATGATCTATACCGCCGGCATGCTCGGCCTTGGCTGGTATGGCATGCGGCGTGCGAAAACCCACGAAGACTACCTGGTGGCCGGGCGCAATCTCGGCCCGACCCTGTACATGGGCACCATGGCCACCACCGTACTGGGCGGTGCGTCCACCGTCGGCACCGTGCGCCTGGGCTATGTCCACGGCATTTCTGGCTTCTGGCTGTGCGCAGCCCTGGGCCTGGGCATCATCGCCCTCAACCTGTTCCTCGCCAAACCCCTGCTGCGCCTGCGCATCTTTACCGTGACCCAGGTCCTGGAGCGGCGCTACAACCCCATGGCACGTCAGGCCAGCGCGGTGATCATGCTGGCTTACGCCCTGATGATCGGCGTCACCTCGACCCTGGCCATGGCAACGGTGCTGCAGGTACTGCTTGAGTTGCCGTTCTGGATGTCGCTGCTGCTCGGCGGTGGCGTGGTGGTGCTCTATTCGACCATCGGTGGCATGTGGTCGCTGACCCTGACCGACATCGTCCAGTTCGTCATCAAGACCGTCGGCCTGATGTTCATCTTGCTGCCAGTCTGCCTGTACAAAGCCGGCGGCTGGGACACCTTGGTGGCCAAACTGCCAGCGGCAAGCTTCCAACTGACCTCCATCGGTTGGGACACCATCATCACTTACTTCCTGATCTACTTCTTCGGCATCCTCATCGGCCAGGACATCTGGCAGCGGGTATTCACTGCCCGTGACGAGAAGGTCTGCCAACGTGCCGGTACCACTGCAGGTGTCTACTGCGTGGTGTACGGCCTGGCCTGCGCCATGATCGGTATGGCCGCGCACGTGCTGATGCCGGACTTGGCCAACCCGAACAATGCCTTTGCCGAGATGATCAAGAGCACCCTGCCCGATGGCATTCGCGGCCTGCTGATGGCGGCGGCCCTGGCAGCCATGATGTCCACCGCCAGCGCCGGCCTGCTGGCCGCGTCCACCACCCTGACCGAAGACCTGCTGCCCAAGCTGCGTGGCGGCAAGCAATCGAGTCTGGGCATCAGCCGCCTGTTCACCCTGCTCACGGGCCTGGTGGTACTGGGCATCGCTTTGGTGGTGAACGATGTGATCAACGCCTTGACCTTGGCCTACAACCTGCTGGTCGGCGGCATGCTGATCCCGTTGATCGGTGCGATCTTCTGGAAACGCGCCACCACCGCAGGTGCAATCGCCAGCATGTCGCTGGGCTTTGCTACCGCGCTGTTGTTCATGTTCAAGGATGGGCTGGAAGCCAACACGCCGATCTACTACAGCCTGGCGATCGGCCTGGTGAGCTTCGTGGGGGTCAGCCTGATGTCGCGTAAATCGGTGGCAGCGATGAAGCTGGCCTGATACCGCTACCCAAGACTGACGATCCGCAGCAACAAAAAGGCCGCCGCATCAGCAATGATGCGGCGGCCTTTGTCATGTCAGCGACGGCGCGGTTGGCGCTTGCGCTGCTCTTCATCAGTCGGGATCGGCACCGGCTGCAAGGGCGGTGGAATCAACCCCAGTGCGACAGCCAAGTCGTGGAGCCAGTTGAACAGTGGTTTCTTCATAGTGCCCCCTTGACGGGTCAGCCTCACGGTCAATCAATCCAGTGATGTTTCATACAGATCATAGCCCGATGTCCTGTATTACGCATGCATCTGTTCCTAGAGATAGGGGCCATTTTGACGCGGATCAAGGCGAAACGCCGCATTCCGACGACTGGTTTATCGTTTCGGTTTGTTGCAGATCGATCCACGCCTGCAAATTTGCCCCGCGCATGCCCTGGCGCCACATCAACCAGGTCACCGCCTGATCGAACGGCGCCTGCAGCCGATGAACCCGCACCCGGTCGCGCCCAGGCAGGCTGTCGAGCATGGACTGCGCCATCATGGCCACGCCCGCGCCAGCAATCACGCAGGCCAGCATGCTCTGGTAGGACTCGATCTCCATCACCCGCCCCATCGGCGTATGGGCGTGGGCATACCAGGCCTCAAGGCGCATCCGGTACGAGCAGCCCTGGCGGAAGGTGAACACGGCTTTGCCTGCCACATCTTTTGCCGTGTGCACGGGCGGGTGCTCGGGGCTGGTGATCAACACCAGCTGCTCTTCGCACAGCGGCACACCGTCCAGCCCGGCCAGGCTCGGCGGGCCGTCCACCAATGCCGCGTCCAGGCCATGGCTGAGCAAACCCTCGAACAACTCGCCACTGGGCGCTGCGCGCACCTGCAGGTTCACCGCCGGATACGCCTGGTGATAACGCGCCAGCAATGCAGGCAGGTGAGTGGCTGCGGTGCTGTACATGGTGCCCAGCACGAATTCCCCGGCCGGCTGGCCGCCCTGTATGGCTGCCACCGCCTCGTCACGCAGGGCAGACAGGCGATTGGCGTAGTCCAGCAACACCTTGCCCGCCGGCGACAATTGCAGGCGCTGGCGCTCGCGCAAAAACAGCTCTACGCCCAATTGCTCTTCGAGCTGGCGCAAGCGTGTCGACAGGTTCGACGGCACCCGATGCAGGCGCTCGGCGGCGCGGGTGACGGAACCTTCCTCGGCCACCGCCTGGAAGATGCGCAGCTGGCTGAACTCCATAACATTCTCCAAAACAGAACAACTTCCTCATCATTATTCAATTTTATTGAACATAAAAGCCCCCTAACCTGCCATCCATCGCCAACAAATCTGCAGGAGTGCCTCCATGTCGCCGCTGATACACCTGCTGGCCAGCGCCGTGGCGCTGATGATGGCCATGGGCATAGGTCGCTTCGCCCTTACCCCGCAACTGCCGCAGCTGATCGCTGAAGGCCAGTTTGACCTCACGGCCGCCGGACTGGTCGCGGCAGCCAACTACCTCGGTTACTTCCTGGGTGCGGTGGATGCCATGTTCGCTCGCAAACCTGCCCAGGTGCGTCTGCGCCTGCACGGCGGCCTGTGGCTGTGCGTACTGTTGACCCTGGCTTCATGGGCCGCCGATGGCTTCTGGCCCCACCTGCTGCTGCGCTTTGGCACAGGCGTGGCCAGCGCCTGGGTACTGGTGATGATCACCAGCCTCAGCCAGCACGTTGCCAGTGCACACAATCGCCAGCGCCTGGGTGCCCTGGTTTTCGCCGGCCCAGGCCTGGGTATCGCCGTTACGGGTCTGTTGGCCCTCGGTGCGCATGTGCTGGGGCTGGGTTCGGCAGCCCTGTGGCTGATTTATGCCAGCGCTGCGCTGATCATGCTGTTGGCGGTGGGGCGTTGGTTGCCACAGCCGCAGGCGCTAGCGATTGCCCCGGCGACTGTGCAGCGAGGCACAACGCGAAATGTCGGCATCGCTCGCCTTGGGCTGGTCTATGCGTTGTACGGCGTCGGTTACATTCTGCCGGCCACCTTCTTGTCACAGATGGCCAACCAGCAATTTCAGGGGCAATGGATGGCCGACCTGTTCTGGCCTGCCTTTGGTGTGGCAGCCGCGCTGGGCGTGCTGCTGGTGAGCGTGCGCCGAGCCGGCCGCACCTCTACCTGGCTGACTGCCACCCTGTGGCTGCAAGGGCTGGGCGTGCTGGCATGCCTGATGGGCGGTGGCCTTGGCCTGGGGTTGGGCGTGGTGCTTTGCGGTGCGCCGTTCCTGGCCTGCATGCAGCTGGTGATGCAGCGTTCGCGGGAACTGGCGCCGCATGCGACGCAGCGTAATGCGGGGCTGCTCACGGCGTGCTTTGCACTCGGCCAACTGAGTGGGCCGTTGTTGGCGACGGTCAGCAACCACTACACAGGGAGTTTACAGCCGGCTTTGCTGCTGGCAGCGAGTGGCTTGGCCGTAGCCGGGGTGCTGGTGCTGGCGGGAGGCCATGCCAACCCCAGCTGCCTGGCGCAAAACTCAGCTGATGCGCAATCGGTGTAGAGGCACTTGTTACCCCACCCATTTGCGCAGTTGCTGCTTCACCCAAGGCTCGGCGCTCACCAGGATCACCCCAAGCAGTACCATCACTGCCCCGAGTACGAAGTTCACGCTCAGAGGCTCATCCAGCAGCAGCACCCCGAACGTCACGCCGAACAGCGGCGTGATGAACGAGAACACCGCGAGGTTCGACGCCAAGTACTTGCGCAACAACCAGAACCAGGTCAGGTAGCTGACAAACGACACCACGATCCCTTGGAACAGCACACTGCCGACCGCCAACGGCGTCAGCGACACCGCGCCGATCTGGCCGCTGAGCAAGGCAATCAACAGCAGCCCGGCAAAGCCGACGGCCAGCTGATAGAACAAGGTCAAGGTCGCCGGTGCTTCCGACAGCCGCGAACAGCGCACTACCACGGTCGTCGCGCCCCAGGCCAGCCCTGCCACAACGCCAAAGGCGTCGCCCAGCAAGGTGCGGCTGTCCATTTCTTCAAACGACATACCCCCGGCAAACGCCGTGGCAATCCCACCGAAGGCCAGCAAGATCCCCAACCACTGCAACAGCCGCAGTCGCTCACTGGGCAGCATGAAGTGCAGGCCCAACGCCGTGAAAACGGGTGCGGTGTAGAGGAATACGGACATGTGCGCTGCCGACGTCAGCTTCAGCCCTTCGGCGATGAACAGGAATTCCACGCCAAACAGCCCGCCCGCCAACAGCCCGGCACGCCAGGTGCTGCCCACCTGCTCCCAACCACCGCGCCAGCAGATCATCAGGCCCACCAACACGGCGGCGATGCAGTTACGCAAGGCAGCCTGCATCACCGGCGCGATGTCGACAGCGGCCGTCTTGATCAGCACCTGCTGGCAGCCCCAGATCAGGCACAACCCAAGCATGACCTGGAAAGCAAAGGCGTCGGGGTTCTTCCGGGCCGCGCTCATGGGCGGGCCTTTCGGGTAGTCATTGGCATGGGCGTCAGCTCGGCAGTTTTCAGGAATTACCGATTATCGGGTTTCCATGCCCGCCCGTGCCACCCTCAAAACGACCTCAAGCAATCTGCGCCTTGGATGACACCTGTTCAAACGTCGCTTCATCCAGCGCATCGGCTTGTTCATCCAAAACCAGGCGTGGGTGCTCAAAGCCAGGAATGCTGCTGTCGATCAGGCTCAACAGGCGTGATCCGCGTTCGCTGAGGACGAAGTTTTCACCGTTGCCGCCCTCTTCATCGGGCCGGCTCTCGATAAAGCCGCGCTCGAACAGCAGCTTTTCGTATTCGCAGGCGCGGGTCTTGAGGTGGTCCAGATCGCCTATCGGCTGGCCTTTGGCGGCCAGAGCCGCAGCGTGCTGCTCGGCATAGGGGCGTGGCGTGAAGCTGTGACCGGCGCTGTTCTGCACTTCATGCAGCAAGCGCTCGATCAAGTCCCAGTCGTAGGTGGTGCTCATGGCGGCAGGCTCCTGCTGTGGACGGAAGGGGTACACAGGTTGGGACCTGCCTGCGGCGAGTCGTGTTCAGAAAAAAACAGAAACCATTTGATGCGCTAGCCAAGTGTGATTTATAAACTACATTCACCCAATGAAGAAGATCGAATCCAGCAGTTTCAGACATTGGGTGCATGGGCTCCGGGACGAAATGGCGCGTATCCGGATCATTGCTCGTATCAACCGTTTGATGGAGGGACTTCCTGGAGACGTCTCGGCAGTTGGCCACGGAGTGAGTGAACTCAGAGTTCACCATGGCCCGGGCTACCGGGTGTACTTTCACCAAGCGGGCGATACCTTAGTAATACTGCTTTGCGGCGGGGACAAGAGCAGCCAGCGGCGGGACATCAAAGCGGCTCACGAAATCCTGCGCTCCTGGAGGATGCAAAATGACTGAAACATTTTTTGAGTTCGATGCGGCCGATTACCTGACCACTCCGCAAGCCATCGCACAATTCATGTCCGATGCGCTGGAGACGGGTGACGCCAGCTACGTGGCCAAAGCCGTTGGCGTGGTGGCTCGTGCAAAAGGGATGAGCGATCTGGCGAAAGAAACTGGCTTGTCTCGTGAGCAACTTTACCGGTCGTTCAGCGAACACGGCAATCCGACCCTTAAATCGTTCCTCGCAGTCATGAAGGCGTTGGGCATAGACATGACGGCAAAACCTCACCTTGCACACTGACAACGTTGGTTGTATTGCGCCCGCGGGTTGCCGAGCCCGCCGGTCGTCGAGGCTGAACTTCAACGCATCCTCGGCCCTCCACCAGGCATCGCCAATACCGGAGGTATGAAGGATGAAACCGTCGCTGCAAATCATCGGTACCATTACCCTGTTCTGCGCCCTGCCCGCCTGGGCCTGCACGCCAGAAGAGGCCACTCAGAAGCGCGAAGAACTGGCCGGGCTGGTCAGCCAGCTGACCGAACAGAACCCGCAGAAGGCCAAGGAGATCAACGACGAGCTGCAGGGTATGGAGCTGGGGACGGCGAGCAAAGACCTACCGGACAAGTGCCAGTTGATCGATACGCGGATCAAGGAATTGAAAACAGCGGAGAAGAAAGCGGACTGACGTACGGGTGGTGAAGGCCCTATCGCCGGCAAGGCGACGACAGGGCTGCAACTGGCTTACTCAGCCGCAGGCGCGCGCTTTTTCAGCGGTGCCATGCCATCGGCGCTGGCCAGCGGTGCGTTGGCCCTTGGCTTGGCGGTCGGCTTGCGCTTGGCGCCAGCCTTCTTGTCACCCGACTTCTTCTCGACTTTTTTCTTCTTGGTACCGGCAGCCTTGCCCGAAGCCTTGACCTTTTTCGGCCCGTTGTAGGTGCCTTTCACTTCCTTGATCACCCGGCGCTCGAACTGCTGCTTGAGGTAGCGCTCGATGCTCGACATCAGGTTCCAGTCGTTGTGGGTGATCAGCGAGATCGCCAGGCCTTCGCCCCCCGCACGGCCGGTACGGCCAATACGGTGCACGTACTCGTCACCGCTGCGTGGCATGTCGAAGTTGATCACCAGGTCGAGGCCGTCGATATCCAGGCCACGGGCCGCAACGTCGGTGGCTACCAGCACCTTGGAGCTACCCTGCTTGAAACGGTCGATGGCCAGCTTGCGGTCTTTCTGGTCCTTTTCACCGTGCAGTACGAAGGCCTTCACGTCCTTGGCCACCAGGTGACCATAGATACGGTCGGCCAGGGCACGGGTGTTGGTGAAGATGATCGCCTTCTGGTAGGTCTCGTTTTCCAGCAACCACTGGACGATCTTTTCTTTGTGCTGGTCGTGGTCAGCCATGATGATCTGCTGACGGGTGCCTTCGGCCAGCTGCGAGACGCTGTTGAGCATCAGGTGCTCAGGGTCTTTCAACACCTTGCCAATGATGTCGCGTAACGCCGCGCCGCCTGTGGTGGCAGAGAACAGCAGGGTTTGCTCACGGTTCTCACACTCTTTGCACAGGCGCTCCATGTCTTCGGCAAAGCCCATGTCGAGCATGCGGTCGGCTTCGTCGAGGATCATTACCTGCACATGGGACAGGTCCAGGTTGCCGGCGTTGAGCTGCTCAAGCAGGCGACCTGGGGTGCCGATCAGCACGTCCGGCACCTTGCGCAGCATGGCGGCCTGTTCCTTGAAGTCTTCACCACCGGTAACCAGGCCAGACTTGATGTAGGTGAACTGGGAGAACAGTTGCACCTGCTTGAGGGTCTGCTGCGCCAGCTCGCGGGTAGGCAGCAGGATCAGCGCGCGGATTTCCACACGTGGGCCGCTCAGGTCAACCAGGCGATTGAGCATCGGCAGGACGAATGCCGCGGTCTTGCCACTGCCGGTCTGCGCGGTCACACGCAGGTCACGCCCTTGCAGGGCCAGGGGGATGGCCGCTGCCTGCACCGGGGTCGGCTCGACAAATTTAAGCTCGGCCACGGCTTTAAGCAGGCGTTCGTGCAGGGCGAATTGGGAAAACACGGAGGTAACCTCAGGCAAGTGCGGGAAATTCAGTTGCATAGGGTAACGTTTTCTGCCGCCATAGCCGAATTTCTTTTGGCAACTTTATCGGCATCCGCGCTCTAATGGCGCTTCGTTTGGCAATACAGACCGTTCACAAGCCCATGGATATCCAACGAATCTGGCGTGACTCCCTCGACCTCTGGGGCACCCTCGATCAACATCCCATGCTCCACGCCGCCATCGGCCTGGCCGTACTGCTGCTGATTTCGCTGGTGGTCGGCCGCCTGTCGCGCTTTCTGATGCTGCACGGCACCCGCCTGCTGGCTCGCCAACAGGCGCTGAAATGGCTGGATGACCTTCGCCACAACAAAGTCCTGCACCGGCTGGCCCAGACCACACCGTCGCTGGTGCTGCAGTTTGGCCTGAAACTGGTGCCGGAGCTGTCCGACACGGCCCAGCACTTCCTTGGCAACGTCGCCCTGGCCTTCACCCTGCTGTTCATGACCATGGCACTGTCCTGCCTGCTGGATGCCCTGCTCGACATTTACGCCCGCACCGAGCACGCCCGCACCCGCTCGATCAAGGGCTATGTGCAACTGGCCAAGATGATGTTGTGGATTTTCGCCTCCATCGTCATCGTCGCCACCCTGATCGACCGCTCGCCGTTGCTGCTGCTGTCGGGCCTGGGTGCAATGTCGGCGGTACTGCTGTTGGTCTACAAGGACACCCTGCTGTCATTCGTGGCCAGCGTGCAACTGACCAGCAACGACATGCTGCATGTGGGCGACTGGATCGAAATGCCCCAGGTGGGCGCCGATGGTGATGTGGTGGACATCACCTTGCACACGGTGAAAGTACAGAACTTCGACAAGACCATCGTCTCGATCCCGACCTGGCGCTTGATGAGCGAATCGTTCCGCAACTACCGCGGCATGCAGCAGTCGGGCGGCCGGCGCATGAAGCGCAGCCTGTTCATCGACGCGGCGGGTGTGCGTTTTCTGACCCGCGAAGAGGAACAACGCCTGACCCAGGTGCGCCTGCTCGGTGACTACCTGGCCAGCAAGCGCCAGGAGCTGCAGAACTGGAACGAAGCGCTGGGGCCGGTGGCCGAGCTGTCCGCCAACCGCCGCAAGCTGACTAATATCGGCACCTTCCGCGCGTTTGCTTTGGCCTACCTGAAGAACCACCCCAATGTGCACCAGGGCATGACGTGCATGGTCCGGCAGATGCAGACCACCGCCGAAGGGGTGCCGCTGGAGATCTACTGCTTCACCACGACCACGGTGTGGGCGGAGTACGAGCGGATCCAGGGCGATATCTTCGATTATCTGCTGGCGGTGTTGCCGGAGTTTGGCTTGAGCTTGTATCAGCAGCCGAGTGGCAATGACATGCGGGTGGGGTTGGCGGGGCGAGTGCCGCACCGCTTGGAAGAATTGAGCGAGGCTTGAGATTGCTGGGGCCGCTTTGCGGCCCATTCGCGGGGCAAGCCCGCTCCCACAGGTACAGCGCTGCCTCAGGATAAGCGGTGAACCTGTGGGAGCGGGCTCGCCCCGCGAAGAGGCTCTCCACTACCCCGCATAACCCAGCAGGTACAACAACCCGGTCAAGGTCAGCAGCGAAGCCACCGTGGAAAACAGGATCGTCCGCGAAATCAGCCCCGCCTCGCGGTTGTAATACTCAGCCAGCATGAACGGCCCGGTCCCCGTCGGCAGCGCCGCCAACAATACCGCCGACGCCGCCCACATGGTCGGCAGGCTGAACACCTTGAACGCCAGCACCCAGGTCAACGCCGGTTGCCCGACCAGTTTCAGCCCCACCAGTGGCCACGGGCTAGCCTGCCCCGTGCCCCGTTTCTCGGCCAGGAACGCCCCCAGAGAAATCAGCGCACAAGGGGTGGTCGCCAGGGCCAGCATGTCGAGAAAATGCATCACCGGCTCTGCCAATCCCAAACCAGACATGGCCCAGGCAGCCCCCACCAGCGGCGAAATAACCAGCGGATTCTTCGCCAGCGCCTTGCACACGACCCGCATGGCGCGACCGATCTGCCGCTCCTCCTGCAGGCCGATTTCGATCAGCGTCAGCGAAAGTGCAAACACCAGGCAGACCACGATCAGCGACGAAATCAGCGCCGGCTGCAGCCCAGGCTCGCCAAACAGCAGCACGCACAGCGGGATCCCGATGTACCCGGTATTGGCATAACCGGCGCTGAGCCCATCGATACTCGCCGCAGCCAGGCCATGGCCGCTGTAAAGGCGCCACCCCAGGGTGATCACGAACATCGCCAGCGCCCCGGCACCAAACGCCACGATGAAGCCTGGGTGCCAGATCTCGCTCCAGGTCGCCGTGGCGGTCACTTTGAACAGCAAGGCCGGCAGGCAGAGCCAGACCACCATCTTGTTGATTTCGGCTGCGGCCTTGTCACCGAGCTTATTGGCGCGACGACACAGGTAGCCCACCAGGATGAGGGCAAAGATCGGCGCGACGATGACGAAGATGGTATGCATGTCAGGCCTTGCGAGTCAGCGCTGCTTCCGTGCGGCTGCCCAATCGGCTCATCCACACCGACGCCAGAATCACCGCCCCGCCGATGAGCAGCCGCCCCAGTGGCTCGTGCTGGTTCCAGATCAACAGGTTGAGCAACAGCCCCACCGGCACATGCAGGTTGTTCATCACCGCCAGCGTCGCCCCGGACACCAGGCATGCGCCCTTGTTCCACCAGTACAGGCCCAGCGCGGTCGGGCACAGCCCGAGGAACAGCAACACCAGCCATTGCACGTCGGTGCTCGGCAGGTGCTGGGCATTGCCGAACAGCACAAATGCCGGCAACACGACGATCAAGGCCCCCAGGTAGAAGTAGCCGAAACGCTTGTAGTGCGGCAGGTCGCTGGGGTTTCGGGCGATCAGGTGACGGTACAGCACCTGGCCGGCCGCATAGGTGAAGTTGGCCAGCTGCAGCAACAGGAAGCCCATGAAAAATTCGCCGCTGATGCTGTCGAAGCGGATCACCGCGGCACCCGCCACGGCCACCAGCGCCGCCAGCAACGCCCAAGGGTTGAAACGCCGGTTCAAGGCATCTTCGATCAGGGTGACGTGCAACGGCGTGAGGATGGTGAACAACAGCACTTCCGGCACGGTGAGCACGCGAAAGCTCAGGTACAGGCAGACATAGGTGATGCCGTACTGCAGCGCGCCAATCAGCAGCATCGAACGTATGAAACGCGGCTCGACCTGGCGCCAGCGGGTCAGCGGCAGAAACACCAGGCCCGCCAGCAGCACCCGGGCGAGCACGGCAAAGTAACTGTCGACGTGCCCGGCCAGGTACTCGCCGATCAAGCTGAAGGAAAACGCCTGGATCAGCGCGACGATAATCAGGTAGCCCATGGTTGCCTCTCGTGGATCAAGGCGGCGACCTTAGCGGGTTGCGGCGCGTCAGTTCAACCATGAGAAGTGTGGGGGCTGTGCCCGCGAAGAGGCCGGCACAAGCAACCGAGAAATCCCAGGCATAAAAAAGCCCGGCCATCAGGCCGGGCAGGTACACCCAAAGGAGCAAAAACAGGTGTCAGGGTTGGGAATTCGTTGACGCTCAGGCCACCGCAGCCAGTTTGGCCTTGGCCTGGTTGATGCCCTTCTCATGGAAGTCGCCGCTCATGTTCAGGCCCTCGGCATGGATGAAGTTCACATCGTGAATGCCGATGAAGGCCATCACCTGGCGCAGGTACGGTTCCTGATGGTCGCTGGTGGCACCGGCATGAATGCCGCCGCGGGCGGTCAGGACGATGGCGCGCTTGCCGGTCAGCAGGCCTTGTGGGCCGGTCGGGGTGTACTTGAAAGTGATACCGGCGCGCAGCACGTGGTCCAGCCAGGCCTTGAGGGTGCTGGGGATGGTGAAGTTGTACATCGGTGCTGCCATCACCAGCACGTCGGCCGCCAGCAGTTCATCGGTGAGTTCATTGGAGCGGGCCAGCGCTTCCCGTTCGGCAGCGCTGCGCTGCTCTTCGGGCTTCATCCAGCCACCGAGCAGGTTGGCATCCAGGTGGGGCACCGGGGTCACGGCCAGGTCACGTACGTTGATCTGATCGGCCGGATGCGCCGCCTGCCATTGCTGGATGAAGTCGCGGGTCAGTTGACGGGAAACGGAATCCTGCTGGCGGGCGCTGCTTTCGATGATCAGTACGCGGGACATGGGTGCCTCCATCGGCAAAAAGGGTGCGATTCGATGGAGGTGAGATTAAGGCTTGACCTATCGATAAAAAAGCGTAAAAAGTGGGTTTAATCAATCGATTAATCAGTTTATTCCGCTGAGCAGTTCACGCCGATCCGCAATTTGATGATCTGGCGATTGAACTTGGCGGTGACATCGACGCTTTTACCGGCCGGTACGTTCACCCGGCGCACCCGCGGCGCTTCCGGGCCGTTGCGGAACGTCACCTTGCAGGCCGCCGGCACTTGCCCGTAGTTGTTGAGGGTGATGGCGCCAATATCGTAGGCAGTGTCGTAGGCGGTGTAGTCGAGCTTGACCCCGTCAAGTTGCTTCTCCACATCGATGGGATAAGCCATGGCCCCGAGGGGCAGGCACATCAGTATTGCCGCACAACATTTCTTCATGGGGCGCTCTCCTTGGAAGAGCGCAGCTTAGGACAACAGGAGCGAAAGATGAAAGCGCCGCGCGTAACCCTTGATCAGTGGCGAACGCTGCAAGCAGTGGTCGACCACGGCGGGTTTGCCCAGGCCGCCGAGGCGCTGCACCGTTCGCAGTCGTCGGTCAGCTACACCGTCGCCCGCATGCAAGAGCAGCTCGGTGTTCCGTTGCTGCGTATCGATGGCCGCAAGGCGGTGCTCACCGAGGCGGGCAACGTGCTGCTGCGCCGTTCGCGCCACCTGGTCAAGCAGGCCAGCCAGCTCGAAGACCTTGCCCATCACATGGAACAAGGCTGGGAAGCCGAGGTGCGCGTGGTGGTCGACGCCGCCTACCCCAGCGCCCGGCTGGTCCGTGCCTTGAGTGCGTTCATGCCGCAGAGCCGTGGCTGCCGGGTACGCCTGCGCGAAGAGGTGCTGTCTGGCGTCGAGGAAGTGCTGCGCGAAGGCATCGCCGACCTGGCCATCAGCAGCTACAGCATCGGCGGCTACCTGGGTGCCGAACTGAGCGCAGTGGAATTCATCGCCGTTGCCCACCCCGAACACAGCCTGCACCGCCTGGGCCGGGAAATCACCTTCCAGGACCTGGAAAGCCAGCTACAGGTGGTGATCCGCGATTCCGGGCGCGCGCAGCCACTGGATGTCGGTTGGCTGGGTGCCGAGCAGCGCTGGACGGTCGGTAGCCTGGGCACCGCCACCACCTTCGTCAGCAGTGGCCTGGGCTTTGCCTGGCTGCCCCAGCACATGATCGAACGCGAACTGCGTGAAGGTGTGCTCAAGCCGTTGCCGCTGGATCAGGGTGGCAGCCGCCATCCACTGTTCTACCTTTATTCGAGCAAAGAGAAGACCCTGGGCCCGGCTACGCAGATTCTTATCGACCTGCTGCGCAACTTCGACACCGCGCCTCTGGACGTGCCCTTCGCAGCCCCCCCACAAGCCTGAGAGGACCGCGCCCTTGGCCTATTTCGAACACGAAGGATGCTTACTGCATTACGAGGAATATGGCCAGGGCGAGCCCTTGGTGCTGCTGCATGGCCTGGGTTCCAGTAGCCAGGACTGGGAGCTGCAGGTACCGTTGCTGAGCCGCCATTACCGGGTGATCCTCATGGACAACCGCGGCCACGGCCGCTCCGACAAGCCCCGCGACGGTTACCAGATCGCCACCTTCAGCGAAGACCTGTTGGCCCTGCTTGAACACCTGCAGTGCGGCCCGGTGCACTTCGTCGGCCTGTCGATGGGGGGTATGGTCGGGTTCCAGTTCGCTGTCGACCATCCGCAGTGGCTGCGCAGCCTGTGCATTGTCAACAGCGCACCCGAGGTCAAGCGCCGCACCCGCAGCGACTGGATCTGGTGGGCCAAGCGCTGGGGCCTGGCACGCCTGCTCAGCGTCGAGACCGTTGGCAAAGGCCTGGCCGAACGCCTGTTCCCCAAACCCGGGCAAGCCGACCTGCGCCAGAAGATGGCCCAGCGCTGGGCGCGCAACGACAAGCGCGCCTACCTCAAGAGCTTCGACGCCATCGTCGATTGGGGCGTGCAGGAACGCATCGGGCAGATTCACTGTCCCACCCTGGTGATCGCCGCCGACCACGATTACACGCCGATACAACTGAAAAAGCGCTACGTCGCCCTGATGCCCCAGGCCAGGCTGGTAGTCATCGACGATTCCCGGCACGCTACGCCCCTCGATCAACCCGAGGTCTTCAACCAGACCCTGCTGCAGTTCCTTGCAGCCGCCTCCACCTCTCAAGGATCTTTGAGCCCATGCTGAAAAAACTCCTGCTCACCGCCTGCTCGGTCGCCTTCGCCACCAGCGTCATGGCCTCCGACAAGACCCCCCACGTGTTGCTGGACACCAGCTTCGGTCAGGTCGAAATCGAGTTGAATGCCGAGAAGGCGCCGATCAGTACCAAGAACTTCCTCCAGTACGTCGACAGCGGCTTCTACAACAACACCGTCTTCCACCGCGTGATCCCGGGCTTCATGGTCCAGGGCGGCGGTTTTACCGACCAGATGGTGCAGAAGAACACCCAGGATCCGATCCGTAACGAAGCCGGCAACGGCCTGCTGAACACCCGCGGCACCCTGTCCATGGCCCGCACCTCGGACCCGAACTCGGCCACCAGCCAGTTCTTCATCAACGTGGCCGACAACGACTTCCTCAACCCAGGCCGTGACCGTGGCTATGCCGTGTTCGGCAAGGTGACCAAAGGTATGGAAGTGGTCGACCAGATCGTCAACTCACCGACCACCATGAAAAAAGGCATGCGCGACGTGCCGGCCGATCCGGTCTATATCAAGTCCGCCAAACGTATCGACTGAATGCAGGTTTCACAGGGACGTGAACCCGCCTGAAGGCCGGACCAACAGGAGTGTTGTCACCCATGCTGTACCGCCGTTTCGAACGACTGATCGACATTTTCCGTGAGGCGCCGAGCGAGGCACCACCGAGCACGGTGTGGCCGTTCTACCTGTACTACCTGCGCCAGGTGTGGCCAAGCTTTGCTGCCCTGCTGGTGGTCGGCCTGATCGCTTCGTTGATCGAAGTGGCGATGTTCAGCTACCTGAGCCGCATCATCGACCTGGCCCAGGGCACGCCCAATGCCAGTTTCTTCAGCGAGCACAGCGGTGAGCTGATCTGGATGCTGGTGGTGATTCTGCTGCTGCGCCCGCTGTTCTTCGGCCTGCACGACCTGCTGGTGCACCAGACCATCAACCCAGGCATGACCAGCATGATCCGCTGGCAAAACCACAGCTATGTGCTCAAGCAAAGCCTGAACTTCTTCCAGAGCGATTTTGCCGGGCGCATTGCCCAGCGCATCATGCAGACCGGCAACTCGCTACGCGATTCGGCGGTCCAGGCGGTGGACGCACTGTGGCACGTGCTGATCTACGCCGTCAGCTCGCTGGTGCTGTTCGCCGAGGCCGACTGGCGCCTGATGCTGCCGCTGCTGGCCTGGATCGCCTGCTACATCGCCGCGCTGTTCTACTTCGTGCCCAGGGTGAAGGCGCGCTCGGTGATTTCATCCGATGCACGCTCCAAGCTGATGGGGCGCATCGTCGACGGCTACACCAACATTGCCACCCTCAAGCTGTTCGCCCACACCGACTACGAGCAGCAGTATGCCCGTGAGGCGATCCGCGAACAGACCGAGAAGACCCAGCTGGCCTCGCGGGTGATCACCAGCATGGACGTGGTCATCACCACCCTCAACGGCCTGCTGGTGGTCGGCACCACGGGCCTTGCGCTGTGGTTGTGGAGCCAATCGCTGATCTCCGTGGGGGCAATTGCCCTGACCACCGGCCTGGTAATTCGCATCGTCAACATGTCGGGCTGGATCATGTGGGTGGTCAACGGCATCTTCGAGAACATCGGCATGGTTCAGGACGGCCTGCAGACCATCGCCCAACCGGTCACCGTCACCGACAAGCCCAATGCGCCTGCGCTGAAAGTGAGCCGTGGCGCGGTGCATTTCGACGATGTGGACTTCCATTACGGCAAGGCCAGCAACGTGATCGAGGGGCTCAACCTGGACATACGGCCGGGTGAGAAGATTGGCTTGATCGGCCCCTCTGGCGCGGGCAAATCGACCCTGGTGAACCTGCTGCTGCGTCTGTATGACGTGCAGGGTGGGCGCATTCTCATCGATGGCCAGGACATCGCCGAGGTGAGCCAGGCCAGCCTGCGTGCGCAGATCGGCATGATCACCCAGGACACGTCGCTGTTGCACCGCTCGATCCGTGACAACCTGCTGTACGGCCGTCCCGAGGCCAGCGAAGCGGCACTGCTCGAAGCGGTACGCCGTGCCCGCGCCGACGAGTTCATACCGCAGTTGACGGACGCCCAGGGGCGTACCGGGTTCGATGCCCATGTGGGCGAGCGTGGGGTCAAGCTGTCTGGCGGCCAGCGTCAACGTATCGCGATTGCCCGGGTGCTGCTGAAGAATGCACCGATCCTGATCATGGACGAGGCCACCTCCGCGCTGGACTCGGAGGTCGAGGCGGCGATCCAGGAAAGCCTGGAAACCCTGATGCAGGGCAAGACGGTGATTGCCATCGCTCACCGGCTATCGACCATTGCGCGGATGGACCGGCTGGTGGTGCTGGACAAGGGGCATATTGTCGAGAGTGGCAGCCACAGTGAGTTGCTGGCGCAGCAGGGGTTGTATGCGCGGTTGTGGCATCACCAGACCGGGGGGTTTGTCGGGGTGGATTGAACTGTACCGGCCTCTTCGCGGGGCAAGCCCGCTCCCACAGGTGTATCACTGCCCTCAAAACCAGTGATACACCTGTGGGAGCGGGCTTGCCCCGCGAAGAGGCCAGAACAGGCAACCGAGACTTCACTCCCGCCGATACGGCAACATCCCCCGCGCCTCTTCGGCATACCCCTGCACCCCTTCGCGCTCCTGCAACAAAAACCCTTCCACCGCCCGCCGCAACCCCGGATGCAGCAGGTAGTGCCACGACCGCGTCAGCACCGGCTCGAACCCGCGTATCAGCTTGTGCTCGCCCTGAGCCCCCGCATCGAACCGCTGCAGGCCCTCAGCAATGGCAAAGTCCATGCCTTGATAAAAACACGTCTCGAAATGCAGCCGGTCGAACTCATCCAGGCATCCCCAGTAACGGCCATACAAGCAGTCACCCCCCACCAGGCTCAGGGCCATGGCCACCTCACGCCCACCTTGCCTGGCCATGACCACCCGCAGCGCCTCGGGCATGCGCTCGGCCAGCAGGCTGAAGAATTCACGGGTCAGGTACGGGGCACGCCGGCGTACGGCATAGGTGTTGGCATAGCACAGGTAGACGAAGTCCCACTGCGCCTCATCCAGCTCATCCCCCCGATGCCACTGGAAGTCGATGCCCTGCCCGGCCACCTGCTCACGTTCCTTGCGCATCTGCTTGCGCTTGCGCGAGCTGAGCGTGTCGAGAAAGTCCTGGAAGTCCCGATAGCCTCGGTTACGCCAGTGAAACTGGCAGCCAAGCCGCTCCATCCAGCCTGGCAAACTGGCCATCTGCTGGTCCAGTGCCGGGTCGGTGAAGTTGATGTGCGCCCCGGAGAGCCCGCCCTTGCCCAGGTACTCGGGCAGCGCTTGCAACACCAGCAGGCCGTCGGCGGGGTCGGCAGCAAGCAGGCGCGGGCCGCTGACCGGGCTGAATGGCACCGCACCGAGCAACTTGGGGTAGTAGGCGATGCCTGCCCGTTCACACGCATCGGCCCAGCCGTGGTCGAACACGTACTCGCCAAACGAATGCCACTTGCGGTAGGCCGGCAACACCGCGCGTACCTGCCCTTCGCGCTCCAGCACCAGGTGCTCGGCAGCCCAGCCGGTCGCGGGGGCAACACTGGCGCTGTCCTCCAGGGCGGTGAGAAAGGCGTGGCGCAGAAACGGCTGGCCAGCCGGTACCAGGGCATCCCAGGTAGCCGCCGGAAGATCACGCAGATGAGCAAGGCTGTACAGGCTGGTCACGGTTTCGACTCGCTGTCTTGAGGCCCTCAGTATCCCGGAAGAATGGCCCATCACTCAAATGACGATCACCCGACCCTTGCGTTTATTCCCGATGACTTAACAACAGTGCCACCAATCAGACATTAATCTGTCATTCCCCCCCGCAATACTTGCGCCTGTTTTCCGGAACCCTAGAACCTGTCTATTCAGGCCCTTTCCGAAGACATGCCAACACAGGGGCGGGCGCTGAGCCTCCCCTCATTTTTTCAAGTAGGGAGAACCTTATGCGTCTTGTTTCCACACTTACCGGAGTGAGCCTCACCGGCATGATGCTGGCTCTGAGTACTCCGGCCAGTGCTGCTGTCGACGCCAAGCTGCTCGAAATGCTCCGCGCCAATGGCTCGATCAACCAGGCGCAGTACAACGAACTGCAAGGCGATCTGGCAAAAGAGACCAAGGAAAAGGCCGACCAGAAAGCGCAGTCCGAACGTATGAGTTCCTTTGAACAAAAAGTGGCATGGGCCGCCAAGACCCAGATCAAGGGTGATGTGCGCCTGCGTTACGAAGACGTCAACGTTGACGACCCGAACAGCAGCAGCGGCAACCAGGACCGCCAGCGCGTCCGTGCCCGTGTCGGCTTCTACAGTGAGATCAACCCGCAAGTCGATGCTGGCGTGCGTATCGCCACCGGCAGCAGCGCCGACCGCCGCTCGACCAACCAGAGCTTCGACAACTACTTCGACAAGAAATCGCTGTGGGTCGACCTCGCCTACCTCGACTGGCACCCGACCGCAGTGCCGAACCTGCACCTGATCGGTGGCAAGATGCCACAGCCGTGGGTGAGCATGGGCGACATCATCTGGGACAGCGACATCAACCCCGAAGGCGTGGCCGCGACCTACAAGGCTGACCTGGGCGGCGCCGAAGTGTTCGCCAGTGCCGGTCAGTACACCCTCAAGGACAACGTCGACGGCGACGGCGTGCAGTATAAGCACGATGCTCAGGTCTACCACGGCCAGCTGGGTGCCAAGTTCGCCCCTGCCGACGTGTTGAAGGTTACCGTGGGTGCGAGCATCTACGGCTACGACAATGACAAGGAAGCAGCCATTCTGCAGTCGTTCGGCAACACCACCAATGAGTTCAACCTGGTGGAAGGCTTCGGTCAACTCGACTTCACTGGCTTCGCCATTCCGCTGTCGGCCTACGGCCAATACGTGAAAAACACCGAGAGCACCGACGGTGAAGACCAGGCCTGGCTGGCCGGCCTGAAAACCAAGGTCGGCGCTTGGAGCCTGGACTACAACTATCGCGATGTTCAGCGTAACGCCGTCGTCAGCCTGTTCACCGACTCGGACTTCGGCAACGGCTTTACCGGTTCTCGCGGTCACAAGTTCAAGGTCGGTTACGAGATCGACAAGAACTTCTCGCTGGGCGCTGCCTACCTCATGGCCAAGACCGATCTGTCGCAGCTGCCGAACAGCAATGCTGACGTAGACACGCTGCAGGTAGACCTGGAAGCCAAGTTCTAAGCAAACGCTTCACCGCTTCACTCAAGGCGGGAAATGCCGACCCCATCCGGTATTTCCTGCCTTTTTTTGCCTGCCAGAAATGCGCCGGCCTTTTCGCGGGCAAGCCCGCTCCCACAGGTGCAGCACAGTATTCGACATCTGTGATGCACCTGTGGGAGCGGGCTTGCCCGCGAAAAGGCCGGTACAGCCCTTGCAAAAACTAGCGCTTGCGCAAAATCACGCTACCCACCGAATACCCCGCACCAAACGAACTCAACACACCCACCGAGCCCTCGGCCAGGTCATCCTGATACAGGTGGAAGGCAATCACCGACCCCGCCGAACTGGTGTTGGCATAGCGGTCCAGAATCACCGGTGCTTCTTCCTCGGTCGCTTCACGCCCCAGCAGCTTCTTGACGATCAGGTGGTTCATGCTCAGGTTGGCCTGGTGCAACCAGAAACGTTTGACGTCGCTCGGCTGCAGGTCATTCGCTTCGAGGTGCTCGCCGATCAGTTCAGCCACCTTCGGGCACACTTCACGGAACACCTTGCGGCCTTCCTGGATGAACAACTTGTCCGCCGCACCTTCACCCTCCTCCGCCGCACGGTTGAGGAAGCCGAAGTTGTTACGAATGTTGTTGGAGAACCCGGTCCACAACTTGCTGCTGACAATTTCGAACTGGTGCTTGGAGGTGGCCTGGTCGGCACGCTCGATCAGCACGGCGGTAGCGGCATCGCCGAAGATGAAGTGGCTGTCGCGGTCGCGGAAGTTCAGGTGCCCGGTGCAGACCTCGGGGTTGACCATCAGTACCGAACGCGCTTGGCCCAGTTGCACGCTGTTGGCGGCGGTCTGGATGCCAAAGGTGGCTGACGAGCAGGCCACGTTCATGTCGAAGGCGAAGCCCTCGATGCCCAAGGCGTTTTGCACTTCGATGGCAATGGCGGGATACGGGCGCTGCAGGTTGGAGCAGGCGACGATCACACCATCGACGTCGGCGGCGGTGCGGCCCGCACGTTCAAGTGCCTGGCGGGCAGCGGCCACCGCCATCTCGCACAAAATCGAGGGCTCGTCATTGGCGCGCTCTGGCAGACGCGGCTTCATGCGTTGTGGGTCGAGGATGCCGGCCTTGTCCAGCACAAAGCGGCTCTTGATGCCCGAGGCCTTTTCGATGAACGCGGCATCGGACAGCGGCGCTGCCTCGACCTCACCGCGCTCGATGGCAGCCGCGTTGTCGCGGTTGAACTGCTGCGACCAGGTATTGAAGGACTCCACCAGTTCTTCGTTGGAAATGCTCTGGGCCGGGGTATACAGGCCGGTGCCGCTGATCACGACGTTATGCACGGTCGTTCCTCTGGTCAAAGGCCATCGCCACAGGGCGTTGGCTGGAAACATGACTGGACAATGGCACCTTAGTGCCAATTCAAGGGCGAGGGCTGCACTCCCTGTGGGAGCGGGCTTGCCCGCGAAGGGCCGCAACGCGGCCCCAAATTGCACCAATATTGCCACAAGTCAGGAAGTTTAGCCTTCCACCTGACTCCACTGTTTGCTCAAGCGCTTGTCCGAAATCGGCACTTTGGTCCCGAGCTGCTGAGCAAACAACGACACCCGATATTCTTCCAGCAACCAACGGTACAGCGTCAGTTGCTCATCGCGCTTGCCCTCCTGGGCGTGCTTGTCGGCGCGCGTCTTGTACTGGGCCCAGAGGTTCGCCAGCTCGCCACTCCAGACACGGTCCTTCTGCACCTGCGAGCCCAGTTTCTCCAACCGCAGTTCCACAGCCTTGAGGTAACGCGGCAGCTCCTTGAACCAGGCACCCGGGGTCTCGCGAACGAAGCCCGGGTACACCAGGTTGGCCAGCTGTTGCTTGATGTCGTTCAGCGCCACCGCCTGGCTCAGGTCGATCTTGCCTTTGAAGCGCTTCTGCAGCCCGTGCCACAGCTTGAGCACTTCCAGGGTCTGGCGCGCCAGGCGCTCGGCATGCTCGGCCCAACTGCCGCGTTTGCGCTCGGCCAGCCCGGCCAAGGCTGCACCATCGCGCGGCAGCGGGTGTTCGCCCTCCAGGATGCAGCTGTCCAGGCTGGCCAGCAGAATGTCTTCGACCAGCGCCTCGACACGGCCCAGTTCGCGGTACAGCAAGCCCAGTTCGGTCAGCCCGGGCAGCTTGCCCCGCAAGAATTTGGCAGGCTCCGCCAACTGCTGCAGCAACAGGCGCTGCAAGGCGCGGCGGTGCTGGAACTCAGCTTCGGCCTGGGTCGAGAAACGCCCTTCGCGCACGGTGCCGTTTTCGTCCACCAACGCTGGGTAGACGGTCATCGACAGGCCGGCAATCTTCTGCTGGGTGCTCTGCGCCACTTCACTGAAGGCCTTGGCCTGCACCGGTCGTTCGGCGTTCTCGCTGCGTGGCACGGCCAGTGCGGCCTGGCTGGCAGCGGCGAAGCGTGCGGTCAGCTCGGCAAGGTCGCGGCCCTCGCCGAGGAACTTGCCCTGGCCATCGACCACTTCGATGTTCATCCGCAGGTGGCCTTCGACCAGGCTGACAGACTCTGCCCAAGCCTCGTCGGAAACACGCGCACCGGTCATGCGCAGCAGTTCCTGGCCCAGTGCCTGGGGCAACGCGCCCTGGCCAAAGGTCATGCGCGCCAGCGAGGCTTTGACGAAGTCCGGCACCGGCACAAAATTCTTGCGCAGGGCCTTGGGCAGGTTGCGCACCAGCGCCACGCACTTGGCCTCGATCAGGCCCGGCACCAGCCACTCCAGGCGCTCGCCCGGCAGGCTCGGCAACAGTGGCGCCGGTACGCGCACGGTCACACCGTCGCGGGGGTGGCCCGGCTCGAAGTGGTAGGTCAACGACAGGCGCAAGTCCCCCACCTGCAGGCTGTCCGGGTACTGCGCCGCGGTGACTTCGCTGGCCTCGCGCGCCAGCACGTCTTCCTCGCGCATGATCAGCAAGTTGGCGTCCTTCTGGCTGGTCATGCGGTACCAGGCATCGAAGGTGGCGGTCTGGTGGATGTCCTCGGGCAGGCGCGCTTCGTAGAAGGCGTAGAGGGTCTCTTCATCGGCGAGGATGTCGCGCCGGCGGGCCTTGGCCTCCAGTTCGTCGAGCTGTTCGAGCAGGCGCTTGTTGGCCGACAGGCACTTGGCCCGCGACTGAATCTCGCCCCCCACCAGCCCGTCGCGGATGAACAGCTCACGCGATGTCACCGGGTCGATCGGGCCGAAGTGCACCGGGCGCCGGCCCACCAGGATCAACCCATACAACGTGATCTGTTCATAGGCCACCACTTGCCCGCGCTTTTTCTCCCAGTGCGGCTCGAAGTGGTTCTTCTTGATCAGGTGAGTCGCCAGCGGCTCGATCCAGTCGGGCTCGATCCTGGCGACCATGCGCGCATACAGTTTGGTGGTCTCCACCAACTCCGCAGCCATGACCCACTGTGGGCGCTTGCGGCCCAACCCCGAGGACGGGTGGACCCAGAAGCGCCGCTGACGGGCACCCTGGTAATCGCCCTCTTCTGTCTTCTGGCCGATCTGGCTGAGCAGGCCGCTGAGGATGGCCTTGTGCATCCGCTGGTAATCGGCCGGCTCCTTGTTGACCGCCAACTGCAGTTCACGGCAGATCAACGCCAGCTGGCGGTGGGCATCGCGCCATTCGCGCAGGCGCAGGTAATTCAGGAAGTTCTTGCGGCACCAGTTGCGCAGCGGGTTGGCGGTCAATGCCTGGCGCTGCTCCTCGAAACCACGCCACAGGTTGACCAGCGCGGCGAAGTCGGAATCGACGTCCTTCCACTGCGCATGCGCCTGGTCGGCCGCCTGCTGGCGCTCCGGCGGCCGCTCGCGCGGGTCCTGCACCGACAGGGCACTGGTGACGATCAGCACTTCCTGCAGGCTGCCTTGGCGGGCGCCTTCCAGCAGCATGCGGCCCAGCCGTGGGTCGATGGGCAAGCGCGCCAGCTGCCTGCCGAGCGGGGTCAGCTGGTTCTCGCGGTTGACCGCCGAGAGCTCCTGCAACAGGTTGAAACCGTCGCTGATGGCCTTGCCATCCGGCGGCTCGATGAACGGGAAGGCATCGATCGCACCCAGGCGCAGGTGCAGCATCTGCAGGATCACTGCCGCGAGGTTGGTGCGCAGGATCTCCGGGTCGGTAAACGCCGGCCGGCCGTTGAAATCCTCTTCGCTGTACAGGCGCACGCAGATGCCAGGCTCGACCCGGCCGCAACGGCCTTTACGCTGGTTGGCGCTGGCCTGCGACACCGCCTCGATCGGCAGGCGCTGGACCTTGGCGCGGTAGCTGTAGCGGCTGATACGGGCGGTGCCGGTGTCGATCACGTAGCGAATGCCCGGCACGGTCAGCGAGGTCTCGGCGACGTTGGTGGCCAGGATCACCCGGCGCCCGGTGTGCGACTGGAAAATACGCTGCTGCTCGGCGGGCGACAGGCGCGCATACAACGGCAGAATCTCGGTATGGCGCAGTTGCGCCTTGCGCAAAATCTCGGCGGCATCGCGGATTTCCCGCTCGCCCGGCAGGAAGATCAGCACATCGCCAGGCCCCTTGCCCTCGCTGCGCTCGTGCTGCGCCAGCTCGTCCAGCGTGGCGAGGATCGCCTGATCGACGGTGAGGTCTTCCTCGATCTGGTTGCCTTCCTCGTCCTGCTCGCTGGTCAGCGGGCGGTACCAGGTTTCTACCGGGAAGGTGCGCCCCGACACTTCGATGATCGGTGCGCCATCGAAATGCTGGGAGAAACGCTCAAGGTCGATGGTCGCCGACGTGATGATTAGCTTCAGCTCCGGACGGCGGTGCAGCAGGGTCTTGAGGTAGCCGAGCAGGAAGTCGATGTTGAGGCTGCGCTCGTGGGCTTCGTCGACGATGATCGTGTCGTAGCGTTCGAGGAAGCGGTCGTGCTGGGTCTCGGCCAGCAGGATGCCGTCGGTCATCAGTTTGACCAGGGTATTGGCATCACTCTGGTCCTCGAACCGCACCTGGTAGCCAACCAGCCCGCCAAGCGGCGTGCCGAGCTCTTCGGCGACACGGGCGGCGACGCTGCGCGCGGCGATCCGGCGTGGCTGAGTGTGGGCGATCAGGCCATGGCTGCCGCGCCCCAGTTCCAGGCAGATCTTCGGCAACTGCGTGGTCTTGCCCGAGCCGGTCTCACCGGCGATCACCAGCACCTGGTGCTCGGCCAGCGCCTTTTTGATCTCGTCACGCTTGGCGGCAATCGGCAGGCTATCGTCATAGCGCACGGTCGGCACGCTTTGCTGGCGCGCGGTGACCTGGGCGCAGGAGGCCTGAACCTTTTCCACCCACTGGGCAAGCTTGGCTTCGTCTGGGCGTTTGCGCAGCTCATGCAGTTGCCGGCGCAGACGATGGCGATCGGCGATCATGGCGTGGTCGAGGTTTTTCAGGAGCTGGTCGATGGCTTGGTCTGTCATGGGGCTTTTTAGTGATGCAGGTGAGCCTGCTTTTTCATGATCGGCATTTGAAGAGGCGCGATTGTCGCAGATTTGAGGGTTCTCTGCTGATTCCCGGCATTCAAAGCGGGGGCTGCCGTGCAGCCCTTTCGCGACCCAAGGCCTCTCCTACAACGATCAGGCAAGCGCACAATGTTTAGTGAAGCCTGATGTAAAGGTTGCCATTCACTGCTTTAATCAACCTTACGCCGCATGTGAGTA
Organism: Pseudomonas putida; assembly: GCF_025905425.1. NCBI lineage: Bacteria > Pseudomonadati > Pseudomonadota > Gammaproteobacteria > Pseudomonadales > Pseudomonadaceae > Pseudomonas > Pseudomonas putida. The sequence goes on along the minus strand of NZ_CP109603.1, from coordinate 683,245 downwards.
TCAAAGGCATGACTCCCGCCCAGCCTATTGCCCCACCGTCGTCCCGCCCTTCGCTACCGAAGGCCCGGAGCCGTGCTGGGGAAAATCCGCTGGTCCACATCATCCTCGCCTTCTGGGCCTTGTGGCACTGCCGCCACGCGCGCCCACCGGACACTTCGCTCACGCCATTGTGACCAAACCCGGCCACCGTCTGGCCGTTTGACTCAACTGGGCCGCCTGCATGCGCGGTGGCCCTGTGCGCCCGTGAGCGAATTCATCATGCATTTTGCACCCGTAGAGCAGGCCAGCCGATTTCTGGCCGACAACCCCGATATCGAGCTGGTCGAACTGTTCATCCTCGACGCCAACGGCGTTGCGCGCGGCAAGCTGCTGCACCGCGAGGAACTGCTGGCGGTCTACCAGACCGGGCGGCCGCTGCCCAGCACCATCCTCGGCCTGACCCTCAATGGCGATGACGTCGAAAACTCAGGCCTGGTCTGGGATGTTGGCGACATCGACTGCCGCGCCTACCCGCTGGAGGGCAGCCTGGTACGCCTGCCCTGGCGGCGCATACCGACGGCAGCGGTACAGGTCAGCATGCACCCCAGCGAAGGCTTGCCGGCCAGCATCGCCGACCCCCGCCATGTACTGCTGCGCACCATCGATGCGCTCAAGGCCGACGGCTACCACCCGGTGATGGCGTGCGAACTGGAGTTTTACCTGCTCGACCAGAAACGCGATGCACAGGGCCGCCCGCAGCCGGCCCTGGACAACGACGGCGGTCGCCCGCGCAGCACTCAGGTATATGGCCTGCGTGAGCTGGAACAGATCGAGCCGTTTCTCGCCGACCTCTACGCCGCCTGCAAGGCCCAGGGCATTCCGGCCCGCACGGCGATCTCCGAGTACGCACCCGGCCAGGTGGAAATCACCCTTGAGCACGGCGATGCGCTGGCGGCCATGGACCAAGCCGTGCGCTACAAGCGCCTGGTCAAAGGCGTGGCCCATGCCCATGGCATGCAGGCCTGCTTCATGGCCAAACCGTTTGCACAACTGGCCGGCACCGGCATGCACATGCACCTGAGCCTGGCCGACAGCGCCGGCAACAACCTGTTCGCCAGCGAGGACAAAGCCGGTACGCCGTTGCTGCGCCAAGCGGTGGCCGGCATGCTGCGCCACCTGCGCGATTCGCTGCTGCTGTTTTGCCCCAATGCCAACTCGTTCCGCCGCTTCCAGGCCAACAGCTACGCGCCGCTTGCGCCCACCTGGGGCGTCGACAACCGCACGGTCAGCCTGCGGGTACCGGGCGGCCCGGCCAACAGCCGGCACGTCGAGCATCGCATCTGCGGTGCCGATGCCAACCCGTACCTGGCCGCCGCGGCCATCCTCGCTGCCAGCCACCGCGGCATTCGTGAACAGCTGGACCCCGGCGCCCCCGTCGAGGGCAACGGCTACGCCCAGGCCACCGAGCACCTGCCCACCGACTGGCTGACCGCCCTGGATGCCTTGCAGCATTCGGACTGGGCCCGGGAAGCACTGGGCGAGGACTTCCTCGGGGTGTACCTGAAGGTCAAGCGCGCCGAGTACCGCCAGTTCATGGCCGAAGTCAGCGAACAGGACTGGCGCTGGTACCTGCACCAGGCCTGAGCCCCATTCATTACAAGGAACACCCATGAACGCAGCATTGAACAAGGGACCGGCCCAACGTGCGCCGTCCTACTACAGCGCCTCCCTCAATGACCACACGCAGTACCCGACCCTCAAGGGCACCGTGGACGTCGACGTGGCCATCATCGGCGGTGGATTCACCGGCGTGGCCACCGCAGTGGAATTGGCCGAGCGCGGCCTCAAGGTGGCCATCGTCGAGACCAACCGCATCGGCTGGGGCGCCAGCGGGCGCAATGGCGGGCAGGTGACCGGCAGCCTGTCCGGTGATGAAGCCATGCGCACACAGATGCGCGATCGCCTGGGCAGTGAGGTGGATGATTTCATCTGGCACCTGCGCTGGCGTGGGCACCAGATCATCGAGCAACGGGTGGCACGCTACGGCATCGACTGCGACCTCAAGCGCGGCCACCTGCATGCGGCGATGAAGCCCTCGCACCTGAACGAGCTGCGGGGCTTCGAGGCTGAGGCCCAGCGGCGCGGCATGGGTGACCAGGTCGAGATGCTCGACAGCCGCGCCATTGCCCGGCACCTGCAGAGCCCGCTGTACCTGGGCGCTCTGAAAAACCGTCGCAACCTGCACCTGCACCCGCTCAACCTGTGCCTGGGCGAGGCGCGTGCCGCCCACAGTCTGGGGGCACTGATCTTCGAGAACTCAGAAGTGCTGGACATCGTCCACGGCCCGCGCCCGGCGGTCGTGACAGCCCAGGGGCGGATTGAAGCCCGCCAGGTGATGCTGGCCGGCGATGTTTACCACAAGCTGGAGCAGCGCAAGCTCAAGGGCAAGATCTTCCCGGCCATGGGGGGCATCGTCACCACCGCACCGCTGGGCGAGCTGGCCGAGCAGATCAACCCGCAGGACCTGGCCGTGTACGACTGCCGCTTTGTCCTCGACTATTACCGCCTGACCGCCGACAAGCGTTTGCTGTTTGGCGGCGGCGCCAACTACTCCGGGCGTGATTCACGGGATATCGAAGGTGAGCTGCGCCCTTGCATCGAACGTACCTTCCCGGCGCTAAAAGGGGTACCGATCGAGTTCCAGTGGAGCTGCGCCATGGGTATCGTGGTCAATCGCATCCCGCAACTGGGCAAGCTCTCGGACAATGTCTGGTACTGCCAGGGATACTCCGGGCACGGCATTGCCACCAGCCACATCATGGGCGAGATCATGGCCGAGGCGCTGACCGGGACACTGGAGAAGTTCGACACCTTTGCGCAGTGCAAGCACGTGCGGGTGCCGATGGGGGACTTGCTGGGGAATCCGCTGCTGGCGGCGGGGATGTGGTACTACCAGATGCTTGAGAAACTGCGCTGATTTCACCGGCCCTTTCGCGGGGCAAGCCCGCTCCCACAGGTATCCCACAATACTGATGTGTTTCGGGATACCTGTGGGAGCGGGCTTGCCCCGCGAAAGGGCCAGCAAAGCCAGCCCAGATTAAAGGATCAAGCGATCTTCTTGAGCCCCTGCTTCTTCAACTCTTCATCACGCAACTCACGGCGCAAGATCTTGCCCACGTTGGTGGTCGGCAATGTATCGCGGAACTCGATGAAGCGCGGCACCTTGTAACCGGTGACGTTGGCACGCATGTGCTCCATCACCTGCTCCTTGGTTACGGTCATGCCCGGCTTGACCACGATGAACACCTTGATCACTTCGCCCGATTTCTCGTCCGGCACGCCAATGGCCGCACACTGCAGCACACCGGGCAAGCCGGCCAGCACGTCTTCCAGCTCGTTGGGGTACACGTTGAAACCCGAGACCAGGATCATGTCCTTCTTGCGGTCGACGATGCGCATGTAACCGTCTGGCTGGATCAGCGCGATGTCGCCGGTCTTGAGCCAGCCCTCGCTGTCGAGGATCTCGGCGGTGGCATCCTCGCGCTGCCAGTAACCCTTCATCACTTGCGGGCCCTTGATGCACAGCTCACCCACCTCGCCCAGCGGCAGTTCATTGCCATTGTCGTCGATGATCTTGCACAGCGTCGAAGGCACCGGAATACCGATGGTGCCGACCTGGTTGGCCTCAGACGGGTTAACCGCAGCCACCGGGCTGGTTTCAGTCATGCCGTAGCCTTCGCAGATGGCACAACCGGTAACGGCCTTCCAGCGCTCGGCCACGCTCAGTTGCAGGGCCATGCCGCCCGACAAGGTGATTTTCAGCGCAGAGAAGTCCAGGGCGCGGAACCCTTCGTTGTTGCACAGGGCGACGAACAAAGTGTTGAGGCCAACGAAACCGCTGAACTTCCACTTGCCCAGTTCCTTGACCATCGCAGGTAAATCACGCGGGTTGCTGATGAGCACGTTGTGGTTGCCGATCAGCATCATCGCCATGCAATGGAAGGTAAAGGCATAGATGTGGTAAAGCGGCAGCGGCGTGATCAGGATCTCGCAGCCTTCATGCAGGTTCGAGCCCATCAGCGCCCGGCACTGCAGCATGTTGGCCATCAGGTTGCGGTGGGTCAGCATCGCGCCCTTGGCCACCCCCGTGGTGCCGCCGGTATATTGCAGCACCGCAACGTCGTTGGCATGCGGGTTGGCCTCGGTCACCGGCTGGCCCTTGCCCAGGGCCAGGGCATCGTTGAAGCGCACCGCACGCGGCAGGTCGTAGGCCGGCACCATCTTCTTCACGTACTTGATGACACTGTTGACCAGCAGGCGCTTGAGCGGCGGCAGCAGGTCGGCCACTTCGGTGACGATGACATGCTTGACCTGGGTCTTGGGCACCACCTTTTCGGCCAGGTGGGCCATGTTGGCCAGGCACACCAACGCTTTGGCGCCGGAGTCGTTGAACTGGTGCTCCATCTCCCGCGTGGTGTACAGCGGGTTGGTGTTGACCACGATCAGCCCTGCACGCATGGCGCCGAATACCGCTACCGGGTATTGCATGACATTGGGCAGTTGCACAGCGATGCGATCACCCGGTTTCAGGTCGGTGTGCTGCTGCAGCCAGGCGGCAAATGCCCCCGACAGCGTATACAGTTCGCCATAAGTGATAGTCTTGCCCAGGTTGCTAAAGGCCGGTTTGTCGGCAAAGCGTTGGCAGGATTGCTTGAGTACCGCCTGGATATTGGGGAATTCGTCAGGATTGATTTCCGCCGTAATCCCGGCTGGGTATTTATCCTTCCAAAAATGTTCGATCATGGAAGCCCACTCCTTCAGCAACAGCGAAGTTCGATTCACGCGTCGATGCGCTTATTATTGATATGTGATGACGGCTCATTGCAAACCGAATCATCTGAAAGCGGCCCGAGAGTAACAGCTTTGCCAGGGGTCGCCTAGAGGCCAAAACAGGCCTTACGGTCACAAAAATGACTCAATGAACAATACAGGTCATTTTTAGAGTATTTATCCAAAATGTCGCAAAACGGGCCAAAAGGCCCGTTCTAGAGACGTCTTTCAGCCCGGTCACGCGATGTCACGTAACTCGCGTCGCAGGATCTTGCCCACCGGTGTCATCGGCAACGATTCGCGCAACACAATGTGCTTGGGCACTTTGTAGCCCGTGAAGTTGGCCTTGCAGTACGCCCTGAGCTCATCGACGCTCAACCCGCCCTCGCGCGGTACCACGAACAGTTTCACCGCCTCGCCGGAACGCTCGTCCGGCACACCGATGGCCGCGCAGTTGGCCACCTGCGGATGGCCCATGATCACATCCTCGATTTCGTTGGGGTACACGTTGAAGCCCGAGACGATGATCATGTCCTTCTTGCGGTCGACGATGCGGGTGAACCCATCCGGGTCGATCACCGCGATGTCGCCGGTTTTCAGCCAGCCCTGCGCATCCAGGGTCTGCGCCGTGGCTTCGGGTTGCTGCCAATAGCCCTTCATCACCTGCGGGCCCTTGATGCACAGCTCACCCCGCTCCCCCAGCGGCATCTCGTTGCCGTCGTCGTCGATCACCTTGAACGCCGTACCTACCACCGGGATACCCACCGTGCCCAGGCGCGCCAACTGGCCGTAAGGGTTGGTGCTGGCGACCGGCGAGGTCTCGGTCAGGCCGTAACCTTCGACGATGCGACAGCCTGTGAGGCTCTCCCAGCGCTCGGCGGTGGCCTTGACCAGCGCGGTACCGCCGGAATTGGTGACTTTCAGTGCGGAAAAGTCCAACTGCCTGAAGCCTGGGTGGTCCATCAGCGCGACGAACAACGTATTGAGCCCCAGCAGGCCGGAGAAACGCCACTTGCCCAACTCCTTGATGAAGCCGGCAATGTCCCGCGGGTTGGTGATCAGCACGTTGTGGTTGCCGGTGACCATCATGCACATGCAGTTCGCGGTAAAGGCATAGATGTGATACAGCGGCAGCGGCGCGATCATCACCTCCTGCCCTTCTTTGATCATCTTCTGCCCGTCTGGCCCGTGCTGCGAAAAACACGCCAGCACCTGAAGCATGTTGGCCACCAGGTTGGCGTGGGTGAGCATGGCGCCCTTGGCCAGGCCTGTGGTGCCGCCGGTGTATTGCAGCACGGCGATATCGCCCAGGCTCAGCGGCACCGGCTTGTGGCTCAGCGCGCGGCCTTCGCGCAGCACCTGCTTGAATGACACCGCCTGGGGCAATTGGTAGGCCGGGACCATCTTTTTCAGCTTGTCGACCACGGTGTTGACCAGCCAGCCCTTGGCGGCGGGCAGCAGGTCACCCATTTTCGCTTCGATCAGGTACTCGATAGCGGTATCGGGCAGCACCTCCTGCACGCGCTTGCCGAACATGTTCAGGTAGACCAGCGCGCGGGCGCCGGAGTCCATGAACTGGTGGCGCATTTCACGCTCGGTGTAGAGCGGGTTGGTGTTGACCACGATCAGGCCAGCGCGCAGCGCACCGAAGACGGCAATCGGGTACTGCAGCACGTTGGGCATCTGCACCGCGATGCGATCGCCCGGGACCAGATCGGTATGTTGCTGCAGCCAGGCAGCGAAGGCCGCCGAATGGCGCTCCAGTTCCGCGTAGGTCAGGGTGACGCCGAGGTTGCTGAACGCCGGGCGATCGGCAAAACGCTTGCAGGAGCGCTCGAACACCTCGACGACGGAGGTATAGGCATGGATATCGATAGTAGAAGGCACGCCCGCCGGGCGCTTGTCGTTCCAGAAGTCGGCTTGCATTTATTATTGTTCCTCTGCCTGGACCTGCCGTGGAGCGGGTCGGTTAATCCTTTGACCTGGTCGCCAATGGCAAACAGGCGTTCAACCGACGTTAGCAGGTAAGCCCAAGACGGCATATACGCCAAGCTGCGCCATTAACATTGTGAATCTTATTTGTGCCCTTCCTGCAATCCAGCCGGTTGCGCATACACTGTGCTCGTACCCCTGCGCAAAGGATCCGCCATGCCACATGACGCCTTCTGGCTGCCCGCCAGCGAGCATTGCAGCCTGTACGTGCACCAATGGCTGCCGGCCACGCCGGTCAAGGCCGTGGTGTTGCTGGCTCATGGCATGGCCGAGCACGCCGGGCGCTACCAGCGCCTGGGCCACGCGCTGAGCGAGGCCGGCTTCGCCCTGTTCGCCCCCGACCTGCGGGGCCATGGCCGCACCGCCGAGCTGGGCAGCCTCGGCCTGCTCGCCCGCCATCATGGCTGGAATGCCGTCATCAATGACCTGGGGTTGCTCACCCAGCACATTGGTCAGCAATACCCCTGCACACCGTTGTTCCTGTTCGGCCACAGCATGGGCAGCTACATTGCCCAGGCGTACCTGATGCACCACAGTGCCAGCGTGCACGGGGCGATCCTCAGCGGCTCCAACTTCCAGCCGGCAGCGCTGTACCGGGTGGCACGGCTGATTGCCCGGGTAGAGGCCTGGCGCCAGGGGCCGCTGGGCAAGAGCGCGCTGATCGACTGGTTGTCGTTCGGCTCGTTCAACAAGGCCTTCAAGCCCAACCGCACGGCCTTCGACTGGCTTAGCCGCGACCCTGGCGAAGTCGACCTGTACGTGAATGACCCGCTCTGCGGCTTTCGCTGCAGCAATCAACTGTGGCTTGACCTGCTGCGAGGCTTGGCGCAAATCAGCCAGGCAAGTAACCTCGCGCAGATCGATCCGAACCTGCCAATGCTGGTGATTGGCGGCGAATGTGATCCGGTCAGTGCCGGCAAGCGTCTCACTCATCTGGCCGACGCGCTGCGCGCGACCGGCAACCGGCATATACAGCTGCGCGTCTACCCTGAGGCGCGGCACGAAGTGCTTAACGAAACCAACCGTGACGAGGTCACCGCCGATATTCTCGGCTGGCTCGAACAGGCGCTGGCCCTTGGCCGCCCTGCGCGCAGTGAATGATAGCCGCCCTCGCCCACCGCTTAAGGAAGCCCCGATGTCCCAGGTCACCAACACGCCTTACGAAGCCCTTGAAGTCGGCCAGACAGCCACCTTTGAAAAGTCTGTGGAAGAACGCGACATCCAGCTGTTCGCCGCGATGTCCGGTGACCACAACCCGGTGCACCTGGATGCCGAGTTCGCGGCCAAGAGCATGTTCCGTGAACGCATTGCCCATGGCATGTTCAGCGGCGCGCTGATCAGTGCGGCGGTGGCCTGCACCCTGCCTGGGCCTGGCACCATCTACCTGGGCCAGAAGATGAGCTTCCAGAAGCCGGTAAAAATTGGCGACACCCTGACCGTGCGCCTGGAAATCCTTGAGAAGCTGCCCAAGTTCAAGGTGCGCATCGCCACCAATGTGTACAACCAGAACGATGAGCTGGTCGTCGAGGGCGAGGCCGAGATCCTGGCACCGCGCAAGCAGCAGACCGTCGAGCTGGTATCGCCACCTAATTTCGTGGCCAGCTGATTTCAGCGCGGGTTTCTGCGCAAGGCCAGCCCCTTGATTGAGTGGGAGCGGGCAGTATTGCCCGCTCATTCCAGTGCCTGGAGCCGCCGCTCGATATGCCGCCGCTCCGGCTCCTGTCGGGTCAACGCCAATGCCTGCTTCCAGGCGGCACGGGCCTCTTCGACATGGCCCAGTTGAGCATGCAGCTCCGCGCTTGCCGCATGCACCAGGTGATAATCACGCAACTCGCCCGCCGCCAGAATCGCTTCAACCTCCGCCAGCCCCGCCTCGGGCCCATCCCGTTTCGCCAGCGCCACTGCCCGGTTGAGCGCCACCACGGCGGACGGCCAGTGCCCTTGCAACACGTCATACAGCCCGACGATCTCGTCCCAGTCGGTGTCATTGGCCGTGGCCGCCTCGGCATGCACCGCAGCTATCGCCGCCTGCACGGTATAGGCGCCATACCCCCGGCTTCGCAGGGCGTGACGCACCAGTTCACAGCCCTCTTCGATGCGCTCACGGTCCCACAGGCTGCGGTCTTGTCGTTCAAGCAACACCAGGTTGCCCTCGGCGTCGGTACGCGCGCGTTGCCGCGATGCCTGCAACAACATCAGTGCCAGCAAGCCGGTCACCTCCGGGTCTGGCAGCAATTGCACCAGCAGGCGGCCGAGACGGATCGCTTCGTCAGACAGATCCTGCTGCAGCAGTACGTTTCCGGACGACGCCGAGTACCCTTCGTTGAACACCAGGTAGATCACCCGCAGTACGCTCGCGAGGCGCTCGGGCAACTCGTTGAGCGCGGGCACTTGATAGGGGATGCCGGCGTCGCGGATCTTGGCCTTGGCGCGCACGATGCGTTGGGCGATGGTTGCCGGGCTTTGCAGGAAGGCCCGGGCAATCTGCTCGGTAGTCAGGTCGCAGACTTCGCGCAGGGTCAGTGGCACCTGGGCGTCGGCAGCCAATGCCGGGTGGCAGCAGGTGAAGATCAGCCGCAGACGGTCGTCGACAAGCAGTTCGTCCTCGCTGGGGTCTTGCACCTGGCTTTCCAGCAGCATGATCAGGTCCGCCTGGGAGCGGTCGAAGCGGGCACGTCGGCGCAACGCATCGATGGCCTTGAAGCGGCCGGTCGAAACCAGCCACGCCCGCGGGCTACCGGGGATGCCATCACGCTGCCAGCGTTCGACGGCGATGAAGAACGCATCGTGCATGGCCTCCTCGGCCAGGTCGAAATCCCCCAACAGGCGGATCAAGGTTGCCAGGATGCGCCGCGAATCACGGCGGTAGACCGCCTCGACCTCCGCGCGCACCTGCTCCACGCTTGCCATCAGTCTGGCATCCGTTGGGTCACCACCTCCACCAGGCGATCCAGGCTTTCTCCCCAGCCCTGGTGAAAGCCCATTTCCTCGTGGGCACGGCTGTCGGCGGCATTCCAGTGCCAGGCGCGGGCGGTATAGCGGGTCTTGCCGTGTTCCTCGTCGAAGGTGACCACAGCGGTCATGAACGCTTTGTCGGAAGGCACCCAGCCTGGCCCAAAGGCGTCGGTGAACACCAGCCGCCTTGGCGCGGCAATCTCCAGGAACACGCCCTGGGTCGGGTACTCGGTACCATCCGGGGCGCGCATCAGGGTGCGGAACAGGCCACCGACCCACAGCTGCATCTCGCATTGCGGGGTGGTCATGCCATGCGGCCCCCACCATTTCATCAACCACTCAGGTTCGGTCCAGGCGCGAAACACCTTGGCCGGTGGTGCGTCGATCAGGCGGCTGATGGACAACTCGTGCTGCGCTTGCGCAGGGTGTGCAAGGCTCATGCTGGTTGTTCTCCGTTATTGTCAGGGTTGCAGTTCGCGCACAGGCCGCACTTCTACACTGCCGACCCTGGCGGCGGGGATGCCCTTGGCGATGTTCAGCGCCTCGTTCAGATCCCGGGCATCCACCAGATAAAAGCCGGCTAGTTGCTCCTTGGTCTCGGCGAACGGGCCATCGGTAAGGCTCATGTGCCCACTGCGCACACGCACCGTGGTAGCGGTCTGTACCGTCTTGAGCGCCTCGGCCGCGAGCATGCGCCCGGAGCCTTGCAAGGTTTCGGCATACGCCATGCACTCGGCGTCTTCCGGGCTGTCGGGCAGGCTGTGCAGCAGCCCTTCGTCACAATAGACCAGGCACAGGTATTTCATGATCGCCTCCAGGGCTTTGGCAAAGTGCGTTTGGCGATATCGGATCAGGGCTTGAGATCGAACAGGGCTTTTTGGGTTTCCATGTCGAAGGGTGCCGACCAGTGTTCGTGGATCACCTGCCATTGCCCGCCCTGGCGGCGATAGCCGACCGTGACGCGCATGAAGCCGCATTGGCTTTCGTCGTCCGACGGGCCGCAACGGTTCAACCAGTGGGCCAGGCCCAGGTCGCCGTCGGCGTAGACGGTGAGTTGGGTGAGTTCGAAGACCATGGGACCGGTGCACATGCCCATGCACATTTCCCAGTGGGCCTTGTAGGCGGCCTTGCCTTTGAATTGCAGTGCCTTGATGGCATCGAAGGCGACGATATCGTCGGCATAGGGGGCGGTGATGCCTGGGATGTCACGGCCGCGCACGGCCTGCATCCAGCGGTCGATCAGTTGGCGGATTTCGCTTTCGGCTGCGGTGCTCATCGGGGGTTCCTCCGATCGTTCGTCAGGTTTCGGCACAAGGATGTCTGTGCCTTCAACGCTTGGTCGAACGGTAGCCGGGGGAATCGACAGGCCTATGAAAAAAATCTTAAAGGGCTGGGCTAGAGAGAATGAACTCGCGATACCCCGAAACAATCACGTACACCGCGAAATAGCAGAAAATCGCCGCCGACAGCAGGTACGACCAGGTCAGCAATCGATCCCCCAGCAAACGCCCACCGTGGCTAGCGATGCCACACAGGCTCAGGCACCAGACCAGCCCCGCCGCGAAAAAGCCGCTGAGGAACAACCCAGCCTCCAGCAAGCTGCCACCGCCCGAGCGGGAAATCAGCACGCCACCGACCGCCGCGAACCACAAAATCGCGGTGGGTGAAGACATGGCCAAGAAGATCCCGCGCAAAAACTCGCGCCAGCCCGACTCCACCACCACGTCTGCTCGGGTGTCCATATGCCCGCCACGCCATGCTGCCAGCAGCATCTTCACCGCGAACCACACCAGCAGCGCCGAACCGCCCAGCCACAAGGTCCAGCGCACGCTTTCGAATTGCAGCAGCACGGTCATCCCGGCCAGTGCGGCAACGGCATAGACCAGATCCCCCACGCAGGTGCCAAGCCCCAGCCAGAAGCCTTTGAGAAAACCACGCTGCATGGCCAAGGTGATCATGGCGATGTTGGCGATGCCGATGTCCAGGCACAGGGACAGGCTGAGGAGAAAACCATTGGAGAAAGGCATTGAGCACTCGATGACCGGCCAATTAAGCGCCGTAGAGCCTGCCACGAGTGATCACGGGTTGGGAAGAAGAAGTGTTCGATCAGGCAAAGGCTGCCTGCTCGAACACCTCATCCGCCCATTGGTTCAGGCTTTTGCCGGCAGCACGGGCCGCAATGCTGGCAGCCGCATGGACTTCTGGCCGGATACGCAACATGACCTTGCCCGACGCCGGCTTTTCGGGGGTGATGCCCTGCTCCGCACAGTCGGCCAGATAGTCCTCGAGCGCTTCGCGGAAGGCTTCATGCAGCTCAGGAACGGAGCTTGCGTGAAAGCTGATGATGTCGCGCATGCCAAGCACGCGACCCACGAAAATGTCGTCACGCTCATCGTATTCGATTCGGGCGGCATAGCCCTTGTAGCGCATGCAACTCATAGGCTGACTCCTGCCAAGTGCTATCAAATTAAGATAGCACTTGTTCCTCGATATTCATTCAGGATTTTTCATCGCCCGCCAGCACTTGCGCATAACGCGCCCGATCCACGTTCGCCCCACTCAGCACCACGGCAACCCGCTTACCCACTTGCCGCTCGCGCTCCTGCATCAACGCCGCCAACGCCGCCGCCCCAGCACCTTCGGCGGTGTTGTGCGTGGCCTCGTGGTACACCCGCATGGCCTCGGCGACTTCGTCGTCGGTGACGCGCACGATGCGCGCGGCATGCTCGCACACCAAGGCGAACGCCTCCGGGTGCGGCACCCGGCAGGCCATGCCATCGGCGAAGGTGTCGGCAGTGGCGGTGGTGACGATACGGCCTCGCTCGAAGCTTTGCGCATAGGCATCGGCGGCGCTGGACACAACCCCCACGATCTCGGTCTTCAGCCCCAGCAGGTTGCGGGCCTGGATCAGCCCGCAAATGCCCGACCCCATGCCGATAGGCACGTAGACACAGTCCAGGTCAGCCACCGCCTCGAACAGCTCCAAGGCATACGTGGCTACCCCGCGCACCAGTTCCGGGTGAAACGACGGCACCATCGCATAGCCCAATTCGTCAGCCAGCCGGGCGGCCTCCTCGCGGGCCACGTCAAAATCGACACCGTGCTCCACCAGTTCGGCACCCAGTGCGCGCATGGCGGCATTCTTCTCGGTGGAATTGCCTTCAGGCACGACGATCACCAAGGGTATGCCCGCCTGGCGTGTGGCCAGTGCCATGCTTTGGCCGTGATTGCCGCGCGTCGCGGTGACCAGGCCACGGGGCGGCTCGCCAGCCGCCAGCAGCGAGCGCACGTAGACCAGCCCACCCCGCACCTTGAATGCCCCGGTGGGCGCATGGTTTTCATGTTTCACCCACACCTGGCAGCCCAGCCGCTCAGCCAGCAAAGGCCAGGCGTGCTGAGGTGTTGCAGGCACATGCTGGTGAACGAAATCGGCGGCTTCGCGCAGGGCTTTCAGGTCGAACATGGCGATCATCCCTCTTCGGTAGGTGGTTGATCCGATCCTAAGCCCCGGGCATTGTATGGGTACAACCTTATATTGCATGGGTAGCAATTTCGTGTGGATCCCAGCGCTTGTGGATGATGAGCAACCCCGCTACCTGGCCTTGGTCGATGCCATCGCCAACGCCATCGAACGCGGCGAACTCAAGGTCGGTGACCGCCTGCCGCCCCAGCGGCGCTTGGCCTGGAAGCTCGGCCTGAACCCCAGCACCACCCAGCAGGCCTACCGTGAAGCGGCCGCTCGCCATCTGGTGGCAGGCGAAGTCGGCCGCGGCACTTATGTGCTGGCAGGCAGCAAGGAAGCGACCCTGTTTCGCCTCAAGCACCACGATGGGCAACAGCCGCTGATCGACCTGTCGACCAACGTACCGGTGGCCGACCCGCACAATCAGGATTTGCACGACAGCCTGCGCAGCTTGCTGGAACGCCGCGATAGCGCCCTGCTGGATCACTACCTGGGGCCCGAGCAGCTGCTGCTGGGCCGCATTCACGGCGCACAGTGGTTGGCCAATCGCGGTTTGGCCCTGTCTGCGGAGCAGCTGTTGCTCAGTGGCGGCGCTCAGCAGGCACTGAGCTTGGTGCTGCAGTCGTTCTGCCAGGCCGGTGAGCCGGTCATGCTCGAAGCGCTGACCGCCCCAGGCATCAAGGCGGCCTGCCGGCAGCTGCGCCTACCCGTGCATGGCGTGGCCCTGGACAGCCAAGGCCTGCGGCCCGACGACCTTGACCGCGTCGCCCGCGCCAGTGGTGCCCGCGTGCTGGTGACCACGCCTACCCTGCACAACCCTACCGGCGCCTGCATGGATGACGCGCGCCGCGAAGCGCTCGCTGCGGTAGTCAAACGCCTGGGGCTGCTGGTGATCGAGGACGACGTGTATGGCGCGCTCAGCGACCGGCCGCCGCTCTACCCGCTACTGGGCGAGCGAGGGGTTCTGATCAGTAGCCTGTCGAAGACGGTGGCTGCAGGTTTGCGATTGGGGTGGATCGTGGCCAGCCCACAGGTGCTTGCACAGGTCGACCCGCACGCCCAGGCCAGCCACTGGCCGGTGTCACCGCTGAACCTGCATATCGCCTGCCAGTGGATCGAGGACGGCACCGCAGCGCTGCGGCTGGCCTGGCAGCGTACGGAAATTGCCGAGCGTTGGCGCCTCGCGCGAAAGTTGCTGGGTGATGGGCTGCACCACACAGGCCAGCCTTCACCCCACGCGTGGTTGGCCACATCGCAGGGGGCCGAGGGGGTGGTAAAGCAGTGTCGCGAACTGGGGGTGGAAGTCGTCCCTGCCAGTGTCTTCGCCATTGGCGCGACCGAGGTGCAGGCCGTACGTATCAGCCTGTCAGCGGCGGCAAGCCGAGCTGAACTGAAACGAGGGTTGGAGGTGGTGCGGCAGGTACTGTCCAGCCGATGAGCCCGAGAGTGGCCGGCAGCCCCCTGTTCACGACGGCTTGGTGCGAAGAGGGGGCTGGCGTTGACTCATCAACCCTGCTGGCAACCCTCGCCCATGGCGCGGTACTGAATGGTGTGCACCTGGCCCTGGTGGTCTTCATAGGTCATGGTCGCAGGCACCACTTCGCAAACATTGGGGATGGTCGACAGGTTGATGACCCGTTTGATATCCAGGTTCATGGAGTAGTCGTACTGCTGGGCCACAGGCTCGTTGGAGACAGGTTTGGCCTCATCGGCGAGGGCGAACGAGGACATACCGACCAATGCAAGAATCAGTAATGGTTTCATGTGGGTTTGCCTATAACGCAATCAAGCTGATCGATTGACTTCTAATGCCGTCACTGGCGCGGAGAAGTTGTCATCGACTGCAAAGATGACACGAAGTACCGATCCCGCTTCGTCGTACTGCTGGTGGGATGAATAAAAGTCTACTCCCGGTTGGCAATAGTTGAACCCCGAAGTCGGATATTCACCCTTGCCGGATTTGCAACAATCTGCGACATAATGGCTTGGACATGTTGGGGTAGAGCTTTTGGCATGTACCTGCCCGTCTTGGCCGTTTAAACAAGGGATATGCGTAATTTCTGATTATCTGTATTGCTCAAGGCTGCTTGCCCCTGAGCGTCGCCTGCTCGATCACTTCTACCGCCAGCACGGTTCACGCATGCGCTCAGCCAGTGACGGGGAACTGTGGGTTGCGCGTGCCAGCGGCATCATTGCGGGGTTGAGCGTGGCCGCGGTGGGCGATGGCTACTGGCTGACCGGGCTGTTCGTCGACCCGCAACGGCGCGGCCAGGGTGTGGCTGGGCGGCTGGTCGACGCCGCACTGGCGCAGGTCACTGGGCCGACCTGGCTGTTCTGCCACCCCGACCTTGTGCCCTTCTACCAGCGCCTTGGCTTCGATACGGCCGTCACGCTACCCGAACCCCTGGCTGCCCGCTTGCAGCGCTACCAACGCAGCAAGCGGCTGGTGGCTCTGGCGCGCGATCAGTCGTCGCTGGCATCCAGCCCGGGGAACAGCACGTCGGTGTAACCGAACTTGGCGAAGTCCTGGATGCGCGAGGGGTACAGCCGGCCGATCAGGTGGTCGCACTCGTGCTGCACCACCCGTGCATGGAAGCCATCAGCAAAGCGATTGATCGGGTTGCCTTGAGGGTCGAAGCCCTCATAGCGGATGTGCTTGTAACGCGGCACCACACCGCGCAAGCCGGGCACCGACAGGCAGCCCTCCCAGCCGTCCTCGACCTCGGTGGACATCGGCGTGATCAACGGGTTGAGCAGGACGGTCTGCGGCACCGGTTCGGCATCCGGGTAACGCTCGCTGCGCTCGAAGCCGAAGATGACCAGTTGCAGGTCGATACCGATCTGCGGTGCAGCCAGGCCCACACCCCCAACATGGCGCATGGTCTCGAACATGTCGTCGATCAACTGCTGCAGCTCGGCGCTGCCGATCATCTGCTGGGGCACGGGCGGGGCGATGCGCAGCAGGCGTTCATCGCCCATCTTGAGAATGTCACGGATCATCTGGGATTTGGCTCGGTGGTGTGCGGCTCGACCGGGTGTTCATGGCCGAGCACAGTGATGGTTTCCTTGGGTTTATCGCCCTCGAAATCCTTTTCGCCAGGGTTCTTGCCCTCGGCCGACATGTGCTCAATCACCGCGTTCATTTCGGCGCCGAGCAACAGCACCGCAGCGGAAATGTAGAAATACAGCAACAGCACGATGATCGCACCGATGCTGCCATACATGGCGTTGTAATCGGCAAAGGTCTTCACGTAGTAGGCAAAACCCAAGGAAGCGACGATCCACACCACCACGGCCAATACAGAGCCTGGGGTGATGAAGCGAAACTTCTGTTTCACATCGGGCATCACGTAGTAGATCAATGCCACCGCCACCATCATCAGGATGATGATCGCCGGCCAGCGCAGGATGGTCCACACCGTGACGATGAACTCCTGCATGCCGACCTGGGCGGCAATCCATTCCATCACCTGCGGCCCCAGCACCATCAGCGCCGCAGCAGCCAGCAGCATGACGGCGATGCCCACGGTGTAGAAGATGGACAGCGGTATGCGCTTCCAGACCGGGCGGCCTTCGGGCACGTCATAGGCCGCGTTCATGGCACTCATCATCAGCCGCACGCCGGCCGAGGCGGTCCATAGGGCAATCACGATACCCACCGACAACAGCCCACCCTTGGACTGTTGCAACTGGTCGATCACCGGGTTCACCTGCTCCAGAGCCTGGGGCGGCAGCACCAGTTCCGACTGCAGGCGCAACCAGGAAAAGAAATCCGGCAGATGCAGAAAACCGATCAGGGCAATCAGGAACAACAGGAAGGGGAACAGCGAAAACAGCATCTGGTAGGCCAGCGCTGACGCATAGGTGGACATCTCGTCGTCGAGGAATTCCTGGACGGTGCGCACCAGCACGCGGTGCAAGGGCAGGCCCTGCAGGGCGGGAAAAATCATAGCGTCTCCTTTCGCCGCTCGATCGATACAACAGACAAGTCTAATAGACCACGCCGTTGCTGTGCTGCTCCCGAGGGTTTAAAAGAAAATGCCTACGTTAAACGCAATCCCGGCAGGAACAGCTATGTGCTGCTCCTACCGGGCAACACCTGACACCATCAAGGCTTCTTCACAGCGTCCTTCACATTGCCCTTGATCTGCTGAGCTTCGCCCTTGAGTTCTTGGGCCTTACCTTCGGCCTTGAGCTTTTCATTGTCGGTCACTTTGCCGACGCCTTGTTTCACGTTACCGATTGCTTCGTTGGCCAAGCCTTTGGCTTTGTCTTTAGTACCGCTCATGGCAAAACTCCTGCAAATGGAGACACGTGAACCGTGTCGACAGTCTGTGGACCCAAGGCCTTTCGCAGGAGTTTCAATCAATTTGCCTCGATCAAGCCGAGCGGCCAATCTGCGGGCGAATACCGCACCAAATCCCTGGCAACTGTCTGCGCAGCACGGGCTGCCTGCTCTAGAATCCCCCGCATACGACCGCCTGCAATAAAAACAACGACTTATCGGAAACCCTGCCCCCATGCGTTTGATGCCTGTGCTCGTGGCCTTGCTGCCACTGCTCCCCCTGCCTGCCCTCGCCGCCTCGCCGGCCGTAACCGAAGCCCTGCGCGTCGACCGCTATGCCGACGATGGCCAGCCCGGCACCCTGCGCTGGGCGATCGAGACCAGCAACCAGAACCCCGGCCACTACCGCATCGAGATCGCTGCGGTCGGCCAGGCGCCCTATGTCATTCGCCCAACGCATGCGCTGCCTGAAATCAAAGGCCCTGTGCGCATCGCCGGCCTGCCATGGGCCCGCGACGGCCAGTACATCGCCATCGACGGCTCGGGTTACATCAAGGACCAGGGTGTACATACCTGCCCCGGCGCCCTGCCCGGCCAGTTCGGCACTAACGTGCGCACCACCACCCACCCGGGCCTGGTGCTGCGCGACACCCAAGGCGTACACCTGAGCGGCCTGGAAGTGCGCAACTTCTGCATCGGCATCCTGGTCAACCGCGCCAGCGGCAACGTCATCGAAGACAACCGCGTCATCGCCAACAAGGGTGGCGCCGGCATCATGCTCACCGGCGACGATGGCGCCGGCAACCCGACGGCAACCACCACGATCAACAACAAGGTGCTGCGCAACCAGCTGATCGACAACGGCGACGGCCTGGAGCTGACGCGTGGCGCGGCCTTCAACCTGGTAGCCGACAACCTGTTCCGCTCCACCGCGGCCAACCCCGAACCGTCCCAAGGCATCGAGATTCTGCTGGGCAACGACAACACGGTGGTGCGCAACCGCTTCGAAAACTACTCGGACGGGCTGCAGATCAACTGGGGCAACCGCAACTACCTGGGCGCCAACACCTTCAGCGGCAACTCGATCGGCGTCAGCGTCACCGGCGAGGGCAACATGCTCGACGGCAACCTGATCCACGGCAACCGCATTGGCGTGGCCTTGCGCCCAGAACCGACCATCACCGCCACGCGCCTGAGCGCCAACCGCATTTGGAGTAACAGCCAGGACATCCGCCGCTGCGAGGCCGGCGGCTCCTGCGTGCCGGATCAGCGCACCGGTGCCATCGTCTTTGGCGTGCCGGCGCAGGCGCATGCTTTGTATGTAGGGTCGCGCGGGGTGGGGGCGGAGCTGGCGAAGAAGGACCAGGCGATCATCTGCGATGCCAAGGGCGAGCCCAAGCCTTGCCAACCGCTGCCCAACCACAACCAGCAGGCGCCTCGGCTGATTGCACTTGAGGGGAATGTGATTCGCGGTGAAGTGCAGGGGCCGGCGTCGAGCCTGTTGCGCATTGAACTGTTCGGCAATGCGCAGGCTGCGGGCAGCGAGGCGGAGCAGTATCTCGGGGACGTGCTGGTGGCCAGCGATGCCAAGGGGCAGGCGCGGTTTGCCCACCTGCTGGAGAATATCGGTGGGTTAAACAGCTTTACTGCGACGGTGACCACAGCCGATGGGGCGACGTCCGAGTTGAGCCTGCCGGTTAGACGCTGAGGCAAATGGCCTCTTCGCGGGGCAAGCCCGCGAAGAGGCCGGCCCAGGCAAAGCGCATGGCAAACCTTGCCCCGCTAACCGCCACCCCTCACAATGCAGGCCTTATCAAGCGTCAACCCGCAGGAACCTGCATGAAACTCGACAAACCCGCCGCCATCGCCCGGCGCAACGAAGCACTGGCCCGGCCTGTACTGACCAGCAGCAACACCCTGTTCGCCATCCTCGACCCCAAACGCAACCTGTGGTGGTTCGAGGTGCCGGTCGCGCTGTTGGGCAAAGGCCAGCCCGACTGGGTCAACCTGCTGCTGCATACCCCAGAGACCGATGAGCTGCAGCACCTGAAAGTGCCAACCAACTTCCTCAAAGCTCACCTGGAGCAAATGGAAGTGCGCAAACCCGGCAAGCGCCGCTCGACCATCAGCCTGGCCCTGAGCGCAGACCGCGACTCGCTGCTGCGCGACACCCGCCCAGGCGGCGAGCAGCTGGACTTCCGCACTTTCGTGCAGGCCTGATCAGACCCGCTCGATGCGATCGTCATGGATGACGATGCGGCCTTGCTTGAACAACGCGCCAATGGCCTTCTTGAAGTTGCCCTTGCTGACGTTGAACAGCTTGCTGATCACTGCCGGGTCGCTCTTGTCGCACACCGGCAGCACACCGCCTTCGGCGTCCAGGCGCGCCATGATCTGCTCCTGCAGGCTGTCAGCCAGGGCCGCGCCAACCGGTTGCAGGCTCAGGGCGATTTTGCCGTCGTGGCGAATTTCCTTGATGAAGCCCTTCTCGTGCATCCCTGAACGCAAGAACTTGAACACCTCGTTCTTGTGGATCAGGCCCCAGTGGCGGTTGTTGATGATCGCCTTGAAGCCCATCGGCGTCTCGCCAGCCACCAGCAGTTCGACCGGCTGGCCGACCTGGTAATCGGCCGGGGTGCGGTCCAGGTAACGGTCCAGGCGCGCCGTCGCGGTGATGCGGCGGGTACGCTTGTCGAGGTAGGCATGCACCACGCAGTAGTCGCCGATCTTCAACGGCTGCAACTCTTCCGAATAAGGCATCAGCAAGTCTTTGGGCAGGCCCCAGTCCAGGAAAATGCCGGCGCCATTAATGTCCTTGACCTTGAGGCTGGCGAACTCACCGACCTGCACCTTGGGTTTCTCGGTGGTGGCAATCAGCTGGTCTTCGCTGTCCAGGTAGATGAACACGTTCAACCAATCGTCCACCTCGGTCTCGGCGTTCTTCGGGATGTAGCGCCCGGGCAGCAGGATCTCGCCATCGGCGCCGCCGTCCAGGTAGAGGCCGAATTCCACGTGTTTAACGATTTGCAAACTGTTGTAACGCCCAAGCAGAGCCATTTCTGATGTTCCTCAAGACAAGACGGCTATTCTACACCTGAAGCCACCGTGCTGCCTGACCGCTGATTCGGTGGAACCGTCATCCTCCCCTTGCGTCTACCAACTGGCCAGCCACTGCAAGGATCAGCACATGCCTCGACGCCTGTTCAAAGCCCTGCTCGTTGCCACCACCTGCGCCCTGGCCTTGGTGGCGTGCAGCCGCATCGACCTGGCCTACCGCAACCTCGACCGCCTGGTGCCGTGGTCGCTGGGCGACTACCTGGACATGAACCGCGACCAGAAAGTACTGCTCGACGAGCGCCTCAAGCAGCACCTGGCCTGGCATTGCAAAACCCAGCTGCCCAGCTACCTCGACTGGCTGGACCGGGTGCGGACCATGGTCGCCGAGGACCAGGTCACCGACCAGGCGTTGCAGCAACGCACCCGCGAAGCGCGCGAGGCGATTGGTCGGGTCGCCGAAGAAATCACCCCTTCCGCCACCGAATTGCTACGCGGCATGAGCGACGCCCAAGTGGCAGAAATGCGCGAGGCGTTTCGCGACGATATCAGCGAACGGCAGAAGCAGTATGTCGATACACCGTTGCCCAAGCAGATTGCCCGCCGCGCCGAGCGCATGGAAAAACGCCTCACGCCCTGGCTGGGTGAGCTCAATGCGGCGCAACGGCTGCGCGTGATGACCTGGTCACAGGCGCTGGGTGACCAGAACCGCCAGTGGATCAGCAACCGTGCCCACTGGCAGCAACAGCTGGTGTTGGCGATGAACCAGCGCAGCGATGCCAGCTTCGAACCGCGCCTGGCGCAGTTGCTGCAGCGCAAGGAGAGCCTGTGGACGCCGGAGTACCGCATCGCGTATCAGAACAGCGAGCAACAGGCGCGCAGGTTGCTGGTGGACCTGATGCAGTTGAGCACGCCGGAGCAGCGCCAACTGCTGCAGGCGCGGTTGAGCAAGGTGCGCACCGATTTCAGTGAGTTGAAGTGCCTGAAGGGCTGAATGCCGGGGGGTACTGCGCGGGGTCACCGCCCCTTGCGCCGATACGGGAACACATCAATCACCTTCCCGTCGCGGATCGTTGCCTGCACACCTTTCCAGTAATCCGCGTCATACAACTCCCCATGCAAGCGGCTGAACAAACGCCGCTGGCCCATATCGGCAAACAGAAACGGCGGAAACTCTTCAGGGAACACGTCGTGCGGCCCGATCGAGTACCACGGCTCGCCCGACATTTCGTCTTCCGGGTAGCGCGGCGGTGGTATGTGGCGGAAGTTCACCTCGGTCAGGTAGCAGATTTCGTCGTAGTCATAGAACACCACCCGGCCATGACGGGTGACACCGAAGTTTTTCAGCAACATGTCGCCGGGGAAAATGTTCGCCGCCGCCAGTTGCTTGATGGCCAGGCCGTAATCCTCCAGCGCTTCGAGCACCTGGCCTTCACTGGCATGCTCCAGATACAAGTTGAGAGGTGTCATGCGCCGCTCGGTCCAGCAGTGGCGGATCAGCACCGTGTCGCCTTCCAGGGCGACTGTGGACGGCGCCACCTCCAGCAACTCGGCCAGGCACTCCGGCTCGAACTTGCTGCGCGGAAAACGAAAATCGGCGAACTCCTGGGTATCGGCCATGCGCCCTACCCGGTCCACGCTTTTTACCAGCCGGTATTTGTCGATCACCGTGGCGCGGTCGACGGTCTTCGAGGGTGAGAACCGGTCCTTGATGATCTTGAACACGGTATTGAAACCCGGCAGCGTGAACACGCTCATGACCATCCCGCGCACCCCCGGCGCCATGATGAAGCGGTCGTCGCTGCTGGCCAGGTGGTTGATCAACGCCCGGTAAAACTCCGACTTGCCATGCTTGTAGAAACCGATCGAGGTGTACAACTCGGCAATGTGCTTGCCCGGCAGAATGCGCTTGAGGAAGTTGACGAATTCCGCTGGCACCGGCACATCGACCATGAAATAGGAACGGGTGAAGGAGAAGATGATCGACACCTCGGCCTCGTCGGTGATCAGTGCATCGGCCTCGATGCCATGGTCCTCGCGGTGCAGCAAGGGGATCACCAGCGGCCACTGCTCGTCGGGGGTGTACAGGCGGCCGACCAGGTAGGCACCCTTGTTGCGGTACAACACCGGCGAAAACAGCTCGACCGCCAGGGCCGGGTCCTTGCACACCCAGTTCGGCAGGCATTCGCGCAGTTGTTCTTCCAGGCGCGTCAGGTCGCCCTCAAGGTCGCCATAGGGCACATCGAACCGGTAGTCGGCAAAGATCGCCCGCAGCAGGCCCTTGAGCCCCTCTTCAAGCGGGTAGGTGCGGGTTTGCGCGGCGCGCTCGTGGCTGCGCATGGACGGCCGAGTGGTGTGGATGAACATGCAGCCGTCGCTGATCTGGTCATGGCTGAACAGGCTGCAGAACAGCGAGTTGTACCAAGTCTCGGACAGCTCGTCGTCGAGCCGTGGGTCGATCAGGCGGATGTAGGCGCTCTTGACCAGTGGCCACTGCTCCACGTCCAGCAGCACCTCATCGGCAAAGCTTTGCCGGAGCCGGCCGTTGGCCTCGGCCACCTTTTCTTCGTAGAGGTTGATGCGCGCCGCGGCTGCGCGCTGGATGTCCTGCCAGCGCGCCTGCTCGAAGCGCTCACGGGCGCCAAGGGTGATGCGCCGAAAGTGTTCACGGTAGTCATCGAAGCCATCGAGGATCATCTGGGCGATTTCGCTGGCAGGCCAGTGCTGGGACATGCAGGGCATCTCGGTGCAGGGTGAGAGCTACAGCTTAGCCGGTCCAGCGCCCGCCTAGATTCACACCGCAAGAAAGCACAAGAAACCCACTCCCCCCTGGCGTAAACTCGCGCCCTGCCCAGAACCCGGAGACCGTTGTGACCCCCATTGCCCTAGCCCGCCTGCTGACCCTTGCCGCTGTCTGGGGGGCGAGCTTCCTGTTCATGCGCATCATCGCCCCGGAACTTGGCACCGTGCCGACCGCATTCTTCCGTGTGTCGATCGCCTGCCTGGGCCTGGTCGCCATCCTCGCTGTTGCCCGAGTACGCTGGGACTTCCAGGGCAAACTCGGCGCCTGCCTGGTGTTGGGCATGATCAACTCGGGCATCCCGGCGACCTTCTACTCCGTGGCGGCACAAGTACTGCCAGCCGGCTACTCGGCGATCTTCAACGCCACCACACCGCTGATGGGTGTACTGATCGGCGTGCTGTTCTTCCGCGAACCGATGACCCTACCCAAGCTCAGCGGCATCTTCCTTGGCCTGTTCGGCGTCGGCATCCTCAGCGGCGCCGGCCCCGTTGCACTGGACATGGCCCTGCTGCAAGGCGCCCTCGCCTGCCTGGCGGCCACTACCTGTTATGGTTTCGCCGGTTTCCTCGCCCGCCGCTGGGTCAGCGGCCTGGACAGCCGCCTCTCGGCCCTGGGCAGCATGCTCGGCGCCACGCTGTTGCTGACCCCGCTGTTCACCTGGAGCGCGCTGACCCAGCCACCTGCCAGCTGGGGCGGTTGGCAGGTATGGCTGTCGCTGCTGGGGCTGGGCCTGCTGTGCACCGCATTCGCTTACATCCTGTACTTCCGTCTGCTCGAAGAAATCGGCCCGGTCAAGGCCAGTACCGTGACCTTCCTGATCCCGGTATTTGGCGTATTGTGGGGTGCGTGGTTGCTGGATGAGCCGCTGTCGATGGCGCACCTCTACGGCGGGCTGCTGATTGGCGCCGCACTGTGGCTGGTGCTGCGCCCGGCACGCACATGAAGCGGAGCACACGATGAACGCAGCATACAAAAAGGTGTTGTTCCGCCTGGAACAGGGTGCGGACGGTTACCCGCCCGCCTCGGTCGAGGGCCTGTGGGCCAAGGCAGTAGAAGGCGGTTACGAGGTCGACAGCATTCCGTTTTATGTCTACGGCATTGCGCCGGGAGACCTCATTGGCACGCGCGATGAAGCCGGCGAAACCTGGTTCGACGCCTTGCGCATCAGCGGCGGCCGCTCGGTGTTCCGGGTCATCGTCAAACCACCGGAAACCCTCGACCAGGTGCGCGCCGCCCTGCAGGATTTTGGCTGCAATTGCGAGGCCGAACAGGCAGTGAAGATGCTCGCTGTCGAAGTCCCCTCGCAACGCGCGCTCGACACCTTGCTCTATTACCTGCTGACCCAGCGCGAAGCCGACCTGCTGGACTTCGAGGAAGGCGTGCTGCGGCACACCATCCCCGAAGAGTTTCGCTAGATAAGCCCCGCTAAGGCTTACGCCTCAGCCAACCGTGCAGCCGGCTTGCGGAACACGAACAGCAAGCCCACCACGATCAGCCCCATCCCCAGCAGGCTCAGCGGTGCCAAACGGTTACCGAAGATCAGGAAGTCCATCACCGCGGTCACCGCTGGCACCAGGTAAAACAGGCTGGTGACATTGACCAGATTGCCCTTGGCGATCAGCCGATACAGCAGCAGGGTCGCAAGCAGCGACACCACCAGCCCCATCCACAACAGCGCACCGACAAAACCACCGGTCCACTGCACCTGCAGCGGCTGCAAGGGTGCGAACAGCGCGCACAGGGCAAACCCGGCCAGGTACTGCAGCGGCAAGGTGCCCATGGGGTTGTCGGTGATGCGCTTTTGCAGGATGGAGCCAAAGGTCATGCTACCCAGCGCCAGCAGCGCAAACAGCATGCCGACCAGGGATACCCCACCCAGGTTGATGCTTTGATAGACCACCATCACCAGGCCGGCAAGGCCCAGCCCCAGGCCGAACAGCCGGCTCCAGGAACGCTGACGCTCCATCAGTACCACGGTGAGGATCGGTTGCACCCCCATCACCGTGGCCATGACGCCGGGGGTGACGTGGGTATTGAGCGCCAGCAGATAGAAGATCTGGTAGGCCCCCAGCAACACGCAGCCGGTGCCCAGCGCGCGCAAAATCGCCCCACGGCTGCGCGGCCAGCGCAGGCCCAGCAACGGGCCGATCATCAACAAGCCAGCGAGTGCCAGCGCCGAGCGTAACAACAGAAAAGCGAACGGGCTGGCGTGCGCCAGGCCCAGTTTGGAGACGATTGCCCCGCTGCTCCACAGCAGGACGAACAGGCTGGTGGTGGCCGCCGAGGCCACGGATGCTTTGCAAATGACAGACATGTATTGCCACCTTTCGGGCGAATGAGCCGAACGGAGGGCGTGAGCTTCAGCGAGGGAAGTAGCCGACCGTGTTCAGTAGGTTGCGCGTGCGGTGGGAAGCGGCCAAAAGCCGATCAGCCCAGCACGATCACGCAAAGAGGCGGAGCTACGCCGCCTACAACGCCACTGACAGGTGGGGGGTAGTGACTGATCATGGCCGGCTGCTGGCTACCACGCACGACCGTGCCCGCGACTGGCGCGATGGCAAAGCATGGGGTGGAAGGGATGGCTGGCATGAACAGGTCTTCAGGAAGAGATCAATGGCCAGGACTATAGCCCGGCGTTTTCCGGCTGGCAACTACATGCTCCTACAGTGATTGGCGTACACCTGAGTCATCAGGGGCCGCTGGTTAATTATTCACCGTCCCGGCTCGTCTGAATGCGTAACGCCGCACGCATTCACCCGCTCCGAGGACCACTCATGAACGCAAAAACCTGGCTCTACCGACCAGCCCAGATCACCTGCCTGCTGCTCGTCAGCGCCTACGCCCATGCGGCCAAGCCAGGTGACGTTTTCCAGGACTGCAAGGACTGCCCAGAGATGGTAGTACTGCCTGCCGGCAGCTACGTGATGGGCGCACCCGACGACGAAGCCGGCCGCCAGCCCGACGAAGGCCCGCTGCATACCGTGACCTTCGCCAAGCCTTTCGCCATGAGCCGCTACCAGGTCACCGCCGGCGAGCTGGACGCCTACATCAAGGCCACCGGCACCGTCATCAAGAGCGGCGACGACCGCCCCGGCCGCTGGTGCGAAGCCAGCAAACCCACCTACAAACAGACGGCCCGCCAGCCCGCGGTCTGCGTGGACTATGACGAAGTTCAGGCCTACACCGAATGGCTGGCAAAAAAAACCGGCAAACCGTACCGCATGGTCAGCGAGGCCGAACGTGAATATGCCGCCCGCGGCGGTTCCACCGGCCCGTTCCCCTTCCCGTTCGACGAGCCCGGCAAGTACGAGATCAGCAAGCACGCCAACACCTACGGCCCGCGTGATGGCTACACCTTCACCGCCCCCGTGGGCAGCTACCCGGCCAATGCCTTTGGCATGTACGACATGCACGGCAACGTCTACGAGTGGGTCGCCGACTGCTACCACGAAAGCTACGAAGGCGCCCCCAGCGACGGCAGCGCCTGGATCCAGGACCCTAAGTGCATCCGTGCGCACATGCGCGGCAACGACTGGGGTGAGCCACCGATCTTCTCGCGCTCGGCCAACCGCAACGACCGCCTCAAGACCACCCGTGGCGACTTCCTCGGCTTTCGCGTAGCACGCGAGCTCTGAACAGTGTGACGCGGTTAACAGCACCTGTGAAAAAACAGTCAATAAGAATCGTTCCGGTTTTTCACAGGTGCTGCGTCACATACAGCACATAGATAAAAACCCCTTCTGCCAACGAGAACGCAACAGATGTCCATGCCATTGCCCAGTGCGCTCAACCCGCTCGCCAAAGCCTTACTGATTCGTCACTCCCTTCGCCCCCAGCGTGCGCTGTCACGCATCGGCCTGGGCCTGGCGCTGTCCACCGCGCTGGTTGCCCAGGTACAGGCCCAGGAATGGACCCTGGATATTCCGGCGCAGTCCATGAACGCGGCGCTGCAGGCGCTGGCCCAGCAGACGGATACCCAACTGCTGTACAGCCCGGAAGACATCAGCGGGCTGCGCTCTTCTGCGCTCAAGGGGCGGCATGATTTGCAATCGTCACTGCGCACCTTGCTGCAAGGGACGGGGCTGCGTTATCAGATTGATGGCAATACAGTCACTGTGACCGCTGCTGCAAACGGCGAAGGCCAGATGGAACTGTCGCCAACCAGCGTAAATAGCCACGCGCTTGGAGCAACCACAGAGGGCACCGGCTCCTACACCACGGGGGTCACCAACACTGCCACCAAGATGAACCTGTCGCTTCGCGAAACCCCGCAGTCGATCAGCGTCATCACCCGCCAGCGCATGGATGACCAACAGCTTCACAGCATGACCGATGTGCTCACCCAGACCCCTGGCATCACGATGTCCCAGGATGGCGGCGAGCGTTTCAACATCTATTCCCGCGGCAGCCAGATCAACACCTACCAGATCGATGGTGTCACCACCACCCAGGAAAACCAGACCCGCACCTTGCCCAGCACTTTTTTCGACACGGCGCTTTATGACCGGATTGAAGTGGTCAGGGGTGCGACCGGTTTGATGACCGGTGCCGGCGACCCCAGTGGGGTGGTCAACATCATTCACAAACGCCCCACCCGCCATTTTCAGTCTTATGTACAGGCCGGGGTAGGCTCATGGGACTACAACCGCCTGGAAGCGGACGTGTCCGGGCCGCTGACTGATAGCGGCAATGTGCGTGGCCGCTTCGTTGCAGCCAAGCAAGACAACAACTCTTTCATGGACTGGTACAGCCAGCGCAAGGACATTGTCTACGGTGTGGTCGAAGCCGATGTCACCGATACCACCCTGGTGCGTTTCGGCGTCGACTATCAAAAGTACAAGGCCAACGGCGCCCCAGGTGTACCGTTGATGTACAGCAACGGCCAACAAACCCACTTTTCTCGCTCCACCAGTTCGGGGGCGCGCTGGGCGTTCGATGACTACGAGACGCTGAACTACACCCTCAATTTCGAGCAGAAGCTGGCCAACGACTGGGAGTTCAAGGTCGCAGCCAACTACATGGATGTGGACCGGGATTTTGCCGATGCCACCTATGAAACCGCCAGTGGCTCCTCGTCGCTGGACCCAGTGACTCTGGAGGCGTCTGCCGACATTGGCAAGGCGCATGCCGAACAAGTCCAGAAAGGCGTGGATGTCACCCTGCAAGGCCCCTTCGAGCTGCTCGGCCAAACGCATGATCTGATCTTCGGCTGGAACTGGAACGAGTACAACAACGACCACTTTTCCGCGCTGGGCTCAGGGTCGAACTCCTTCAATTTCGGCAGCTGGGACAATTACATGGAGAAGCCCGACAGCTACATTCCGCTGCTGGACTTCAACATCAACTCTCGGCAGAGCGGCTACTTCGCCGCAACACGTCTTAACTTCACCGACCAGCTTCACCTGATCCTCGGCGCCCGGGGGACTAACTACAGCTACAACTACTACTCAAAAGTACTCACCATCGCCCGCCCACCGACCGACTATCACATTGGCGAAACCGGTGTGGTTACCCCGTATGCAGGGCTTGTCTACGACCTCACGCCTGAACAGTCGGTTTACGTCAGCTACACCGACATCTTCAAGCCCCAGTCCGCGCGCGACATCGAAGGCAAGGTACTGGACCCCGTGCTGGGCAAGAACTATGAGATGGGCTGGAAAGGTGAGTTCTTCGACAGCCGCTTGAATGCCAGCGCAGCAGTCTACTGGATCGAAAGGGACAACCTGGCAGAGCGTACTGGCCAGACCATCCCCGATAGCACCAATGGCGAAGAGGCCTATAAAGCTGTCAACGGGGCGAAAACCAGAGGTGTTGACCTCGAGCTTTCTGGTGAAATCCTGCCAGGCTGGAATGTGCAGACCGGCTACAGCTACTCCAGGACCGAGAACGGCGACGGCGATCGCATGCTGACGCAACTGCCGATGGACTCCCTGCGCTTCTGGACCACGTACCGCCTGCCCGGTGAGTTCGACAAACTGACCGTCGGGGGTGGCCTTAACTGGAACTCTGGCACTTCACTGTACTTCTCGTCGTACAAGACCCGAGCGACCCAGGATGACTACTACGTCGCCAGCCTGATGGCGCGCTACCAGATCACCGATCATCTCTCGACAACCCTGAACCTCAACAACCTCTTCGATGAGAAATACTATGCAGGCTTTGCGGGCAACTACGGCCACTACGGCGCTCCGCGCAACGCTCAGATGAACCTGCGTTACGACTTCTGATCCCCCTTGACCCCTGGCGAAAAACGCCAGGGGCCTCCCCCTCGTACAGCATTCGCATCACCTTCCCCCCGCGTTAACGCCCCTGCGTAAGCTACAAACATCCTCATCACACCGCTCGGCAGCCGCATGTGCCATGCCCTGTGCAAACGCATGACCCAACCCAAATGCCGCCTAAAAAAAGCCCTGCGGTATCAGCCTGGACGACTGACACCGCAGGGCGGCACAAGCAGTAGATGCTTGAATCAACTGGAAGCTACCCTCACTCCACCATTGATCCCTCCTGGATCAACCGCACGGCCAGCCCTTCGATCACCTCAGAGGCCTTGAGGATGTCGTAGTGGCCAGCGTCCACCTGGCAATGGACCGCGTCTCCGAGCACCTCGCCGGCGGCGTTCCCAGCCCACCAGCAATGCGCCACAGCCTTCGTCTGCGCAAGGCCGGCAAGCTGCTGCGACAGCGCTTTCAAGCGCATGGCCACGACGAAGGTGTGGGCAAGTTCGGCACTGTCGATTTCGGCATAGGCCGATTGCAGCGCCTGGGCCGAACGGGCCTGCTCGATCACACCCTGCAAGTGAACGACGTCGCTGTCGGCAGAAACGCCAGGCACCGCCAAGTCGTCCTTGGCTACCCCCAGGATCACACTCAAGAAGCCCTGCAAATCCTGGCTCCAGTCGTCAGAGAACGACTCGCGCGGGGCTGACGGAATGAAGCTGTCAACCAAACCCAGCAGTGCAACCTTCTGCCCCTGGCTCTCCAGCTCTTGGGTGACAAGGACCGCCAACGCCCCCCCCAGTGACCACCCCGCCAACCGATATGGCCCTTCGGGCTGCTTCTGGCGGATGTACTGCGCGTAGTCGATCGCCATCGATTGCAGCGAATCGTCCTGCCACTCGCGGTCAAGCAACATGCGGCACTGGATGCCGTAGACACTGCAATGCCCGTCCAGGCGGCGCGCCAGTGGTTCGTAATCGAACACCGTACCGAAGCCGGCATGCAGGCAGAACAGTGGTGTTGCCTGATCGACACGGGTGTTGAGCAACAGCAGTGGGTCAAGGCTTACCTCATCGGCCGAATAGCCAGACAACTCAGCGATTGTCGGCTTGGCCATCACATCCCGCAGCTTCAACTCGATTGGCAAATCAGCGTGGCTGCGTACTTTCGACAGCATTTTCAGCACGCGCAGTGAGTCGCCGCCCAGTTCAAAGAAGTTGTCGTCGATGCCCAGCGCCTCCACCCCCAGCACGTCTTGCCATATCTGCACCAATACCCGCTCGATACCGTTACGCGGCGCCAGACGTGCACGCTGCCCGTCCAGCTCAGGCGCTGGCAGCGCTTTACGGTCGATCTTGCCATTCGGGGTGAGGGGCATGGCCGTCAGCAGCACAAGTTGCGCGGGCACCATGTAGTCCGGAAGCTCGGCGCGCAAGGCCTCGCGCAACTGGCCAGGCGTCGTTACGCCTGTGCCGGTCACGACGTAACCTACCAGTTGCTTGCCCGTTGCCCCTTCCCGTGCAACCACGACCGCGTCCTTGACCTCGGGCAGATTGCGCAGGCGCGCTTCGATTTCACCCGGCTCAATGCGGAAACCGCGAATTTTCAGCTGGTTGTCCAAGCGCCCGATGAAATCGATCACCCCATCTGCGCGACGGCGTACGCGGTCACCGGTTCGGTACAGGCGTGCCCCCTGGCCGAATGGGTCGGCAACGAAGCGCTCGGCACTAAGGGCTGCACGCTGATGGTAACCGCGTGCAACACCCTCCCCACCAATGTACAGCTCCCCAGCCACCCCATCGGGCAACGGGTTGAGGTCCTGGTCGAGCACATGCAGTGTGCGCTGGCCAACCCGCTCACCGATCGGCGCATACACCGCCGCGCAGGCCTGCTGCGCCGATACTTTCCACAGCAGCGGCGTGACCACGGTTTCGGTGGGGCCATACCCATTGGTCAGGTATTGAGGCTGCAAGGTGCGCTTGACCAACTCGAACAAGGCATCAGGCACTGCATCGCCGCCGAAGCAGTAAATGCGCACAGGCGGTGCAGCCTGCTGCTGGCTTTCGGCGAACTCGGCCATTTGCTGCAGGTACGCCGGCGGGAAGCAGGCAATGTCGATGCGCTGCTCATGCAGCACCTGCAAGGTCTCCTCGGCAGTCCACAAGCGATTGTCACGCACGATCAGGCAACCGCCCGACGAGAGTGTCGACAGCCAGCGCTCCTGGGCACCATCGAAGGCGAACGACATGAAAAGCAATTCGCGGGTGGACGCGTCCATCTCGTAAAGCTGCGCAATGGCCTGGCAGTGCATGCGGATCTGGCCATGGCTCACCGCGACGCCTTTCGGTTTGCCGGTGGAGCCCGAGGTGTAGATCAGGTAGGCAAGGTTGTCGTCCATCACCGAGACTTCAGGCACGCTCGCAACCTGCTCAGCCAACGCCAGTCGGTCCAGCGCCACGCAATGCTCCACCTCTGGGAATCGCTCACGCAAGCCGCTGCTGGTCAACAGCAGGTGCATGGCCGAATCCTCGACAATCCACTGCAAACGCTCTTGAGGATAATCAATGTCCAGCGGCACATAGGCAGCACCCGTCTTCATCACCGCGAGGAAGGCCACGATCACCTCGACGGACCGCTCCAGAGCAACCCCCACGGTGACTTCCGGACGGGCACCAAGGCCGATGAGATGATGAGCCAAACGGTTGGCACGGTCCTCCAGTTGCGCATAGCTCAACTGCTGGTCGGCGCAGATGACCGCCAGCGCATCGGGGCATGACTGCGCATGCCGGGCGATGAGCTGGGCCAGCCGAGGCGTATTCGGCTCGCTTGGCTGCAACAGATTGCGCTGAGCCGCTTGCTGCAGTTGTACGGCACTGAGCATTTCCAGGCTGCCGATCGTGGCGTGCGGATCATCCAGCATCGCGCTGAGCAGGCATTCGAAACTGCTGCGGATGGCGTCGGTAGCCGCCTCGGTAAAGCGGCTACGCAGGTACATGAACTCCACCGAGAAGGTGTCATTCAAATGCACGGCCAGGTCCATCGCGTAGTTGGTGACGTCGCGATCATTGACCTCGCCAAACTGCAACGTACTGCTGCCGTCGCCCTGCAAGCGCTCACCCACCGGGTAGTTTTCAAAGACCAGGATGCTGTCGAACAACGGCTGCCCCGGACGACCCGCCCAGCGCTGCACGTTGGAAAGCGCAGCATGTTCGTGATCGCGCAGCTCCAGGTTGTAACTCTGCAATTGCTGCAACCAGTCACTGACCTTTTGCGCAGGCTCCGGCGTCTGCACTACCGGCAAGGTGTTGATGAACAAGCCCAGCATCTCGTCGGCACCCGACAAAGAGGCCGGGCGGCCGGCCACGGTCGCGCCGAAGCAGACCGTCTGTTGGCCGGTATAGCGCTGCAGCAACAGCAGCCAAGTCGCCTGCACGAGCGTATTGGGCGTCACGCGCAGACGCTGGGCACGTTCACGCAGGTACTCGGTGCGCTGGGCATCCCAATGCAAGTAGAGCGCGGCATGCCCTGTCAGCTCGCCAGAGGGCTTAGGTGCAATGTTGTCCGCCAACAGGGTCGGGCCTTCGAGCGCGCCAAGCTTGCTGCTCCAGAACGCCTCCAGCTGTGCCTGGGGCTGTCCATCGAGCCAACGGATGTAATCGCCGAACCGTCCTTTAGGGCTGTCGAAAGCCTTGCCATGGTAAGCCTGGAACACCTCTCCCAGCAGCCTGGCGTTACTCCAGCCGTCCATCAGAATGTGGTGGCGGGTCCAGATCAACTGCATGCGATGGTCGTCCAGGCGCACCAGGATGACCCGCATCAAGGGCGCCGACATCATGTCGAACGCTTCACCCGACTCTGCGGCGGCCAAGGCCTCCAAGGCCTCTTGCGTGACAGTGCGGTCGCGCCAGTCCAGCACGCGGATGGGCAAGTCCAGATGACGGTGGACAATCTGCAGTGGCTGCGCCAAGTGTGCCGCCGACCAGAAGCCGGTACGCAAAATATCGTGACGCGCGATCACGAAATTCCACGCCTCGACGAACCGTTCGATCACCAGGCCTTCCACAGCCACCGACGTCTGGTTGATGTAGATCCCCCCTTCCGCTCCCTGCGCGCTGTAGAACAGCATGCCTTGCTGCATGGGCGACAACGGGTAGATGTCGCCGACCTGCAAGGCAGGGACTGGCAGGCTGTCCAATTGCGCCTGGGTCAGGCCGGCCAATGGGAAGTCGGACGGTGTGACGCCTCGATGGTGCTCCTGGCAACAGTGAGCCACCAGTGCTCTCAGCTCCTCGGCATAGGCATCTGCCAGCCCACCGACGGTCGAGCGTTCGAACAGCTGCGAACTGAACGACCAGGCCAGCTCCAGTTCACCGCCGTACACCTGCCCGTTCACGGCCAGCAAGCTACCCAACGGGGCGCGCGCGTCGTGGCTTGCCCCGCCGTACTCCTTGGCCGGTACAAACAGCCCTGTTTGCTCATCGAAACTGGCGTCGAACTGGCCCAGGTAGTTGAACACGATCTCGCCCTGCGGCAGCGCAGCCAGCGTCTCAGCAGCCTCAGTACCACTCAGGTAGCGCAGCAGGCCATAGCCCAGCCCCTTGCTCGGCACGGCTCGCAGCTGTTCTTTGATGGTTTTGATCGAGCCGGCCAGATCGGCCTGCGGGCTGAGCTTGACGGGGTACATGCTGGTGAACCAGCCCACCGTACGGCTCAGGTCTACGTCATCGAACAGGTCTTCACGGCCATGGCCTTCCAGGCGCACCAAAACGTCACTACGCTGGGTCCAGCGGCTGACTACGCGTGCCAGGGCAGTTAGCAGCAGGTCGTTGATTTGCGTGCGGTAGGCCGCCGGGGCGTCCTGCAGCAGTTGTCGCGTGGTTTCGCGGTCCAGGCGGGTGCTGACCGAGGTGGCGTGCTGCAACTGGTTGCCACCTTGTGGGTGATCGCAAGGCAATTCATCGCTGGCCCCTTGCAACTGGTTCTGCCAGTAGGTCAGTTCGGCCTGCAAGGGTTCGCCTGCAGCGTAGCGCTGCAAGTGCTCGGCCCACGTTTTGAACGCGCAGGTCTTGGACGGCAGGTTCACCGACTGCCCCTCGCTCAGCGACTGGTAGGCCTGCTGCAAGTCCTCCAGCAGCAACCGCCACGACACACCGTCCACCACCAAGTGGTGAATCACCAGCAGCAATCGCTGGCTGCCATCTGGCAGCCCGACCAGCAGCGCCCGTAACAACGGGCCTTGCCCAAGGTCCAGACTGCGCTGCGCCTGCTCTGCGATATCGAGCAGGTCTTCTTCTGCGGCCAGTGTCCGCACCCAGACCAGGTCCTGCGCCGTATCAGCGCTGAACTCGGCCCGCCACGTCCCCTCGACCTGCTTGAAGCGCATGCGCAGCGCATCGTGATGATCGAGCACCGCGCGCAACGCCGCCTGCAACTGCTCGGCGACAATAACCTCGCCTGGATGCAGCAATACCGACTGGTTCCAGTGATGCCGAGCGGGGATGTCCTCGTCGAAGAACCAGTGTTGAATCGGTGTCAGTGGCGACGAACCCGTCACCCGGCCTTGATCGATCGAAGTGCCGACGACACGTCGGGCAACCGCTGCCAGTTCCTGAACCGTCTGATGCTGGAACAGCTCCTTGGGCGAGAACTGGATACCGGCCTGACGGGCGCGGCTGACCACCTGCAGGGAAATGATCGAATCGCCACCCAGTTCGAAGAAGTTGTCGGTAACGCCAACCTGCTCCCGTTTCAGTACGCCCGCCCAAATCTCTGCCAACTGCTGCTCAAGCGCGCCCTGCGGGGCCACATAGTCCTGTTGCGACTGATCGTGATCGGCAGCAGGCAAGCGCTTGCGATCCAGCTTGCCACTTGGCGTCATCGGCATGTGCTGCATGATCACCAGGTAGGTCGGGATCATGTAGTCCGGCAGGCTGGCCTTCAGGTACTGCCTCAAGGAGGCACGCAGGTCGCTTTCGTCCTCGACCTCATCGTTCGGTACCACGTAGCCGCACAACTGTTTGCCTGCGGCCTGATCGATAGCGATCACAGCGGCCTCACGCACCTGCGGGTGCGCCTGCACATGCTGTTCGATCTCGCCCAGTTCAATGCGGAAACCGCGCACCTTCACCTGATGGTCTACGCGGCCACGGTAGGCAATTTCACCCTGCTCGTCGAAGTAACCCAGATCGCCTGTGCGGTACAGCCGCCCCCCGCCGACTTCATCGAAGGGGTCGGGGATGAAACGTTCAGCTGTCAGCGACGGACGCTGGTGGTAACAACGCGCCAGGCACCCGTCACCGCCAATGTACAGTTCACCGGCTACGCCAATCGCCGTCGGCGACAAACCGTCGTCCAACGCGCGCATGACCCGCCCAGGCAATGCGCGGCCAATCGGCACACCGCTGTCTGCCGCCGGGGCATGGGCCAGGCGCGAACAGTCATAGGTAGTGGCAACCACCGTGGCTTCAGTCGGCCCGTAGGTGTTAAGCAACCGTACTGCCGGCGGGCCATCTGCCAGCCAGGCTTGCAGGCCATCGAGGGCCACGGCTTCGCCGCCGACATGGATCTGCTTCAATTGGCCATAGGCCTCAGGCTTGCGGCGATCGAGGGCCAGCAAGCGCCAATAGGCGGCCGGCAGGTCGGCGACGGTCACCCCGTGCCGAATGATCTGCTGGCTGAAGGTGTCGGTATCCCAGAGCTGTTGATCGCGCATCACAATGCAAGCCCCCCGCGACAGTGGCGGGAAGAATTGCTCGATGAACCCGTCGAAACTGAACGTTGCGAACTGCAGCACGCGGTCTTCGGCTGACAGGCGCGAATAGCCACTGGCAACTTCGCAGAATACCGACAGCGCATGGTGAGCGATGGCTACACCCTTGGGCATGCCGGTGGAGCCCGAGGTGTAGATCACATACGCCAGGCTGTCTGCCGTGGCCTGTGTTTCCAGCGGCTGGGCACTGAGGTGCTCCAGCCACTGCCCGCCTTGCTCCAGGCCCACGCACGGCAAGCTGTCAGGAATTGGCAGGCGCACCATGGACGCTGCGTCCGCCAGCAGCACGCCGATGCCACTGTCCTGAATCAGATAAGCCAACCGATCTTGCGGATAGTCCGGGTCCAAGGGCACATAGGCCGCACCGGCCTTGTGGATGGCAATCAAGGCTACAGCCAGCGCAAGCCCTCGTTCGGCAGCAATACCCACTAACGTGTTCGCTGCTACCCCTTGCGCCTGGAGCTTGCGCGCCAACTGGTTGGTGCGTCGATCCAGCTCGCGGTAGGTCAGTTGTTGGTCGTCGAACACCAGCGCCAGCGCATCCGGACGCTGGTGTGCCTGTGCTTCGATCAACTGGTGAGCGCACTTGCCGGTTAGCGCAACGGCTTCGCTGCGGTTCCACTCGTGGAGGATCTGCTGGCGCTCGGAACTGCCGAGCAGCGACAGCTCTCCCACCGCAGTGTTCGCATCCGCAATGAGCGCTTGCAGCAGGTTGTGCAAGTGATCGGACACCCGCTGAACACTGGCTTCGCTCCAGCTCGCACGGTCATAGCTGTATTGGATGGACAGTGTTTCCCCGAGCATGGCGGCCAGGGTCAGGGGGTAATTGGTCTTCTCACGGTGCGCAACCACGCCGAAACTCAGCCCCTGCGGCGCCCCTTCCTGAAGTGCCTGGGAAACCGGATAGTTCTCGAACACCATCAGAGTATCGAACAGCGCCTCGCCCCCAAGGCCTGCCCAGCGCTGAACCTCATTGAGCGGCGTGTGTTCGAACTCGCGCAGGGCCAGGTTGCTCGCCTGCACCTGTTCGATCCATTCGGCCACGCTCTGCTCCGAGCGGGGTGCACAAATGACCGGCAATGTATTGATGAACAGGCCGATCTGTTCCTCCACCCCCGGCAGCTCTGCAGGACGCCCGGCTACGGTGGCACCGAAACACACAGTGGATTGCCCGGTGTAGCGTTGCAGCAGAAGCAGCCACGCCGACTGGAGCAGCGTATTGACGGTCACCCGATTGGCTCGGGCAAACCCTTCGATGCGCTGGGTGAGTGCCTGATCGAACACCTGATGAAGTTCACCCTGGCCAGGCAGTTCTTGCTCCGACGCGTTACGCAGCACCTGAGCCAGCCGCGTCGGCTCTTCCAGGCTGGCCAGTTGGGCCTGCCAGAAGGTCTGGGCAGCACTCGCACTCTGCTGCTGCAGCCAGGCGATGTAATCGCGGTAGTGCACAGGCTGGGTGGCCAGCGTGTGGCCCGTGTAACGCTGCAACACTTCGCCCAGTAGCCGAGAGGTGCTCCAGCCATCCATGAGGATGTGATGATGGGTGCACATCAAGTGATGCCGATTGGTGTCTGTCCGTACCAGCACCAGACGCAACAAGGGCGCCTCGTCCAGCACGAAGCCCTGCTGCAGCTCGCTTTCGGCCAGCGCGTTCAAGGCCGGTTCCAACGCCGGCTGGGCGCGCCAGTCAAGCGCGCTGAACGGCAGGGCAACCCGTTTGCGCACCACTTGCACTGCCTGGTTCAGTTCGCCCTGCCAGACGAAGCCGCTTCGCAGGATGTCATGGGCATCGAGCGCGGCCTGCCAGGCCTGCTTGAAGCGCTCCACGTCCAACCCGTCCACGTCGACGCGCAGTTGGTTGATGTAGCTGCCTGCTTCCTGCTCGTACAGCGTGTGGAACAGCATGCCTTGCTGCATCGGTGACAGCGGGTACACGTCGGCGATCTGCTCGGGCGGTACCGGCAGGCCATCCAGCTGCGCCTGGGTAAGCCCGGCCAACGGGAAGTCCGAAGATGTGACACTGCGGTGCTGTGGCTGGCAGCAGTGAGCGATCAGTGCCTTGAGCTCTTCGGCATAGTCATCCGCCAGCCGCTCAATCGTCGCTTCATCAAATTGCTCCCGGCTGAAGTTCCAGCTCAGTTTCAGCTCACCGCCATAAACCTGCCCGTTAAGCGCCAGCAGGCTACCCAGAGGGGCCTGTGCATCTTGAGGGGCGCCGGCATACTCCTTGGCGGGTACGAACAACCCCGACTCTTCGAAACTGCCATCGAACTGGCCCAGGTAGTTGAACACGATCTCACCCTGCGGCAACGCAGCCAGGGCCGCATTGGCCTCGGCACCGCCCAGGTAACGCAGCAGGCCGTAGCCCAGGCCTTTGTTCGGTACCGCGCGCAGTTGCTCCTTGATGGTCTTGATCGAACTCGCCACGTCAGCCTGGGGGCTGAGCTTGACCGGGTACATGCTGGTGAACCAACCCACCGTGCGGCTCAGGTCGATGCCATCGAACAGGTCTTCACGGCCGTGGCCTTCCAGGCGCACCAACACATCGCCTTGCTCGGTCCAGCGCCCGACCACGCGCGCCAGGGCGCTCAGCAGCAGGTCGTTGATCTGTGTGCGGTAGGCGGCGGGGGCGTCCTGCAACAGCTGGCGAGTGGTTTCCCGGTCCAGGCGGGTACTGACCGAAGCGGCATGGCACTGTTGGTTGCCCCCCTGCGGATGGTCGCAAGGCAAGGCATCGCTGGCGCCCTGCAACTGCGCCTGCCAGTAGCCCAGCTCGGCCTGCAGTTCGGCGCCTTGGGCGTAAGCTTGCATATGCTCTGCCCAGGCCTTGAACGCACTGGTCTTGGCCGGCAGCTTCAGCGCTTGCCCTGTACGCAGCGACTGGTAGGCCTGTTGCAAGTCTTCCAGCAGCACCCGCCACGACACACCGTCCACCGCCAGGTGGTGGATGACCAGCAACAGGCGCTGCTCACCCTCGGGCATCTCGACCAGCACGGCACGCAGCAAAGGGCCTTGTTCCAGGTTCAGGCTACGTTGTGCCTCATCGGCGACGCGATGCAACGCCTGTTCATCTGCACACGGCCTGACCCACAACAACGCGGTCGGTTCAGGGGCGCCGAAGGTGGCTTGCGCCCCGAAGCGCAGTCGCAGTGCGTCATGATGCTCGACCAGGGCCAGCAACGCGGCATTCAGGGGGTCTGCCAGCAGTGTTTCGCTGGGCGCCAGCAATACCGACTGGTTCCAGTGATGGGGCGCTGGCATCTTCGCCTCGAAGAACCAGTGCTGAATCGGTAGCAATGGCGTAGCACCCGTCACCAGCCCCTGCTCGATGACGCTTTGGGACGCACGCCGGGCGACCGCTGCCAGCGCTTGCACGGTCTGGTTGAGGAACAGCTCTTTGGGAGTGAACTGGATGGCTTGCTGGCGCGCTCGGCTCACCACCTGCAACGAGATGATCGAGTCGCCGCCCAGCTCGAAGAAGTTGTCGGTCAGGCCGACCTTCTCCAGCTTCAGTACATCGGCCCAGATCGCCGCGATTTGCTGTTCCAACTCGCTTTGTGGCGCCACGTACTCGCCTTGCAGCAGGCTGGCGTCCGGTTGCGGCAGGGCCTTGCGGTCCAGCTTGCCGTTCGGCGTGACCGGCAGTTTGGCCAGCAGCAGCAAGTGCGCCGGGACCATGTAGTCCGGCAGACCGACCTTTAGGGCCTCGCGCAGGCTGTCGCGCAACGCGGCCTCGTCTTGCGTGCTGTCAGCCGGTACCACATAACCCACCAACTGCTTGCCGCTTGGCCCGTCTTGGGCCAGCACCACCGCTTCCTGCACCGCTGGCAATTCCAGCAGGCGCGCTTCG
The DNA here is from genome assembly GCF_025905425.1 of Pseudomonas putida. Classification (NCBI taxonomy): domain Bacteria; kingdom Pseudomonadati; phylum Pseudomonadota; class Gammaproteobacteria; order Pseudomonadales; family Pseudomonadaceae; genus Pseudomonas; species Pseudomonas putida. The sequence continues at coordinate 643,047 of NZ_CP109603.1, read as the reverse complement.
ATCTCGCCCAGCTCGATACGCAGCCCGCGGATCTTCACCTGATGGTCGATACGCCCGGCATAGTCGATCACGCCCTCGGCGTTGTAACGCGCCAGGTCGCCGGTGCGGTACAGGCGCCCGCCGTTGTCGCTGAACGGGTCCGGCACGAAGCGCTCGGCAGTCAGCGCCGGGCGCTGGTGATAACCGCGCGCCAGGCCTACACCGCCCAGGTACAGCTCGCCGGCACTGCCACGTACCGCCGGTTGCAGGCTGCCTTCGAGGATGTGGGTCTTGAGGTTGTCGATCGGCTGGCCGATCGGCACGCTGATGCTTTCGTCCGGGCGGCAGGTCCAGTGGGTGACGTCGATGGCCGCTTCGGTCGGGCCGTACAGGTTGTACAGGCCCGCTGCCGGCAGGCGCTGCAGGGTCTGGCGGGCCAGCTCGGCTGGCAATGCTTCACCACTGCACACCACGCGTTTGAGGCTGCGGCAGCTCTCCACCGCTTCGTGGGTCATGAACGCCTGCAGCATCGACGGCACGAAGTGCAGCGTGCTGATGGCGTACAGGTTGATGGTCTCGACCAGCAGCTGCGGGTCGCGGTGGGCGCCCGGCTGGGCCATGACCAGGCGCGCGCCGGTCATCAGCGGCCAGAAGAACTCCCACACCGACACGTCGAAGCTGAAAGGGGTTTTCTGCAGCACGCTGTCGCTGGCGTCCAGGCCGTAGGCCTTTTGCATCCACCACAGGCGGTTCACCAACGCCTGATGGCTATTGCCAGCGCCTTTCGGGCGCCCGGTGGAGCCGGAGGTGTAGATCACGTAGGCAAGGTTCAGCGGGGCTACGTCGATACCTGGGTTGGCATCGCTGTAACCTTCGAGGTTTTCGCTATCCAGGTCCAGGCTGCGCAGGCCAGCCGGGATCGGCAAGGCATCACGCAGGTGCGACTGGGTCAGCAGCAAGGCAATGCCGCTGTCTTCGAACATGTAGCTCAGGCGGTCCTGTGGGTACTCAGGGTCCAGCGGCACATAGGCACCACCGGCTTTGACGATACCCAGCAGGCCGATGACCATCTCCAGGCTGCGCTCCATGGCGATGCCCACCAGCACGTCCGGGCCAACGCCCAGTTCACGCAACTTGTGCGCCAGCTGGTTGGCTTTACCGTTGAGTTCGGCATAGCTCAGGGTCTGCTCACCGAACACCAACGCTGGGGAGCCCGGGGTGGCGAACACCTGGGCCTCGATCAGTTGGTGAATGCTGCGCTCGCCTGGGAACTCGGCTGCGGTGGCGTTCCAACCCTGCACCATCGCCTGCTGCTCTTGCGGGCTCAGCAGAGGCAACTCAGCAATCTGCTGCGCAGGTTGGCGGACAATACCTTCCAGCAGGTTACGCCAATGCTGCGCCATGTGCTCAAGGGTCGAAGCCTCGAACAAATCGGTGGCGTAGGTCAGTGCGGCCTCGATCCCACCCGCGTGCTCGACGGTATCCAGCTTCAGGTCGAACTGTGCCGTGTCATTGCGCCAGGCCACCCCTTCGACCTCCAGGCCCGGCAAGCTGTGGCGCTCACCCTTGACCTGGGTCTGGTGGTTGTACATCACCTGGAACAAAGGGCTATGGCTCAAGCTCCGTTCAGGCTGCAAGGCTTCGACCAATTGCTCGAATGGCAGGTCTTGATGGGCCTGGGCCCCCAGCACACGCTGTTTGATCTGCGCCAATAGGTCATTGAAGCTGACACCCGCAGCGAACTCGGCTCTGAGTACCTGTGTGTTGACGAAAAAGCCGATCAAGCGTTCCGTCTCCACCCGGTTGCGGTTGGCCACTGGCACACCCACACGAATGTCCGCCTGCCCCGTATACCGGTGCAACAGCACCTGGAAGCTCCCCAGCAACAGCATGAAAAGCGTCACCCCCTGCTGCTGCGCGCATTGCTTGAGCGAAGCGGCCAGCTCAGCCGGCACGCTGATGCCGACACAAGCACCGGCACCGCTCGGTACCGCAGGGCGTGGTCGGTCGGTGTGCAATTCGAGGACCGGCTGCTCATCGCCCAGCTGCTCCTTCCAGTAGGCCAGCTGGCGCTCCTGCTCCCCAGCTTCCATCCAGCGACGCTGCCAGATGGCGTAGTCGGCATACTGGATGGGCAGCTCCGGCAGCGTGACCGCCTGGCCCTGGCTGTAGCCTTCATAAAGGCGCACGAGTTCTTCCACCATCACCGGCATGGACCAACCGTCGGCGACAATGTGGTGCAGGGTAACGGCCAGCACATGTTCGTGCTCCGCCAGGCGCAACAGCTTGACCCGTAACAGCGGCCCGTTGGCCAGGTCGAAAGGCTGACGCGCCTGGGCCTCGACCCAACCCCGAACGGCCTGCTCGTCTGCCTGCTCCTGTACTTCCAGCGACAGTTCGAAAGGTTGATCATCGTGCAGCCGTTGCACGGCCTGCTCACCCTCCAGGTGGAAGGTGGTGCGCAGCGTCTCATGACGGGTTATCAGCGTTTCGAAACTGCGCCGCAGTGCAGCCGTGTCCAGCTCACCCTTGAACTTCAAGGCAGTGGGAATGTTGTAGGCCGCGCTGTCCGGCTCCCATTGCCAAAGGAACCATTGGCGTTGCTGGGCATAGGAAAGCTCGCGGTTTTCTACCTCATGGCGCACCACCGGAATGGGCAACTGCGCAAGGCTGATGCCTTTGTCGGTCAGCTTCTCGAGAAAGAGCTTGCGCTGTGCAAGAGGCAGCCGAACGAAGCGCTGGACCAGGTCCGAATTTCTTTTATCCATGTGCATCTCAAATTGCCTCAAGCTCATTCATGAAGTCCTGGAGCTCATCCAGGTCTTCGTCACTATTCGTATTCAGTTCACTGATCATGGCCGCGTAGGCCTGCAGGTTTTCAGCCTGGAACAGCAAGGCCAGCGGCAGGTTCATGCCCAGCTCGATCTGCAGACGGGCCAGCACCTGGGTTGCCAACAGCGAATGGCCGCCCAGCTCGAAGAAGTTGTCGTGCAACCCCACCTTCTCCAGCTTCAACACCTCGGCCCAGACCGCTGCGATTTGCTGTTCAAGCTCACTGCGCGGGGCGAGGTAATCGCCCTGCAGCAGGCGTGCATCCGGTTGCGGCAAGGCCTTGCGGTCGAGCTTGCCGTTGACGGTCAGCGGCAAGGTAGCCAGCAGCAGCAGGTGCGCGGGCACCATGTAATCCGGTAAATCGGCCTTGAGCGCAGCTCGCAAGGTTTCGCGCAACACGGCCTGGGCCTCGACGCTGGCCAGGACCGCGACGTCGGCAGGCACCACATACCCCACCAGTTGCTGGCCACTCGGCCCGTCCTGGGCCAGGACCGCGACCTGACGCACAGCCTGCTGGTTCAGCAGGCAGGCTTCGATCTCGCCCAGTTCGATGCGGAAGCCGCGAATCTTCACCTGATGGTCAATGCGGCCCATGTACTCGATCACCCCGTCGGTGCGGTAGCGGGCCAGGTCGCCCGAGCGGTACAGGCGGCCGCCGTGTGCACCAAACGGGTTGGGCACAAAGCGCTCGGCGGTCAGCCCTGCACGGCCGTGGTAGCCACGGGCCAGGCCGGCCTCACCGATCACCAGCTCGCCATGCCCTCCGGGTACCGCAGGGTTCAGTGCGGCATCGAGCAAGTACCAGCTAAGGTCGGGGATGACCTCGCCAATAGGGCTGGTCGCACCCTTGTGCAAGTCTTCGAGGGTGATCGGCCGGTAAGTGACATGCACCGTGGTTTCAGTGATGCCGTACATGTTGATCAAACGTGGCTGACTGTCGCCAAACACCTCAAACCAGGGTTTGAGGCTGGCAACTTCCAACGCCTCGCCGCCAAACACCACGTGCCGTAGCGCCAGCCCCTGCCCTGCTGTTGCCCGCTCGCAGGCAATGGGCATCAGCTGTTTGAAAGCCGAAGGCGTCTGGTTGAGCACGGTCACTTGCTCGCGTACCAGCAAGGCATGGAATGCGTCGAAGTCGCGAGCCACATCCTTGGCCACGATCACCGCCTTGGCGCCATACACCAACGCCCCGAACAGTTCCCACACCGAGAAATCGAATGCATAGGAGTGGAACACCGTCCACACGTCGCTTGCGTCAAAGGCAAACCAATCGTGGGTTGCTGCAAACAACCGCACCACGTTGCCGTGCGGCAACAAGGTGCCCTTGGGCTTGCCGGTGGACCCGGAGGTGTAGATCACGTAGGCCAGGTTGTCCGGCGTCAACGCGATCGCCGGGTTGGCATCGCTGTAGCCGGCAAACGGGTCCGCAACGATATCCAGGCACTGCACCCCAACAGGTACCGGCAGGGCGTCGGCCAGATGCGCCTGGGTCAGCAACAGCTCGATAGCACTGTCTTCGAACATGTAAGCCAGACGCTCGCTCGGGTAACCCGGGTCCAGCGGTACATAAGCGCCGCCGGCCTTGAGGATGCCCAACAGCCCAATCACCATCTCCAGGCCACGCTCCATGGCAATGCCCACCAGCACATCAGGGCCAACGCCAAGCTCGCGCAGCTTGTGTGCCAGCCGGTTGGCACGGCGGTTGAGCTCGCCATAGCTCATCGTCAGCTCACCGAAGGCCAGGGCCGGCGCGTTCGGTGCACGTTGCACCTGGGCCTCGATCAGGTGGTGGATGGCGCGATGATCCGGGTACTGCGCGTGGCGGGGGTTCCAGCCTTGCACAATCTGCTGTTGCTCATCCGCGTCAAACAACGGCAGCTCCCCGAGCACTTGGCCTGCATCCTGGGCCATTGCTTGCAGCAGATGGCTCAGGTGGCGGGCGACCTGCTGGAGGGTTGCCGGGTTCCACCGCGCGAGGTCATGGCGGTACTGGATCGACAAGGTCTCGCCGAGGCTCACCAGCAGGGTCAGCGGGTAGTTGGTCTGCTCTTGGATACCCACATCACCGAACTGCAGCCCCCCCGGCGCGCCCTGTTTGAGTGCCTCGGACACTGGGTAGCTTTCAAACACCACCAAGGTGTCGAACAGCGCCTCGCCGCCCAGGCCGGCCCAACTCTGTACATCGTAAAGCGGCGTATGTTCGAACTCGCGCAGGGCCAGGTTGCTCGCCTGCACTTGGGCGACCCAGTCACCCACGGTCTGCTCTGCACGCGGGGCACCGACCACCGGCAGGGTGTTGATGAACAGGCCGATTTGCTCCTCGACGCCCGCAAGCTCGGCTGGGCGACCTGCAACAGTGGCACCGAAGCACACGCTGGCATGGCCGGTGTAGCGCTGCAGCAGCAGCAACCATGCAGACTGCACCAAGGTATTGACGGTAATGCGGTTGGCACGGGCAAAGGCTTCGATGCGGGCGGTCTGCTGCGCGTCAAAGTGCTGCGTCAGATCGTGCTGGCCCGTGCCGGTGCTTGCCTGCGCTTCGCAAATGGCCTGGACCAAGTGGGTAGGCGCCTGCAGGTCGGTCAGTTGTGCCTTCCAGAACGCTTCTGCCGCAACACCGTCCTGGCGCTGCAGCCAGGCGATGTAGTCACGGTAGTTGCCTGCCTGGGCCTGCAGCGCGTGGCCAGCGTAGTGTTGCAGCACCTCGCCCAGCAGGCGGGAGCTGCTCCAGCCATCCATGAGGATGTGGTGGCTGGTGTAGATCAACTGGTGGCGCCCAGCGCCGGTACGCACCAGCACCAAGCGCAACAAGGGTGCCTGGTCCAGGGTAAAGCCTTGCTCACGCTCGCTTGCGGCAAGCGCCTGCAGCGCGTGGTCCAGTTCAGGCAGGCCGCGCCAGTCATGTTCGGTAAACGGCAGCGCCACGTGTTTGTGCACCACTTGCACCGCCTGGTCGAGCGTACCCTGCCAAACGAAGCCACTGCGCAGTACAGGGTGGGCATCCAGCGCTGCTTGCCAGGCCTGCCTGAAGCGCTGCACATCCAGGCCATCCACATCCACGCGCAATTGGTTGATGTAGTTACCCGCCTGCTCTTCATAAAGCGTGTGGAACAACATCCCTTGCTGCATCGGCGACAGCGGGTAGATATCCGCAATCTGGGTGGCAGGCACCGGCAAACTGTCCAGCTGAGCCTGGTTGAGGCCGGCCAGCGGGAAGTCCGATGGCGTAACGCCACGGCTCTGCTCCAGGCAGCAATGGGCAACGATCTCGATCAGCGCCTGCTGGTAGTCTGTCGCCAGTCGCTCGATGGTTTCGGCGTCATGGATGGCCTGGCTGTAGCGCCACTCCAGGCGCAGTTCACCGCCGTAGACCTGGCCACTCAGGGAGAGCAGGCTGCTCAAGGCAGACGCTTCGTTCTGCTTGATGCCGTCATTTTCCTGCGCGGGCACGAACAGCCCCGACTCATCGAAGCTGCCGTCGAACTGGCCCAGATAGTTGAACACGATCTCGCCCTGCGGCAATGCCGCCAGGGTCGCGCTTGCCTCGGCACCGCCCAGGTAGCGCAGCAGGCCGTAGCCCAGGCCTTTGCTCGGCACCGCCCGCAGTTGCTCCTTGATGGCCTTGATCGCGCTCGCCACGTCAGCCTGGGGGCTGAGCTTGACCGGGTACATGCTGGTGAACCAGCCCACCGTGCGGCTCAGGTCGACGTCATTGAACAGGTCTTCACGGCCATGGCCTTCCAGGCGAACCAGGACGTCTTCACGCTGGGTCCAGCCACCGACTACCCGTGCCAACGCAGTCAGCAGCAGGTCGTTGATCTGTGTGCGATAGGCGGCGGGGGCGTCCTGCAGCAGTTGCCGCGTGGTTTCACGGTCCAGGCGCGTCGTGAACGAGGCGGCATGGCGCTGCTGATTGCTGCCCTGCGGGTGGTCACAAGGCAAGGCATCACTGGCGCCCTGCAACTGCCCTTGCCAGTAGCCCAGCTCGGCCTGCAGTTCGGCGCCTTGGGCGTAGGCTTGCAGGTGCTCTGCCCAGGCCTTGAACGAACTGGTCTTGGCCGGCAGGTTGGTGGGTTCGAAGGCTGCAAGAGCACGGTACGCCTGCTGCAGGTCTTCCAGCAGGATGCGCCAGGAAACACCATCCACTACCAGGTGATGGATCACCAGCAACAAGCGCTGGCTGCCGTCTGGCAGCGAAGCCAGCACGGCGCGCAGCAGCGGGCCCTGTTCGAGCACGAGGCTGCGCTGCGCATCGTTGGCGACCTGCTCCAGTGCCGCCACGTCCGGCAGGTGGAGCACCCACAGCAATTGAGCCGGTTCCGCGTGGGCAAACTCGGCCTGGCCCGTCACCTCAGACTGTACAAAGCGCAACCTCAAGGCATCGTGATGCTCGACCAGCGCACGCAAGGCGGCGTCCACCTGGGTGGCCTGCAAGGTGGCATTCGGCTTGAGCAGCACGGACTGGTTCCAGTGATGGCGTTCGGGCACCTCGCGTTCAAAGAACCAATGCTGGATCGGGGTGAGTGGCAACGTACCCGTCACAGCGCCCTGATCGATGAGCGTGCTGCCTGCACGGCGTGCCACGGCTGCCAGAGCCTGCACCGTCTGGGCCTCGAACAGCTCTTTGGGCGTGAACTGGATATCCACGAGGCGCGCTCGGCTGACCACCTGCAGCGAGATGATCGAGTCGCCGCCCAGCTCGAAGAAGTTGTCGGTCAGGCCGACCTTCTCCAGCTTCAGTACATCGGCCCAGATCGCCGCGATTTGCTGTTCCAACTCGCTTTGTGGCGCCACGTACTCGCCTTGCAGCAGGCTGGCGTCCGGTTGCGGCAGGGCCTTGCGGTCCAGCTTGCCGTTCGGCGTGACCGGCAGTTTGGCCAGCAGTAGCAGGTGCGCAGGCACCATGTAATCTGGCAACCCGGCCTTGAGCGCTTCACGCAGGCTGTCGCGCAACGCGGTCTCGTCTTGCGTGCTGTCAGCCGGTATCACATAGCCCACCAACTGCTTGCCGCTTGGCCCGTCTTGGGCCAGCACCACCGCTTCCTGCACCGCTGGCAATTCCAGCAGGCGCGCTTCGATCTCGCCCAGTTCGATACGCAGCCCGCGGATCTTCACCTGGTGGTCGATACGCCCGGCGTAGTCGATGACGCCCTCGGCGTTGTAACGCGCCAGGTCGCCGGTGCGGTACAGGCGCCCGCCGTTGTCGCTGAACGGGTCCGGCACAAAGCGCTCGGCAGTCAGCGCCGGGCGCTGGTGATAACCGCGCGCCAGGCCTACACCGCCCAGGTACAGCTCGCCGGCACTGCCGCGTACTGCCGGTTGCAGGCTGCCTTCGAGGATGTGGGTCTTGAGGTTGTCGATCGGCTGGCCGATCGGCACGCTGATGCTTTCGTCCGGGCGGCAGGTCCAGTGGGTAACGTCGATGGCCGCTTCGGTCGGGCCGTACAGGTTGTACAGGCCCGCTGCCGGCAGGCGCTGCAGGGTCTGGCGGGCCAGCTCGGCTGGCAATGCTTCACCACTGCACACCACGCGTTTGAGGCTGCGGCAAGTCTCCACCGCTTCGTGGGTCATGAACGCCTGCAGCATCGACGGCACGAAGTGCAGCGTGCTGATGGCGTACTGGTTGATGGTGTCGACCAGCAGCTGCGGGTCGCGGTGGGCGCCCGGCTGGGCCATGACCAGGCGCGCGCCGGTCATCAGTGGCCAGAAGAATTCCCACACCGACACGTCGAAGCTGAACGGGGTTTTCTGCAGCACGCTGTCGCTGGCGTCCAGGCCGTAGGCCTTCTGCATCCACCACAGGCGGTTGACCAGCGCTTGGTGGCTGTTGCCAGCGCCTTTCGGCCGGCCGGTGGAGCCGGAGGTGTAGATCACGTAGGCGAGGTTCAGCGGCGCCACGTCGATACCTGGGTTGGCATCGCTGTAGCCATCGAGGTATTCGCTGTCCAGGTCCAGGCTGCGCAGGCCAGCCGGGATCGGCAAGGCATCACGCAGGTGCGACTGGGTCAGCAGCAAGGCGATGCCGCTGTCCTCGAACATGTAGCTCAGGCGGTCTTGCGGGTACTCCGGGTCCAGCGGCACGTAGGCACCACCGGCTTTGACGATACCCAGCAAGCCGATGACCATCTCCAGGCTGCGCTCCATAGCGATGCCCACCAGCACGTCCGGGCCAACGCCCAGTTCACGCAACTTGTGCGCCAGCTGGTTGGCTTTGCCATTGAGCTGGGCATAGCTCAGGGTCTGCTCGCCAAACACCAGTGCCGGGGCATCCGGGGTGGCGAACACCTGGGCTTCGATCAGTGAGTGAATGCTGCGCTCATCCGGATAAGCCGCTTGGGTGTCGTTCCAGCCCTCGACCATCAGTTGCTGCTCTTGCAGGCCCAGCATTGGCAGCTCGCCAACCACTGCCTCCGCGTCCGCGACCAATGCCTGCAGCACATTGGCAAAGTAAGCCGCCAAGCGGGCGATGGCCTCATCGCTCCACAGCGCACGGTCGTGGCTGTATTGCATCGACAGGGTCGCGCCCAGTTCTACTACCAACGTCAGCGGGTAGTTGGTCTGCTCCTGCACGGCCACGTCGCCAAAGCGCAGCCCGCCCGGCGCGCCTTGTTGCAGCGCCTCGGACACCGGGTAGTTCTCGAACACCAGAATGCTGTCGAACAGCGCGTCACCACCCTGCCCCGCCCAGCGCTGCACGTCATACAGCGGGGTGTGCTCGAACTCGCGCACGGCCAGGTTGCTGGCCTGCACCTGGCCGATCCACGCGGCCACGGTCTGCTCGGCACGTGGCGCGCCTATCACCGGCAGGGTGTTGATGAACAGGCCGATCTGCTCTTCCACCCCGGTGAGCTCCGCCGGGCGGCCGGCCACGGTGGCGCCGAAGCAAACGCTGGCCTGACCGGTGCAGCGCTGCAACAGCAGCAGCCAGGCCGATTGCACCAGGGTGTTGACGGTGACGCGGTTGGCCCGGGCGAAGGCTTCGAGGCGTGCCGTCTGCTCGGTATCGAAGGCCAGACGATGATCACCGTAGCCGCTGCCCGCACCCCCTGCACTGCCGGCAATGGCCTGGGCCAGGCGAGTCGGCGCGTCGAGCGCAGCCAGCTGGGCCTGCCAGAAGGCTTGGGCAACCGCCGCGTCCTGGCCTTGCAGCCAGGCGATATAGTCGCGGTAGTGCGTGGCCTGCGCCTGCGGCGCCAGGCCTGCGTAACGCTGCAGCACTTCGCCCAACAAGCGTGAGGTGCTCCAGCCATCCATCAGGATGTGGTGGTTGGTGTAGATCAGGTGATGGCGCGCCTCGCCCGTTTGCACCAGGACCAAGCGCAGCAGCGGCGCTTCGGTCAGGTCGAAACCTTGTTGGCGCTCACCTTCGGCCAGCGCCTGCAGGGCTTGCTCAAGCGCCGGCTGGCCACGCCAGTCATGCTCGCTGCACGGCAATGCCACCGACTTGCGCACCACTTGCACGGCCTGCTCCAGCTCGCCCTGCAGCACGAAACCGCTGCGCAAAATGTCATGGGCATCAAGCGCGGCCTGCCAGGCCTGCTTGAAGCGCTGCACATCCAGCCCCTCGACATCGACCCGCAACTGGTTGATGTAGTTGCCGGCCTGTTGGTCGTACAGGGTGTGGAACAGCATGCCCTGCTGCATCGGCGACAGCGGATACACATCGGCAATCTGCGCTGCGGGCACGGGCAAGCTGTCCAACTGGCCCTGGGTGAGTGCGGCCAGCGGGAAGTCGGAAGGCGTCACGCCCTGGTGCTGCGGCTGGCAGCAGTGCTCGACCAACTCGGCCAGCGCCTGCTCGTAGGCCTGGGCCAGGTGCTGGATGGTTTCCGGGCGGTAGACGTCTTCGCTGTAGGTCCACTCCAGGAACAGCTCGCCGCCATAGACCTGGCCGGTGATGCTCAGCCAGTTGCCCAACTGCGCACCGGCGTATTGGGTACGCCCGGCGCTTTCGCCGCTCGGGCTGAACAATGCCGTGTCGTCTGTCGTGAAGCTGCTGTCGAACTGGCCCAGGTAGTTGAAGGTGACGCGTGGTTGCGCAGCAGCACTGAGCCGCTCACGCACGGGGGTATCGCCCAGGTGACGCAGCAGGCCGTAACCGATGCCTTTGTCCGGTACTGCGCGCAGCTGCTCTTTGATCGCCTTGATCGACGGGCCCATCGCCTCACCAGGGGCAAGGCGTACCGGGAATACGCTGGTGAACCAACCGACCGTGCGACTGAGGTCAAGGTCGTCGAACAGGTCTTCGCGACCATGGCCTTCCAGTTGTACCAGCACCTCGTCCTGCGCACTCCACTGGCACAGGGTGCGGGCCAGCGCGGTCAGCAGCAGGTCGTTGATCTGCGTGCGGTAGGCGGCAGGGGCCTGCTTCAACAACTGGGCGGTACGCGCGGCATCCAGCCGCGAGGCAGCGGTGCGGGCATGCTGGTTGCCCAGGCTGCCCTGTGGGTTGTCACGCGGCAGCTCTGCCGGGCTGCCTTGCAGCACCTGCAGCCAGTAGTCAGCCTGCGCTTGCAGCGCCGGGCTGCTGGCGTGAGCGACCAGGCGCTCGGCCCAGGTTTTCACGCTACAGGTCTTGGCCGGCAGGCTCACCGGCTGCCCATTCAGGCGTTGCTGATAGGCCTCTTGCAAGTCCTCCAGCAGTACCCGCCAGGACACGCCGTCCACCACCAGGTGGTGAATGACCAACAGCAAACGCTGCTGGCCATCGGCGACGTCGAACAATTCGGCACGCAGCAGCGGCCCGTGCTCAAGGTCGAGGCTGGCCTGCACCTCGCTGCCCGCGGCGTCCAGCTCGCTCAGCGCAGCGAGGCTGCGCTGACGCACCACTGGCGAATGGTCCAAGGTCTGGAAGCGGGCCTGCCACTGGCCGTTCTGGCGGCTGAAGCGCAGGCGCAAGGCATCGTGCTGTTCCAGCACCGCACGCAGGGCCGTTTCCAGGTGTTCCACCTGCATGCGCTGGGCCGGTTTCAGCAGCACTGACTGGTTCCAGTGCGCAGGCTGGGCGATGTCCATCTCGAAGAAGCGCGCCTGGGCCGGCAGCAGGGCTACCTCGCCGCAGGTCGCGGTGTCCACGGGCGCAGCAACGGGCTGCTTGGCTTCGATGCGCTTGGCGACCTGGGCCAATTGGCCAACGGTCTGCTGCTCGAACAGTTGCTTGGGGGTGATCTTGATGCCCTGGCGCTTGGCCCGAGCGATGATCTGCAGGCTGAGGATCGAGTCGCCACCCAGCTCGAAGAAGTTATCGCTGCTGCCTACACGCTCCAGCTTGAGCACGTCGGCCCACACGGCCGCGAGTTTCTCCTCGATCTCGCCTTCGGGCGCCACGTAGCCCCGGCTTACCGCGCCCGGCGCCGGCAAGGCGCGCTTGTCGAGCTTGCCGTTGGCGGTCAGTGGCAGGCGCTCCAGCAACAGCATCTGCGCAGGCACCATGTAGTCGGGCAAGCGAGCCTGCAATTGCGCCTGCAACTGCTGCACGCTGACCCCGCCTTCGGCCACCACGTAGGCCACCAGCTGCAAGCGCTCGGCATCGCCTTCCAGCGGCAATGCCAGGACCACGGCGTCGCTGACACCCGGCAGCCCGGCGAGCACTCGGCCGATTTCACCCGGCTCGACGCGATAGCCACGGATTTTCACCTGGTCATCGGCCCGCCCGACGAATTCGATCAAGCCTTCATCGCTCAATCGCGCACGGTCGCCCGTGCGGTACAGGCGGGCGCCATCGGCAGCCGGCACAAAGCGTTCGGCTGTCAGCGCCGGCTGGCCCAGGTAGCCCTGGGCAACGCCGTGCCCACCCAGGTACAGCTCGCCGACCACCTGCGGCGCCAGCGGGTTGAGATAACCATCGAGTACCTCGGCGCAGGCATTGCCCAACGGCCGACCGACCGGCACCGTGCGGCAGCCGTCCAGGCGCTGGCCTGGCTCGAAGGTCAGCACGCCGACCGTGGTTTCGGTCGGGCCGTAGTGGTTGATCACCCGGCATTCAGGGCGCAATGCGCGGATTTTTTCCAGCAGGCTCCACGGGCAGGCTTCGCCACCCAGAATCAGCGCTTCGGCAGGCAGCACATCAGCGGCGCGAGCCGCTTGCAGCAGGCCTTGCAGGTGGCTTGGCACCAGTTTCACCACGCCCACCTGATGCTGCGCCATGTAGCTGGCGAAACCATCGGGGTCAAAGGCCAGTTCCTGGGACAGCAAATGCAGCAGGCGGCCCGAGGCCAGGGCACCGAACAGCACGGTGTGGCCCAGGTCGGCGGCAGTGGTGGAAACCATGGCCATGCTCGCCCCAGCCGGCAATTGCAGGCGCTCTAGCACGGCCTGAATGTAACTGGCCAACGCTCCGTGGCTGACCACCACGCCTTTCGGCTGGCCGGTCGAACCCGAGGTATAGATCACGTAAGCCGGCTGTTCAGGGCTGACCGCGACCGCCACCGGGCTGTCACTGCAGGCCGCCCACGTGGCGGGCTCGCAGGCAACCGCCTGCACCCCGTCGAGGCCCGTGAAGCGCGTATCGCCAGGCTCATGCAGCAGCGCGGCGGCACCACTGTCGACAATCAACTGCAGCAGGCGCTCTTGCGGCTGCTGGGTGTCCAGCGGCAGGTAGGCGGCTCCGGTCTTGAGCACCGCCAGCAAGGCTGTGACCCATTCGATGGAGCGCGGCAGGCACAGGGCAACGATGCTGCCAGCGCCGACACCGCGCTGACGCAGGTAGTCGGCCACGCGGTTGGACGCGGCATCCAGCCCGCCCTGGGTCATGAAGCGCTCACCGGCGCGCACGCCACCCTGGGCCTGCCCTTGGGCCATCGCCTGGCGCCACAGGGCGAGGAAGTCGCGGTGCGGGTAGGCTTCTGGCGCGGCCTGCTGCCGCCCCTCCACTTCAAGGTGCTCGACGATCGGCTGGTGCTGAGCGTGGCTCAGCACGTCCAGCACACGCCGCAGCGAATCGGCCATGCGCTGGATGGTGGCCTGCTCGAACAGGTCGGTGGCGTAGGTGAAGTAGCCCTCGATGCCATCGGGTTTGTCCGAGAAGTCGAAGGCCAGGTCGAAGCGCGCATCGCCCCCTTCGCGGGCAAAACCTTCCACTTCCAGCTCGCCCAGGCGCTTGCGCGACGGGTCGCCGGCCGCCACGTGCTGGTTGATCTTGAACTGGAACAGCGGGTTGTGGGCCAGGTTGCGCTCTGGCAGCAAGGCATCCACCAGGTGTTCGAACGGCAGCTCCTGGTGCGACTGGGCACCGCCGATCACGTCCTTGACCTGCTCAAGCAGCGCGGCGAACGTCGCGCGCTCGTCCACCTGCACACGCAGCACCTGGGTATTGATGAAGAAGCCGATCAGGCCTTCCAGCTCTTTACGGTTACGCCCGGCATTCGGCGCGCCGATGCGAATATCCGACTGCCCGCTGTAGCGCGACAGCACCACCGCCATGGCCGCCAGCATCAGCACGAACAGCGTGTGGCCGCCTTTGCGTGCCTGGGTACGCAGTGCCTCGGCCTGCTCGGCACCGAGGTGCAGTTTGAGCACCGCACCGCGATAGCTCGGCGTGGCGGGCCGCTCGAAGTCCAGCGGCAGGCTCAGCAACGGTTGCTCGTCACCCAATTGTGCCTGCCAGTACGCCAGCTGGCGCTGGGCCTCCCCGGCCTCCAGCCAGGCACGCTGCCAGATCGCATAATCAGCGTACTGGATCGGCAGGGCCGGCAATTCGGCTTGGCGGCCTTCAGCCAACGCGGTGTACAGCTGGATGAACTCCTGCACCAGCAAGTCGCTCGACCAACCGTCGGAGATGATGTGGTGCATACTCAGGGCCAGCACGTGGTGCTCGGCGTTCACGCGCAGCAGCGTAACCCGCATCAACGGCCCGGCCAGCAGGTCGAACGGCTGCTTCAGCGCGGCATCGACGGCCACGCTCAAGGCGGCTTCATCGTCCTGGCACTCGACCACGTCCAACACCAGCGGGCAGGCGTCGAGCATGTCCTGATGGAACTCGCCTTCATCCGAGACGAAGCGCGTACGCAGCGACTCATGGCGGCTGACCAGCGCATCCAGGGCCTGCTGCAACACCGTCAGGTCGAGTGCGCCCTTGAGGCGCACGGCCATCGGCACGTTGTAAGCCGGGCTGTCCGGCTCCAACTGCCAGAGAAACAGCAAGCGCTGCTGGGCAAACGACAAAGGAATCCGCGCCAGGCCCTGACGCGCAGGCACGATGGGCAGCAGGCGGAAGCTCTGCCCGGTGGCCTGCATTTTCTCCAGGATCTGCTGACGCTGCTCCACAGGGAGGCCGACGAAGCGTTGGGCAATGCGTTGTGCTGGGGTGAGTTCCATGTCAGGCCTCTGTGAATTCGTTCATCATTTTTTCGATATCGCTCAGGCCGTCGTCGCTCAGCGACAGGCCCTGTTCTTCCAGCGCCTGGGTGAACGCACGCAGCTCGGGGTGGGCGAAGATCAGCCGCAGGGGCATGTCCAGGCCCAGCTCCACGTTGATGCGCGAGACCGCCTGCGCGGCCAGCAGGGAGTGGCCGCCGAGTTCGAAGAAGTTGTCGTTCAGGCCGACTTGGCCGAGGTTGAGCAACTGCGCCCAGATCTGCGCCAGTTGCTGTTGCAGTTCGGTCTGCGGGGGTTCGTAGTCGTGCTGCGGCTGGCTGGGGTCGGGCAGCGGCAGCGCCTTGCGGTCGAGCTTGCCGCTAGGGGTCAGCGGCATGTTCGGCAGGGTCACCAGGTAAGACGGGATCATGTAGTCCGGCAGGCTGGCCTTGAGGTACTGCTTGAGCGCCTGACGCAGGTCGCCACTGCAGCCTTCGGCAGGCACGGCATAGGCACACAGCTGTTTGCCGCTGGGCAGGTCGATGGCCAGTACGGTTGCCTCGCGCACATCCGGGTGCGCCCGCAGGTACTGCTCGATCTCGCCCAGTTCAATGCGGAAGCCGCGCACCTTCACCTGATGGTCGGCCCGCCCGCGATAGGCCAGCTGCCCGTGTTCGTCGTAATAACCGAGGTCGCCGGTGCGATACAGGCGGCCACCGCCAACGCTGTCGAACGGGTCGGGAATGAAGCGTTCGGCCGTGAGCGACGGGCGTTGGTGGTAACCCCGCGCCAGGCACCCT
Source organism: Pseudomonas putida (assembly GCF_025905425.1). Lineage (NCBI taxonomy): Bacteria > Pseudomonadati > Pseudomonadota > Gammaproteobacteria > Pseudomonadales > Pseudomonadaceae > Pseudomonas > Pseudomonas putida. The sequence goes on along the minus strand of NZ_CP109603.1, from coordinate 627,142 downwards.
GCCCCACCGATGAACAGTTCGCCCGACACACCCACCGGGGTCGGCGACAGGCCGTCGTCCAGGGCGTGCAGGGCCCGGCCTGGCAACGCTCGGCCAATCGGCACGCCACCTGCGCTGATCTGCTCGGGCGTCATCTGCGAGCAATCGAACGTGGTAGCGACCACGGTCGCCTCAGTCGGGCCGTAGGTGTTGAGCAGGCGCACCGCCGGCGGCCCGTCGGCCAGCCAGGCGCGCAGGGCATCTTCCGGCACCGCCTCACCGCCGACGTGAATCTGCTTGAGCCGGCCATAGGCCTCAGGGGCGCGACGCTCCAGGGCCAACAGGCGCCAGTAGGCCGCTGGCAGGTCGGCCACGGTAACCCCGTGGCGGTTGATCTCGTCCAGCAGGGTGTTGGTGTCCCACAGCCGCAGGTCGCGCAGCACCACGCAAGCGCCTTGCGCCAACGGTGGGAAGAACTGCTCGATGAAGCCGTCGAAACTGAAGGTGGCGAACTGCAGCACACGATCATCCGGGCTCAGGCGCGAATAGTCGCCGGCCACTTGGCAGAACACCGACAGGGCATGGTGATCAATGGCCACGCCCTTGGGCATGCCGGTGGAGCCCGAGGTGTAGATGACGTAGGCCAGGTTGTGCGGTGAAGCCAGGTTCGGCAACGCGCCGGTTGGCCAGGCGTGCAGCCACTGGGTGCCGGGTTCGAGTACCAGGCAAGGCAGTTGCTGGTCGAGCTGCAAGCGCGCCAGCGACGACGCATCGGCCAGCAGCAGACCAAGGCCACTGTCCTCGACCATGTATGCCAGGCGCTCTTGCGGGTAGTCCGGGTCCAGCGGTACATAGGCACCGCCGGCTTTGTGGATGGCGATCAGCGCCAAGGCCATCGACAGTCCACGCTCGACGGCCACACCCACCAGGCTGTCGGGGCCGACACCCAGGGCACGCAAGCGGTGGGCCAGCTGGTTGCTGCAGCGGTCCAGCTCGGCGTAGCTCAGTTGCTGGTCGTTGAAGATCAGCGCCACGGCCTCTGGCCGCGCACGTGCCTGACGTTCCAGCAACTGGTGCGCACACAGGCCGCTGCTGGCCTGTGGCTGCGGGTTCCAGCCGTGGGTCAGTTGACGGCGCTCATCGTCGGCCAAAAAGTCCAGCTCGCCGATGCAGCGCTGCGGCTCGGCACAAATGGCTTCGAGCAGCGCTTGCCAGTGCCCGGCCATGCGCTCGATACGCGGCGCATCGAACAAGTCGGTGGAGTAGTTGAACGAGGCGGTCACACCGTCGGAACGCTCCAGGGTGTTGAGCGAGAGGTCGTACTGCGCGCCCGGTTCCAGCAGGTCCACTTCCCGGACCGTGAGGCCCTGCAGGGCATCGCTGGACACCTGCTCGCCCAAATCGCGCAGGTGGTTGTAGAGCACCTGGAAGAACGGGTTCACGCCCTGGTCGCGCTCGGGGTACAGGGCCTCGGCCACCTCAAGGAACGGCACGTCCTTGTTGGCCTGGGCCTGCAAGGTGGTCTCCTTGATCGCCGCCAGCAATTGCGGGAACGGCAGGCTGCCATCGACACCGACCCGTGCCACCACCACGTTGATGAAGAAGCCGATCAGCCCTTCGAGCTCCAGGCGGTTACGGTTGGTGACGGGCACGCCGATGTTGATCGTGCCTTTGCGGCTGTAGCGCGACAACACAATGGCGTAGGCCGCCAAAAAGACATGGAACAGCGTGGCATTGGACGCCACCGCCAATGCCCGCAGGCGCTCGGTCAGGGCCAGCGGCAGGCGCACGTCGAAGCGGCTGCCCTGGTAGCTTTTGACCTGCGGGCGAATGCGGTCAGCGGGCAGTTCGAGGACTTCGAAGTCGTCTTCCAGGTGCGCCTTCCAATAGTCGATCTGTGCCTGCATCTGCCCTTCGGCCAGCCATTTACGCTGCCAGGCCGCGAAGTCGGCGTACTGCACCGGCAGCGGTTCGATGGCCCGCACCTGGCCGCTGGCGGCCGCGTTGTAGGCGGCCGCGAACTCGCGTACCAGCAGGCTCATCGACCAACCGTCAGAGACGATGTGGTGCAGCGTCAGCGACAGCAGGTGCTCGTGCGCATGCACCTTGAACAAACGGGCACGCAGCAGCGGGCCGTGCTCCAGGTCGAAGGTGGCGAAGGCTTCGGCCTCAAGCTTGCGCATCTGCGCAGCGTGGTCCTGGCCACTGAGGTCTTCGAAACCGATCGGCACAGAAGCTGCGGGCAGGATGCGTTGCCACGGCAGGCCGTTGGCTTCGACGAACACCGTGCGCAGCGACTCATGGCGTGCCACCAGCGCGTCGAGGGCGGCCTGTACGGCGGCACGGTCGAGGGTGCCTTGCATGCGCACGGCCATCGGCGTGTTGTAGGCCAGGCTTTCGGGGTTGAGCTTCCAGAACAGCCACTGGCGGTTTTGCGAGCGGGACACCGGCAGCGGCTGCTCGCGGTCGAGGATCTCGATGTCCAGGCCCGCGCCCTGCTCGCCCTCGGCCACTGCCTGGGCGAAGGCCTGCAGGTCGACCGTGTCGAACAGGGTGCGCAGCGGGATGTCCAGGCCCAGGTGCTTGCGCACCCGCGATACAGCCTGGGTGGCCAGCAGCGAATGCCCGCCAAGGGCAAAGAAGTTGTCGCTCAGGCCCACCTGCGGCACCTGCAGCACCTCAGCCCAGATCTGCGCCAGCTGCGCCTGCAGCGGGGTCTGCGGTGCCTGATAGGCCACCTGGGTGGCGATCGGCTCGGGCAGCGCCTTGATGTCGACCTTGCCGTTGACCGTCACCGGCAGGTGCTCAAGCACCATCAGGTGGGTCGGCACCATGTGCTCGGGCAGCAGCCCTTTGAGCGTGGCGCGAATCGCGTCCTGCCAGGCCTGGCTGTCAGCCGGCATCTGGCTGGGCACCAGCCAGGCCGCCAATTGCTGCTCCGGTGCCTGGCCCTTGACCCGGACCAGGGCGTTGGCGACGCCGTCCAGCGCACGCAGCTGGTTCTCGATCTCGGCCAGTTCTACGCGGTAACCGCGGATCTTCACCTGGCCGTCCATGCGGCCGGCAAACTGCAGCTCAGCGGCCGCGTTCTGCCGTACCCAGTCGCCGCTGCGGTACAAGCGTTCGCCGTTGATACCGTTCGGGTCGGGCACAAAGCGCTCGGCAGTCAACGCCGGGCGGCCGAGGTAGCCACGGGCAAGGCCCGCACCGCCGATGTACAACTCGCCCTTGGCCTTGACTGGCACTGGCTGCAGGCAGCTGTCGAGCACGCTGACGGTTGCGTTGGCCAGCGGTTTGCCGAGCGACGCCTGATCGTCCAGTTCAGCCACCAGTACGCCGACCGTGGTCTCGGTCGGGCCGTAGTGGTTGAACACCTTGAGGGTCGGCGCCAGCGCGCGGATTTTACCGAGCAGGCCTGGGCTGATGGCTTCGCCGCCCAGCACCAGGCACTGCCCTGGCAGTGCCGAGCGACCGGCTACCAGCATGGCCTCCAGGTGCGAGGGCACGATCTTCAAAGCATCCACCTGGTGCTGCGCCAGGTAGGCTGCGAAGCCTTCGGCATCCAGTACCTGCTCGCGCAGTAGCAGGTGCAAGGTCTGGCCGCCGCACAGGGCGCCGAACAGCATGGTGTGGCCGAGGTCCGCCGCCGGGGTCGAAACCTGCGCCATGCTGTGGATTTGCTCCATTGGCAGGCGCGCGGCGATGCCCTCGACGTAGTTGCCCAACGCGCCATGGCTGATCGCGACGCCCTTGGGCTGGCCGGTGGTGCCGGAGGTGTAGATCACATAGGCGAGGTTGGCCGCTGCAACAGCAAGGCGTGGCGCGTTTTGACTGCGGGCCTGGGTGTGCTCCCACGCCAGTGGGCGCACGCCGTCCGGCAGTTGCGCCTGCCAGCTGTCAGGCGCTAGCACCAGGTGGGTGCCGCTGTCGGCCAGCATGTAGGCCAGGCGTTCGGCCGGCTGCTCAGGTTCCAGTGGCAGGTACGCGCCGCCCGCCTTGAGCACGCCGAGGATGCTGGCGAGCATGCCGACACTGCGGTCAGCCAGCACGCCGACGAGGGTGTCTGGCTGCACGCCGGCTTCGATCAGCCTGTCAGCAATGGCCTCGGCACGAGCATCGAGCTCGGCGTAGCTGGCTGCCTCGCCGGCGGCCATCACTGCGGTGCGCTCGGGGTGACGGCGGGCGGCGTCGGCAAAGCGCTGGTGAACCAGCAGGGGTTCGGTGAGCTGCTGCGGCGCCCCCCGATTGGCTGTCAGGCCTGGCAGCGGCAACTCGCCCACCGCGCCAACGGCGTCGTCGGCCAGCGCCTGCACCAGGGCCAGCCATTGTTCGCCCAGGGCCTCGATGGTGCCCGCGTCGAACACATCGAGGGCATACGTGAAGGCCGCATGCAGTTGCCCGGCACGCTCGTGGGTATCCAGTGCCAGGTCGAAACGGGCGCTGTGCTTTTCCAGCGTGATCGGTGCCAGGCTCAGCCCGGAGCGGGTTTTGATGGCTTCGACATCCGCCACCTGCGCCTGGTGGTTGAACAGCACCCGGAACAGTGGGCTCTCGGTGCTGCGAGGCAGCTCCAAGGCTTCGACCAGTTGCTCGAACGGCAGGTCCTGATGGCTCTGAGCGCCCACGGCGGTTTCGCGCACGCGTTGCAACAGGCCGCTGATATCCAGCAGCGGGTCGAGCTCGGTGTGCAGCACCTGGGTATTGATGAAGCAGCCGATCAGGCCCTGGCTTTCGGCGCGGTTGCGGTTGGCGATGGGCACACCGACGCGGATAGCGCTCTGCCCGCTGTAGCGCTGCAGCAGCAGCTTGAAGGCGGCCAGCAGGACCATGAACAGGGTCACGTTGTGACGACGCGCCAGGCCGCGCAGGCCTTCGGCAACGTCGCCGACAATCGGGAATTCGTAGCGGGCGCCGCGGTAGCTTGGCCGGCCGCTACGGGTGCGGTCCAGTGGCAGCTCCAGCGTTGAGTGATCGTCGCCCAGGCGCGCCTGCCAGTACGCCAACTGGCGGTCCTGCTCACCGGCCTCAAGCCAGCTGCGCTGCCACAGAGCGTAGTCGCGGTACTGGATCGGCAGGGGTTCGAGGGCGGCTTCGGTACCGGCCACGGCGGCATCGTACAGGTGCAGGAATTCGTCGATCAGCACGTTCATCGACCAGCCATCGGCGACGATATGGTGCAGGGTCAGCAGCAGGACGTGTTCCTGTTCAGCCAGTTGCAGCAGGCGCACGCGCAGCAGCGGGCCGGACGCCAGGTCAAAGGGCGCCAAGGCCTCTTGTTCGGCAATGGACTCTACGGCCTGCTGGCGAGCCGCTTCGGCCAGCTCGCTCAAGCAGTCCTGGCGCAGTTGCAGCGGGGCAGCGACGGCATCCACGTGCTGACGCACGTCATCGCCGTCGGCGACAAAGCGGGTGCGCAGGGTTTCGTGGCGGACCACCAGGGCATCGAAGGCGTGCTGCAGGGCGCTTAGGTTCAGCGGGCCATGCAGGCGTACGGCCATCGGCAGGTTGTAGGCCGCGCCCTGGGGATCGAGCTGCCAGAGGAACCACATGCGCCGCTGCGCGTAAGACAACCCGTCACGCTCGTCGACCTCGACACCCGGCGCAATCGGCAGCACGGAGAAGTCCATGCCCTCGCCCTGCAACGCCTTGAGGAACAGGCGGCGCTTGTCGGGGCTGAGTTCGATGAAGCGGCGGGCGAGTTTGAGCGTCTGTTCAGCATTCATGTCGAGCGTTGTCCTGGCAGTCGAGCGGTAACTGTCAGACGAACGCATTGGGGGATGATTTAGGGGGGGTTAGATTTGGGGCTGCTGGGCGCATGCCTTGAGGGTTGTGGCGCCTGTGGGATCGAGCGCCGCCCGCGCGGCGCATCGCGACGCAAGGCCGCTCCCACATTTGTTTCGGGCCAGTGAGGTCTATCGCATCTGCGCGCGACCGCCTTGTTTGCCCGACTCGATATCCAGCCATGCGCCAAGGGGCGCGCGCGCCCATGTCACAGGAATAATTGGCCCGAAACAAATGTGGGAGCGGCCTTGCGTCGCGATGCGCCGCGCGGGCGGCGCTCGATCTCATAGGCGCTGCAAAACCCAAGGCATGCACCTCTGCACCCCAACCCTATTCCCCTACCCAGTCACCACCCCCCTGCGAATGCCCCTCCGCCATCGCCACCACCACCTTACGCTTCCCGGTAAACGGCGAACGCGCATGCGCCGCGAGCATGTTGTCGAGCATCAGCACATCATTCTCAAGCCACGGGAAACTGATGGTGCACTCATCCAATACCCCGCGTACCTCATCAAGTAATGAGTCCTCGATGGTCGACCCATCGCCGTAATACACATTACGCGGCAGGTCCTCTTCCTCGACGATGTCCATCAGCGACTCACGCACCTCCGGCTGCAGGTTCGACACATGGAACAGGTGCGCCTGGTTGAACCACACGTCATCCCCCGTCACCGGATGACGGGCCACCACCTGGCAACGCTGACGGGTGCGCAGCTCGCCATCCTCCTTCCAGATGCATTCGATGGCATGCGCCCGGCAGTAAGCCTCGACCTGGCGCGGGTCTTCGGTGTTGAACACCTGCGACCACTCAACATCCAGGCCGTTGCCGTAGTTGCGCACATACATCAAGCCCTTCTCGACCAAGCGCTCGCGAATACGCGCCGGCATCCGTCGATAGACCTCGCGGCTGTCGGCAATCGGCGTCTCGCCGCCGGTCTCGGCGGGGATCACGCTGTAGAACCAGATCTTCATCGGCCACTCGAGGGTATAAGCCTGCTCGTTGTGCAGGGGGATGCTCTGGTGCGCCGGGTACTCGGTCGAGGTGTACACCCCCTTGGTCACGCTGCTGCGCGGCGTGGAGCCAAACTCGTAGTTGAGCAACGGGTGGCCGAACGCGGCAGCGAACTGGCGAAAAGCCTCGGCCCCACTCACCTGAAACCCCCTGAACAGGATGCCGCCCGCGTGCAGCAGGTGGCGGTCCACCAGCGGCTTCAAAGCGTCAAACGCGTCGAGCAGATCGATGCCGGGCTCTGGTGCGCGCACCAGCAGCGGCAAGTCGCCGCGCGCAGCGTTCAGGGGTTCGATCGCAAAGCTCAGCAATTCACTCATGTACCGTCACCTCAAGCCAGGGCCGCCGTGGCGGCGAAATCGGATGCTGCGCCATCAGGGCGCCTGACTAGATGAACGAGCATGCCCGGCAGAAATTCACCCGCACGCACACACAAGGTAAAGCGAGCGCACGCCGGTTCGTCTGAACGATGTGCACCCTTTTATCGTCCAGGAACCTTACATGACTCGCCAGTTTCTGCTCCTCGCCCTGCTTGCCGCGGCCCCTGCCGTTGCCTGGTCGGCCGAGGAATGCGCCGTGCAAATCCATGGCACCGACCAGATGACCTTCGACAAGGCCGAAATCACAATCCCCAAGGCCTGTTCATCGTTCACCGTCACCCTCGCCCACCCCGGCGAAATGCCGAAGAACGTCATGGGCCATAACTGGGTACTGAGCACCCAGGCAGACATGCAGGGCGTGCTGGACGACGGCCTGAAGGCGGGTGAGGCGCAGGACTACGTAAAGCCTGGCGACACCCGAGTGATCGCCCATACCCGCTTGATCGGCGGCGGTGAAAAAGACAGCGTCACCCTCGACACCCGGTCGTTGAAGGCCGGCACCGCCTACAGCTTCTACTGCTCGTTCCCGTTCCACAGCACCTTGATGAAGGGCACCTTGGCCCTCGGGAGCTGACCCCGCCGCGCCGCCCACCCCCACTCCATCACCGAGATCGCGCTTCATGAAAACGTCTTCCCCCGGGGCCATCCGCGAATTGCTGGGCCTGCTCAAACCCTACCGCCCGGCGGTCATCGTCTCGGTGCTGCTGGGCATGGTCGGCGGCCTGGCCGTGACCGCCCTGCTGGCCACCGTCAACCAGGGCCTGCATGCCCCAGACGGCATGAGCCAGGGCGTGATCCTGGCCTTCGCCGGCCTGTGCGTGCTGGCGCTGGTGAGCAGCGTGGCTGCCGACAGTGGCACCAACTACGTGGGCCAGAAGGTCATTGCCCGGCTGCGCAAAGACCTCGGCGCCAAGGTGCTGTCGGCACCGATCGAGCAGATCGAGCGCTACCGCAGCCACCGCCTGATCCCGGTGCTGACCCGTGACGTCGACACCATCAGCGACTTCACCTTCGCCTTCGCCCCGCTGGCGATCTCGCTGACCACGGTGATCGGCTGCATGGCCTACCTGGCCTGGCTGTCGTGGCCGATCTTCCTGATCACCCTGGTGGCGATCGGCATCGGCAGCGCGGTGCAGTACGTGGCCCGGCAAAAAGGCGTGGCCGGGTTCAACGCCGCCCGCGACGCCGAAGACAACCTGCAAAAGCACTACTCGGCCATTGCCGAAGGCGCCAAGGAGCTGCGCATCGACCGCCGCCGCCGCCACGCCATGCTGACCCGTAACATCCAGGGCACTGCGGACTTCATCGCCAACACGCACATCCGCGCCATCAACATCTTCGTGGCCGCCAAGAGCCTCGGGTCGATGCTGTTCTTTGTGGTCATCGGCCTGACCCTGGCCCTGCAATCACTGTGGCCGAGCAACGACCCGGCGGTGATGAGCGGCTTCGTGCTGGTGCTGCTGTACATGAAAGGCCCGCTGGAGACACTGATCGGCAACCTGCCGATTCTCGGCCGCGCCCAGGTGGCGTTCCGCCGCATCGCCGACCTGTCTGAGCGCTTTTCCTCGCCCGAACCGCACCTGCTGCTGGACCAACCGGTCAAGCACACCGCCCCAGGCAGCGCGCACCTGGAGCTGCACAATGTCGAGTACGCCTACCCACCAGTGGACGGCAACGAGCCCTTCCGCGTCGGGCCGGTGAACCTGAGCATCGCGCCGGGCGAGATCCTGTTCATCGTCGGCGAGAACGGCTGCGGCAAGACCTCGCTGATCAAGCTGCTGCTGGGCCTGTATACCCCGCAACGCGGCGAAGTGCGCCTGAACGGCAAGGCCATCGGGCCTGAGGGGCTGGACGACTATCGCCAGCTGTTCACCACCGTGTTCGCCGACTACTACTTGTTTGAAGACCTGCCCGAGCACGAGCACAGCCTGCCCAGCGATGCCACCCGCTACCTGGAGCGGCTGGAGATCGCCCACAAGGTGAGCGTGCGCAATGGCGCGTTCACCACCACCGACCTTTCTACCGGCCAGCGCAAACGCCTGGCGCTGGTCAATGCCTGGCTGGATGGGCGGCCGGTACTGGTGTTCGACGAATGGGCGGCAGACCAGGATCCGACCTTCCGCCGGGTGTTCTACACCGAGCTGCTGCCGGACCTGAAGCGGTTGGGCAAGACCATCATCGTGATCTCGCATGATGACCGGTACTTCGATACGGCGGACAAGGTGGTGCATCTTAGCCGTGGCAAGGTGGTCGAGGCGTTGGAACCAGCCTGAGACAACGTTGCATGAGTTCGATAAGGGGGCGATTGCAACGGCGACCGCCCCTTTTTATTGCTGGTCTATAAAACCCTTATAATCGATCTATAATTTTCTATAAACGCAAAGACATCGACCTGACCACCGCGCTGGCGGCGCTTTCCGAGGAGTCCCGTCACGCGGGGTGTATGCCGTCGATGAACGGGTGATTGTCGATCTGCTTGACGCTGATGGTCTGTTGGACGGGCTTTGCTGAACACGTTGCTCAACAACACCTGCAAGCGCCAGGAACACCTGACACTGCGGCCGCGTAGAAATTAGAACAACCAGCGATACAACAGATACGCCACCACCACCGCCAACACCGGCCGCAAAATGCGGTAAGCCTTGGGGTTGGCGCGTTTGAACTGCTTCACGTGGCCGCTGATCTTGTTGCTGAAGCGCTTGCTCCAGGCATACGCCTGGTTGATCCCGCCCACGCGCTCATCATCGGTGTTCTGCGGCGCGGTAGCGCGGCCGAGGAAGGCACTGACCTGGCGGTTGATGCGGGTCATCAGCGGGCTGCTCAGCGGGCGCTCGATGTCGCAGAACAGGATCACGCGGGTGACGTCAGTTTCGTTCTTGACCCAATGCACGTAGGTTTCGTCGAACATCACATCCTCACCATCACGCCAGGCATAGACCTGGCCATCGACGTAGATGCGGCAGTCGTCGGAGTTGGGCGTGGACAAGCCCAGGTGGTAGCGCAAGGAGCCGGCGAACGGGTCGCGGTGTGGGTTCAGGTGGCTGCCGCCCGGCAGCAAGGCGAACATCGCGCCCTTGACGTTGGGGATGCTGCTGAGCAGCTCGACGGTGCGCGGGCACAGGGCTTCGGCCGAGGGCAGCGGTTTGTCGTACCACTTCAGGTAGAAGCGCTTCCAGCCCTTCTTGAAGAACGAACCGAAGCCTGCGTCGTTGTCTTTTTCCGCAGCGCGAATATAGCCCTCATCGAACAGGCGCATGGCCTCCTCGCGGATGTCCTGCCAGTTGTCCTTGAGCACATCCAGCTCGGGGAAGCGCTGGCGGTCCAGGTAGGGCTTGGACGGCACGCCAGAGAACAGGTACATCAAGGCATTGTAGGGGGCGAACAGCGCCGAATGGTTGACGAACTGGCGCAACACCGGCAGGCGCGCCTTGCCGCGCAGGTGCACGAACAGCACGCTGCCGAAAAACACCAGCAGGACACCCGCCTTGGCGACGAAGGAAAAGGTCATGCAACACTCCTTGGCAAGGAAACAGGCCAGCGCTGCCTGCTCCCAAAAAAATCATCCGGCCATCATAAACCCATCCCGCCCCGGTACAAACAACCTGGGCGGGATCTCACTCATGAAGATTTTGCAATAAACCGGATCGCCGAGTGTTGCGCTTGATCAGCGGGTGGGGCGATTACTGCTGGTTTTCCTGCTCGCTGAACAGGTCGCTGAACAGCATGCTCGACAGGTAACGCTCGCCGGAGTCGGGCAAGATTACGACGATGGTCTTACCTTGCATCTCCGGTTTTTCGGCCAGGCGCACTGCCGCCGCCATCGCCGCGCCACAGGAAATACCACAAAGAATGCCCTCCTCCTGCATCAGGCGGATGGCCATGGCCTTGGACTCTTCATCAGTCACTGTCTCAACCAGGTCGACCATGGAAAGGTCGAGGTTCTTCGGCACGAAGCCTGCGCCAATGCCCTGGATCTTGTGCGGGCTGGGCTTGAGCTCTTCACCGGCCAGGGTCTGGCTGATCAGCGGCGAGGCCACCGGCTCCACCGCCACCGACAGGATCGACTTGCCCTGGGTCTGCTTGATGTAGCGCGACACGCCAGTGATGGTACCGCCGGTGCCCACGCCCGCCACCAGCACATCGACCGCGCCGTCGGTGTCGTTCCAGATTTCCGGGCCGGTGGTCTTTTCATGGATCGCCGGGTTGGCCGGGTTCTCGAACTGGCCTGGCTGGAAGTACTGGGCTGGGTCGGAGTTGACGATTTCGTTGGCCTTCTCGATCGCGCCCTTCATGCCCTTGGCAGGCTCGGTCAGCACCAGCTCGGCGCCCAGCGCCTTGAGCACCTTGCGTCGCTCCAGGCTCATCGAGGCCGGCATGGTCAGGATCAGCTTGTAGCCACGGGCGGCGGCGACGAACGCCAGGCCAATGCCGGTGTTGCCCGAGGTGGGCTCGACGATGGTCATGCCAGGCTTGAGCTTGCCGCTGCTCTCGGCGTCCCAGACCATGTTCGCGCCGATCCGGCATTTGACCGAGTAGCCTGGGTTGCGCCCTTCGATCTTGGCCAGGATGGTTACCCCGCGCGGGGCGATGCGGTTGATCTGCACCAGCGGCGTGTTACCGATGGAATGGGCGTTGTCTGCGTAGATACGGCTCATGGCAGGGGTCCTTGAACATGAAGATGCAGGGAAAGACTTAAAGGGTAAGCCTGCCCCGTTGGCCCGTAAAGCCTGTTCGAACTCCCAGGCTCCGGCTGCGGTCAACCGCACATCCAGCCCTGGAGAACCGTCGATGAAAGGTCGCTACCGCTGGCCGCTGGTCGGCCTGGCCAGCCTGGTCGTGCTGTTGGTGGCCCTGCACCTGGCCCTGCCCTACCTGGTGCGCGACTACCTCAACGACAAGCTGGCCGACATGGGTGACTACCGGGGCCAGGTCGCTGACGTCGATCTGGCCTGGTGGCGTGGCGCCTACCAGATCAACGGCCTGACGATCGTCAAGACCACCGGCAAGGTGCCGGTGCCACTGCTCGACGCGCCGTTGATCGACCTGTCGGTGAGCTGGCACGCGCTGTGGTACGACCGTGCCGTGGTGGCGGAGGTGACGTTCGTGCGGCCAGCGCTGAACTTCGTCGATGGGGGCAGCAAGCAGGCTTCGCAGACTGGCCGGGGCACCGACTGGCGCCAGCAGCTGGAAAAACTGCTGCCCATCACCCTCAATGAAGTGCGCATCGAAGACGGCGTGCTGACCTTTCGCAACTTCACCTCCAAGCCACCGGTCAACCTCAAGGCCACCCGGCTCGACGCCAGCATTCGCAACCTGACCAATGTGCGCAACGAAAAAGGCCGGCGGGACGCCAGCTTCGACGCCCGTGCCGTGTTGTTCGGCAATGCCAAGGTGGAGAGCCGCGCCACCTTCGACCCGTTCAGCGACTTCGACGACTTCGAATTCCGCCTGCGCGCCACCGACATTCAGTTGCGCAAGCTCAATGACTTTGCCAGTGCCTATGGCAAGTTCGACTTCAATGCCGGGCATGGCGACCTGGTGATCGAAGCCCAGGCTGAAAAGGGTCGGCTCACTGGCTATATCAAGCCATTGCTGCGCGATGTCGATGTCTTCAACTGGCAGCAGGACGTGCAGAACAAGGACAAGGGCTTCTTCCGCTCGGTGTGGGAAGCGCTGGTGGGGGGCACCGAAACGGTGCTGAAGAACCAGCCAAAAAACCAGTTCGCCACCCGGGTGGCGCTCAGTGGCAGCGTGCACAAGCAGGATGTCAGTGGCTTCGAGGCGTTTTTGCAGATTCTGCGCAATGGGTTTGTGCAGGCGTTCAGTGCGCGGTATGAGCAGCCTGCGCCTGATGCTGACTGAATTCTGCTGCGACGCATCATTCAGAGACTGAATACCCGGTCTGCGTTTGCAGGCGTCCGGGGCCGGGGTATAGTCGCTGACAAACGACAAACATGTGTTGCCTGTGCAGGCCCTTTCGCGGGGCAAGCCCGCTCCCACAGAGACTGCATTACCCCTGTGGGAGCGGGCTTGCCCCGCGAAAGGGCCGGCACAGGCACCCCGCAGAGGACACTCCCATGAAGTTCGAAGGCACCCGCGACTACGTCGCCACAGATGACCTGAAACTGGCGGTAAACGCGGCCATCACCCTCGAACGCCCGCTGCTGGTCAAAGGCGAACCAGGCACCGGCAAGACCATGCTCGCCGAGCAGCTCGCGGCCTCCTTCGGCGCCCGCCTGATCACCTGGCACATCAAGTCCACCACCAAGGCCCACCAGGGGCTCTACGAGTACGACGCGGTCAGCCGCCTGCGCGACTCGCAGCTCGGCACCGAGAAAGTCCACGATGTGCGCAACTACCTGAAAAAGGGCAAGCTGTGGGAGGCTTTCGAGGCTGAAGAGCGGGTGATTCTGCTGATCGACGAAATCGACAAGGCCGACATCGAGTTCCCCAACGACCTGCTGCAAGAGCTCGACAAGATGGAGTTCTACGTCTACGAAATCGACGAGACCATCAAGGCCAAACAGCGCCCGATCATCATCATCACCTCGAACAACGAAAAGGAACTGCCCGACGCCTTCCTGCGCCGTTGCTTCTTCCACTACATCGCCTTCCCCGACCGCGCCACACTGCAGCAGATCGTCGATGTGCATTACCCGAACATCAAGCAATCGCTGGTCAGCGAGGCGCTGGACGTGTTCTTCGACGTGCGCAAGGTGCCGGGCCTGAAGAAGAAGCCCTCCACCTCCGAGCTGGTCGACTGGCTCAAGCTGCTGATGGCCGACAACATCGGCGAAGCGGTGCTGCGCGAGCGTGACCCGACCAAAGCCATCCCGCCCCTCGCTGGCGCCTTGGTCAAGAACGAGCAGGACGTCCAGTTGCTCGAACGCCTGGCCTTCATGAGCCGGCGCGGCAACCGCTGAGGAGCCGGCCATGCTGCTCAACCTGTTCAACGAAATGCGCGCGGCCAAGGTGCCGGTGTCGGTACGTGAACTGCTTGACCTGCTGAATGCCCTGCAACAGCGCGTGGTGTTCGCCGACATGGACGCGTTCTATTACCTGGCGCGGGCCATCCTGGTGAAGGACGAGCGCCATTTCGACAAGTTCGACCGGGCCTTTTCCGCCTACTTCAAAGGCCTGGAAAACCTCGACCGTCACCTTGAAGCACTGATCCCCGAAGACTGGCTGCGCAAGGAATTCGAGCGCTCGCTGAGCGATGAAGAACGTGCACAGATCCAGTCCCTCGGCGGCCTGGACAAGCTGATCGAAGCATTCAAAAAGCGCCTCGAAGAGCAAAAAGAACGCCACGCCGGCGGCAACAAGTGGATCGGCACCGGCGGCACCAGCCCGTTCGGCTCGGGCGGCTTCAACCCCGAAGGCATCCGCGTGGGCGAGGCTGGCCAGCGCCAGGGCAAGGCCGTCAAGGTGTGGGACCAGCGCGAGTACAAGAACCTCGACGATCAGGTCGAACTGGGCACGCGCAACATCAAGCTGGCCCTGCGCCGGCTGCGCAAGTTCGCCCGTGAAGGTGCGGCTGAAGAGCTGGATATCGACGGCACCATCGACCACACCGCACGCGATGCCGGGTTGCTGAACATTCAGATGCGCCCCGAGCGGCGCAACACCGTCAAGCTGCTGTTGCTGTTCGATATCGGCGGCTCGATGGATGCTCATGTAAAGGTTTGCGAAGAGCTGTTCTCGGCCTGCAAGACCGAGTTCAAGCACTTGGAGTACTACTACTTCCACAATTTCGTGTACGAGTCGGTGTGGAAGAACAACCTGCGGCGCACGTCGGAGCGGTTCTCTACCTTCGACCTGCTGCACAAGTACGGCGATGACTACAAAGTGGTGTTCGTCGGCGATGCGGCCATGGCGCCCTACGAGATCACCCAGCCCGGTGGCAGCGTGGAGCACTGGAACGAAGAAGCCGGGTATGTGTGGATGCAGCGCTTCATGGAGAAATTCAAAAAGATCATCTGGATCAACCCGTACCCGAAGCAGGCTTGGGACTACACCGCGTCAACGCACCTGGTGCGGGATTTGATCGAGGACAAGATGTACCCGCTGACCTTGCAGGGGTTGGAAGATGGGATGCGGTATCTGTCTAAGTGATATCGCTTGCACCGGCCTCTTCGCGGGACAAGCCCGCTCCCACAGGTTCAAGTGCAGTCCAGACAAGTGGGAGCGGGCTTGTCCCGCGAAGAGGCCGGTAGCTTCACCGCCAACGGTTCAGATAACCCTGCTGTTCCCGCCAAGCTTCCTCCTGCACCACCGCCCTGAACCGCACTGCCTCTCCAGGCATGCACTGCGCCAGTTGCGCCAACGCCAACGGCGTCAACGCCCCCAACCGCGGATAGCCGCCAATGGTCTGCCGGTCATTGAGCAGCACAATCGGCTGCCCATCTGGCGGCACCTGCACCGCCCCGAGCGGGATCCCTTCGGAGATCATCGCCGCGCCCTGATAGACCAGCTGTGGCCCAAGCAAACGGATCCCCATGCGGTCTGCTCGGCTGTCCAACGTCCAGTCGCTGTTAAACGCCTCGAACAGGCTGGTACCGCTGAAGTCACCAATCTGCGCGCCCATCACCAGGTCGAGCACAGGCTTTGCCGAATACACGGGTCGCAACGCTTCGGGCACTTCACGCAGGGCCGGTGCTGAACCCGCAAACGCGAGCACCTGCCCTTTGCCCAGCGCGTCCCCGCGCCCATCGATGCCGCCCAGCGCTTCACGTACAACCGTGGCGCAACTGCCCAGCACAGCCTCTGCCTGGAACCTACCCGGGGCTGCAAGATAGGCCCGCACACCCTGCTTGGGCTGCTTCAGGGTCAGGCGCTGACCTTTGGCCAGGGCAAAACTGCGCCACGGTGCCAGGGGCTGATCATCGACCCGCGCATCCAGATCGGCGCCAGCCAAGGCCAGTACGCAATCCTGCTCAGCCACCACGCTGAATCCGCCTAACGCCACCTCGATCACCGGCGCACCCAGCGGGTTACCCAGCAGCCAGTTGGCCCAGTTCATCGCCACCCAGTCCAGCGCCCCACCCTGGGTCACGCCCAAGTGGCGTACGCCAAAGCGCCCGGCATCCTGCAATTGGCACAGCGCGGTGCTGGCTTCGATCCTCAACTGCGTCATGCCTGTGCCTCCAGCGGGCGGTCATCTCCGCCCAACGCCATGAACTCGGCGTGGGATACCGCCACGAAACGCACCCGGTCACCCGGTTGCAACAAGCTGTAGCCTTCGCGTTCCCGGTCGAATAGGCGCACCGGGGTGCGCCCGATCAGGTTCCAACCGCCTGGCGATACCGCCGGGTAAGCAGCGGTCTGGCGTTCGGCAATGCCAACGCTGCCGGCCGCTACGCGCTTGCGTGGGGTACTCAGGCGCGGCGTGGCCAGGCGCTCGTCCACCAGCCCCATGAAGCCGAAGCCCGGCGCGAAGCCCAGGGCGAAAACCGGGTACTCGCGCTCGCTGTGCAAGCGGATCACCTCGGCCTCGGTCAGCCCGCTTTGGCTCGCCAAGGCCGGCAGCTCGGGGCCGACACTGGCGTGGTACCACACCGCAATCTCATGGCGTCGGCCACTGTTGCCTGCATCAGGCTGCAGCCCCTCCAACGCCTGTGCGATCAACGCCCTCGCCGTGCCAGGCGCCCCGTCGTATTGCACCATCAAGGTGGTGTAGGACGGCACCAGGTCGATCAACCGCTCGCCAAAGGCTGCACGCACGCGCTGGCTGGCCGCGAGGATCCACGGCATGTTGGCTTCGTCGATGGTGTTAAACAGGCGCACCATCAGGCTGTCGATCGCGACCACTTCAACGCGCACTTTCATGCTTGCTCCAGCGCATCGAGGGCCTGACGGATCTGCCGCACCGCCGCCACAGAACTGTCGTTGTCGCCGTGTACGCAGAGGGTACGGGCGTGCAGACGCAACGCACTGCCATCGTCCGCCACCAGCGCCTCGCCACGGGCCAGGCGCAAGGCCTGTTCGACCACCAGCGCCGGGTCGTGATGCACAGCGCCAGGCAGGCGCCGCGACACCAGATGGCCGCTGGCGGTGTAGGCGCGGTCGGCGAAGGCTTCGAACCACAGCGGCACGCCGATGTCATCGCCCAAGGCCTGAGCCGCGCGGTCATCGGCAGTGGCCATGAGCATCAGCGGCAGGCTGCTGTCGTAGGCCGCCACGGCTTCGAGCACCGCACGCAGTTTGCGCGGGTCGGCCATCATGTCGTTGTACAGCGCGCCATGGGGTTTGACGTACGCCACCCGGCCGCCGAGCACCTTGCAGATACCGTCCAGCGCACCGATCTGGTAGTGCAGCAGGTCACGGATTTCTTCATTGCTGCAGGCCATGGCGCGGCGGCCGAAGCCGACCAGGTCCGGGTAGGCCGGGTGCGCGCCGATGGTCACCCCGTGCGCCAGCGCCATCTCCACGGTGCGGCGCATGATGCTGGGGTCGCCAGCGTGGTAGCCGCAGGCGATGTTGGCGCAATCGATATACGGCATCACCTCGGCATCCAGGCCCATGCGCCAGCTGCCGAAACTCTCGCCCATGTCGCAATTGAGAAGCAGGCGTTCCACCACACAGACTCCCTTGTCGATGTTCATAGGCCTACCTTACCGCGCCTGGAGTTGTTTGCCGCGTGTTTCCGGCAGGCTGAGCGCCGCCAGGATCACCACGCCATACGACACCGCGGAGAACACGCCAATACCCAGCCCCAGCGGCACCTTTTCGCCAAGCATGCCGATCAGCAACGGGAACAGTGCCGCGATCACTTTGCCGATGTTGTAGCAAAAGCCCTGCCCCGAGCCCCGAATACGGGTGGGGAACAGTTCGGTCAAAAATGCGCCCATGCCACTGAAAATGCCCGATGCGAAGAAGCCCAGCGGGAAGCCCAGCCACAGCATCACGCCATCGCTGACGGGCATCTGCGTGTACAACAGCACGATGATGAAAGACCCCACGGCAAACAGGATGAAGTTCTTTTTGCGGCCCAGCAGGTCGGACAGATACGCGCTGACCACGTAGCCGATGTAGGAACCCACAATCACCATCGCCAGGTAGCCACCGGTGCCCAGCACGCTCAGGCCGCGCTCGTTCTTGAGAAAGGTCGGCAACCACGCGGTGATCGCATAGTAACCGCCCAGTGCACCCGTGGTCAGCAACGAGGCGCGCACGGTAGTCCAGAGCATGCCGGGGGCGAAAATCTCGTAGAAGTGCGACGGTGCTTCGGCCTTTTCAGCGGCCTTGGCCTGGCGGTACACCTCAGGGTCCTTGACCAGGCGGCGCACGAAGATCACGAACACGGCCGGTACGATGCCCAGCAGGAACAACGCGCGCCAGGCCTGCTCGGGCGGCAGGTAGGTGAACAGCAACGCATACAGGATCGCCGTCAGGCCCCAGCCGAGAGCCCAACCAGACTGCACCATGCCCACTGCCTTGCCACGGTGCTGGGCGCGGATCACCTCACCGATCAGCACCGCACCTGCAGTCCATTCGCCGCCGAAGCCAAAACCCATCAGCGTGCGGGCGATCAGCAGCTGTTCGTAGTTCTGCGCAAAGCCGCAGAGGAAGGTGAAGAACGCGAACCACAGCACCGTCAGTTGCAAGGTGCGCACACGACCGATGCGGTCGGAGAGGATGCCAGCGATCCAGCCGCCGATGGCCGAGGCAATCAGGGTGCTGGTGTGTATCAGCCCGGCCTCGGCGGTGCTGATGCCCCAGATCAGGATCAGCGTGGGGATGACGAAGCTGAGCATCTGCGTGTCCATGCCGTCCAGGCCATAGCCGATCTTGCAGCTCCAGAAGGTGCGTCGTTGCTGTTTGTCGATGTCGCGATACCAGGCGAATGGCCCGGTCGAAGAAGGTGAAGAAACCTGCTGCTGCACGCCGGTGGGGTTCATGCTTGCCTCGGCTTGTTGGTATTGTTTTATGGGGCGACCTATTGCGTCGCGGCCTGGGCATCATTGTTCAGAGACCGCGTCGTTTGCGTCCAACGAGAAAAACCGCCGGTCTGGAACAAGAAAAACTGATCATGAACCTACGTTTCCTCGAAACCTTCGTCTGGGTCGCTCGGCTCAAGAGCTTCCGCCTGACGGCGGAAAAACTGTTCACCACCCAGGCGTCTGTCTCCAGCCGCATCGCTGCGCTGGAGGCAGACCTGGGCGTCAAGCTGCTGTTGCGTGACTCTCGCGGTGTCAGCCTGACCCCGGAGGGCAGCAAGGTGCTGGAATACGCCGAACGCATGCTCGACACCGCCAAGGCTATGAAGCAGTCGCTGGACAGCGACCGGGCCAAGGTCGGGCGCATCCGTATTGGGGTGATGGACACGGTGATCCATACCTGGATGAGTGCGTTGGTGGCGGCCTTGACCGAGCGCTACCCGCAGGTAGAGATCGAACTGGTGGCCGATACCGCGCTGAACCTGCGTGAGCAGCTGCAAAAAGGTTTTCTCGACGTGATCCTGCAGACCGACCTGCTGCGCGAACAGTCGATCCGCAGCCTGGACCTGGCGCGTTACCCGATGGGCTGGATCGTGGCCGCAGGCTCGCTCCAGCACCGGGACTACGCCTCGCTGGCGGAGCTCGGGCGCGAGCGCATCGTGACCTTTTCGAAGAACTCGCGGCCGCATCAGGAGGTGCTCAGCCTGTTGCACAGTGCTGGGGTGGAAACCCCGCGGTTGAACTGCGTGAACTCGGTGGCGGCGATTACCCGGCTACTGCGCGACGGCTTTGCGATTGGTGCACTGCCACCGGCGCTGGTGGATGCGGAGCTGGGCCTGGGGGAGCTGGTGCTGCTGGAAGGGCTGCAACCACCGCCGAGCCTGGAGCTGGTGGTGGCCTGGCAGACCGGGGTGGCATTGGTGGATGAGGTGGTCGGGGTGTGCCGGCAGGTGCTGGAGCAGTATGCGCGAGATGTGGGTGGGCAGCGGATTGTGCTGGTCTGAGGGATTATCGCTGCCTTTACCGGCCTCTTCGCGGGGCAAGCCCGCTCCCACAGGTTGCCCACTGGACCTGAGGGCAGTGGGCAACCTGTGGGCAGTGAGCGGTGGGCGGTGGGCAGTGGGCAGTGGGCATTTCTGTGGGAGCGCGCTTGCCCCGCGAAGAGGCCCGCACAGGCGCTACCTAACTCAGCGCCAGCTTTCCTTCACCACCCGGCGTCGCCCGCCCATGATCACCCAGCCAAGCGCAAGCAACAGGCTCTCGACCACAAAGGCCAGCACAAAGCCGGCGCCAATGCCCCAGCCAATCGCCTCCGGCACCAGCAGAATCTGGTAGCTGTAACCCTTGAGCGTTTCTTCACGCATTTGCGGGTCCGGCTGCACCAGCACATGCCAGGTGCGGTTTACCCACGACCCTTGCAGCGCCTGCCATTCCTTTTCCAGCAGTTCGTTGCGGATCATCAGGCTTTCGATGCTGTTGGCATCACTGTTGAACACGGGGTCATCGCTGCTGCGGTAATGCCGCAGCAAGGCCTGCAGGTCGCCATTGAAGAACCGCTCGGCCGTCTGCGTGAAGCCATCGAGCGCCTGGCGCGATTCGAACAGGTGCGCCTCGACCCGCTGGCTGTAGTCCTTGACCAGCCCCGGAACCTGGATACCGGCCAGCAGGCCGAAGGTAAACAACAGCAATCGCAGGTAACTTCTGAACATGCAGCGTCCTTAGCTCTGGCCTTGCGAAACGCACTCTCCGTGCCGCCACAAGGCCCACTGACCCGGTGCATAACGCTGCCAGGTCTCGTTCTCGGTCAGGGCCTCGGTGGCAATCACCGTGACTACGTCATTGGGGGTCGTTTCGGTGTGAAAATCGACGATCAGGTCGACATCCTTTAAGCGTGCCGCGCCAAAAGGGGCGCGGCGGGTAATGTGCACCAACTTGGTCGAGCAGAAGCAGAACAGCCAGTCGCCGTCGCTGAGCATGCAATTGAACACGCCCTTGCCACGGTAACCGGCACAGGCTTCGACCAGCACCGGCAACAGCTGTTCCACTGCGACCGGCTCGGGGAAGGCCGCACGGATGCGGTTGAGCAGGTCGCAGAAGGCCGCCTCGCTGTCGGTATCGCCCACCGGTCGGTAGAAGGTGGCTTCACCCTTGAAGTCGCCCAACTGCCCGTTGTGCGCAAAGCACCAGTTGCGGCCCCACATCTCGCGGACAAACGGGTGGGTGTTGGACAGGCACACCTTGCCGACGTTGGCCTGGCGAATGTGGCCGATGACCACTTCGCTCTTGATTGGGTAACGCTGTACCAGGTTAGCCACTTCCGACTCGCTGCTCGCCGCCGGGTCCTGGAACAGGCGCAGGCCGCGGCCTTCATAGAAGCCGATGCCCCAGCCATCACGGTGCGGGCCGGTGCGGCCGCCACGCTGCATCAGGCCGGTGAAGCTGAAAACGATGTCGGTGGGGACGTTGGCACTCATGCCCAGCAGTTCGCACATGCGCGTGTCTCCGATTACAGGCGAGGCTCGACCCGACCGCCGCCGGCAGGCGCGGCAGGGGGATCGTTGCGGTAACGGTCGCGGCGCTCGGCCACCAACGGGGCGCCGCCCCGGACGTCGTCATCTTCGGCGGCCTGGCGCTTGGCGGCGGCTTCAGCCTGCTCGCGACGCTCGCGGGCACGCTTTTCCAGCGGCCAGCGCAACAGGACGAAAATGAAATAGAGGCCAAAGGCGATCATGCCGTACATGGCAAAATCGGACACCGCGCGCCAGGCGTTGTTGCCGACCTTGAAGGCCACGTCCAGGGCGGTGATGGCGATGGCCGGCGCAAAGCTGTCCTTGACCGGGTCGACGATGGTCGGGGTCAGCAGCAGCACCGCCAGGATCACCCGCAGCGGTTCGCGCAGCCAGCGCCACATCCAGCCGGTAAGCTTGAAGCCCACCAACAGGCAGCCCAGGGCGGCTAAGGCGTAAAGGCCCCAGGCGAGGGTATAGTCGTTCTCGGTCATGGTGTTCGTGCAAGCCAGGCAAAGAGTTGCCTATGATAAACACTTTTCAGGGCGCAGACAGCGCTTCCCTGTTAAGGCCTCTTCGCGGGCAAGCCCGCTCCCACCGGTCAGCGCAACGCCTGTGGGAGCGGGCTTGCCCGCGAAGAGGCCTTAACAGGCACCGCAAGCCCTCAGCCAAGGACCCCCGATGCCCACCAAGCCCCACCCCCCTATCGCCCGCGCAGACCAAGCCGCCGACCCCTACGCCTGGCTGCAACAGCGTGACACGCCCGAGGTGCTCGAATACCTGCAGGCCGAAAACAGCTACCAGGAGGCCTGCCTGGCCGACCAGGCGCCCCTGCGCGAAACGCTGTTCGAGGAGATCAAAGGCCGCATCCTGGAAACCGACCTGTCGCTGCCCTCGCCCTGGGGCCCGTACCTGTATTACACCCGCACCACTGCCGGCGACGAGTACCCACGCCACTACCGCTGCCCACGCCCGGCCGACGACTCCAACACGGTGGATGAAAGCCGCGAACAGCTGCTGCTCGACCCCAACGCACTGGCCAACGGCGGTTTCCTGTCGCTGGGTGCGTTCAACGTCAGCCCCGACCATCGCCTGCTGGCCTACAGCCTCGACACCAGCGGCGACGAGGTCTACACCCTGTACGTCAAAGACCTGGGCGACGACAGCGTCACCGCCCTGCCCTTCGAGGACTGCGACGGCAGCCTGACCTGGGCCAATGACAGCCAGACGCTGTTCTTCGCCGAACTCGATGACACCCAACGCCCTTGGCGCCTGCGTCGCCACACCTTGGGTGGCAGCGACGCGCCCACCGTGTTCGAAGAGCCCGATGGCCGCTTCTTCCTGCACTGCTACCGCACCAGCTCCGAACGCCAGTTGGTACTGTTGCTCAACAGCAAGACCACCAGCGAAGCCTGGGTACTCGATGCCGAAACGCCACAACTGCCGTTCACCTGCCTGGCGCCACGGGTTGAAGACCATGAGTACTTCCCCGACCACGGCCAGCTCGATGGCCAATGGCACTGGTTTGTCCGCAGTAACCAGGACGGCATCAACTTCGCCCTTTACCACGCCCCGGCCGAGCGCGTGCCGACGCGTGATCGCTGGCAGCTGCTGGTACCGCACAGCGACAAGGTCATGCTCGAAGGCCTCAGCCTCAACGCAAGCGCCCTGACCTTGAGCCTGCGCGAAGGCGGCCTGCCAATCATCGAAGTACGCCCGCAGGGCCTGCCGGCCTACCGTGTCGAATTGCCGGATGCCGCCTACAGCCTGTACGTGCAGGACAGCCTGGAGTTCGCCAGCACCCGCGTGCGCCTGCGCTACGAAGCGCTCAACCGACCGGCCCAGGTGCGCCAGCTGGAGCTGGCCACGGGGGCGCAGGCGGTGCTCAAGCAAACCCCGGTGCTGGGTGCGTTCGATGCCGACGACTATGTCAGCCAGCGCCTGTGGGCTACCGCCCAGGACGGCACCCAGGTACCGATCAGCCTGGTGCGCCGCCGCGAAGACCTGGGCAAGACCATGCCGCTGTACCTGTATGGCTACGGCGCCTATGGCGAAAGCCTCGACCCGTGGTTCTCGCATGCCCGCCTGAGCCTGCTGCAACGCGGCGTGGCCTTCGCCATTGCCCACGTGCGCGGTGGCGGCGAGCTGGGTGAGGCCTGGTACCGGGCCGGCAAGCAGGCGCACAAGCAAAACAGTTTCACCGACTTCATTGCCTGTGCCGAGCACCTGATCGCCGAAGGCGTGACCACGCCTGAGCGCCTGGCCATCAGCGGCGGCAGCGCTGGCGGGTTGCTGATGGGGGCGGTGCTCAACTTGCGCCCCGAGCTGTTCCGCTGCGCGATTGCCGAAGTGCCGTTTGTCGACGTGCTCAACACCATGCTCGACCCGGAACTGCCGCTGACCGTCACCGAGTACGACGAATGGGGCAACCCGGCAGAGCCCGAGGTGTATGAGCGCATCAAGGCCTACGCCCCGTACGAGAACATCAAGGCCCAGGCTTACCCGGCCATGCTGGTGGTGGCCGGCTACAACGACAGCCGCGTGCAGTATTGGGAGGCCGCCAAGTGGGTCGCTCGCCTGCGCACACGCAAGACCGATGACAACCTGCTGCTGCTCAAGACAGAAATGGGCGCTGGGCACGGCGGCATGAGTGGGCGGTACCAGGGGCTCAAGGATGTGGCGCTGGAGTATGCCTTCGTGTTTGGTGAGCTGGGTGTGATCTGACGAATGCTGGGGGCGCTTTGTGCCCCCACTTGTCACAGCCGACACAACAGCAGGTCAGTCCTCCTCCACCGGCACCTTCGGCGGCTCTGGCCGCAAACCCGGCAACGGCTGGTCCTTCGGCGGCCCAGGCACCGGCATCGGCGGCAGCAGCGGTGCGCCCGGCTGGCTGTCATAGGCCTTGGGCGGTGTACTCGGGGTGATCTGCGGATAGGGCGTAGGCGTCGGCGTGCCGGGCGCACCGGGCACGGGGGTGTTGAGCCGGGGTGGCGTGCTGGCGGCTTCGGCCATGGGCAGGCCAGCCAGGAGCAACGCGGTGAGGATCGCATGCAACATCAGCAACCTCCTGTCGGGAACCTTCTTACAGGCTACGCCTAAATCAAAGCTTTCGCCTGTCCGCCTGGCCTGCAAGCGCGCTAGACTCAGTGGCATAACCGTCATTTGCCTGATCAGAACAAAGGAAACACCATGAGCTCGGCCTCTACCTCCGCCGCCACCGCGCGCCTCGACCGCATCCTTGCCGACGCCAAGCGCGACAAAGAGATGGGCTACCGCGACAAGGCCCTGAAGATGTACCCGCACGTGTGTGGCCGCTGCGCCCGCGAGTTTGCCGGCAAGCGCCTGAGCGAGCTGACCGTGCACCACCGTGACCACAACCACGACAACAACCCGCAGGACGGTTCGAACTGGGAGTTGCTGTGCCTGTATTGCCACGACAACGAGCACTCGCGCTACACCGACCAGCAGTATTTCAGTGAAGGCTCGACCAGCACCCCGAGCATCGCCAAGGCCACCCACAACCCGTTTGCCGGGCTGGCTGGCCTGCTGAAAAAAGACTGACCATCGACATAGCCCCCGCTGTGGCCGGCGAGCCCGTATAATCGCGCTTTTTTCGCGAAGGGCCCCGGTACGTGGCAAACAAACGATACAGCTGCATCGGCCTGTTCAACCCCAAGTCGGCGGAAAACGTCGGCTCGGTGATGCGCGCAGCGGGTTGCTATGGCGTCAACTCGGTGTTTTACACCGGCAAACGGTATGAGCGCGCCCGCGACTTCGTCACCGACACCAAACGTGTGCACTACGACATCCCGCTGATCGGCATCGACGACCTGCAACGCATCATCCCACTGGGCTGCACGCCCGTGGCGGTGGAGCTGGTCGACGGCGCACGGCCGCTGCCCGAGTACACCCACCCTGATCGGGCCATCTACATCTTCGGGCCCGAAGATGGCAGCCTGGATGCCGATGTAAGGGGGTGGTGTGAAGAGACCATCTACATCCCGACCCAGGGCTGCATGAACCTGGCGGCGACGGTGAATGTGGTGCTGTATGACCGGATGGCCAAAGGGCTGAATACCCGGTCGGGGCCCAAGTTCAAGTAACAAAAAAACGCCTGAGTGATGCCTGTACCGGCCTCTTCGCGGGGCAAGCCCGCTCCCACAGGTACCTCACAGTGCTCAAGGGCAATGGGGACCCTGTGGGAGCGGGCTTGCCCCGCGAAGAGGCCGGTACAGGCATCCCCAGAACAGCACCGTCCCGCAATCAGCTCACGAAGCGTTGATCCAGATGGTTTTCAGCTCCGTGTACTGGTCATGAGCCCATATGGACTTGTCGCGCCCACCAAAGCCAGACTCTTTGTAGCCGCCAAAGGGCGTGGACGCATCGCCCTCACCAAAGCAGTTGACCGTCACCACACCCGCACGAATTTCACGCGACAGGCGCAAAGCGTTGCGCAAGCTGCCGGTGTAGGCCGAGGCGGCCAGGCCGTAAATGGTGTCGTTGGCCAGCTCGATCGCTTCGTCGATGGTCTCGAAGCTGGTCACGCTCAGCACCGGCCCGAAGATTTCCTCGACGAACAGCTTGTTGTCCCGGGGCACGCCATCGACGATCGTCGGCTGCACGAACACGCCCTGCTCGGTCTCACCGCCCTGCACCACGTTGAGCTTCTGATCGGCGGCATACTCCAGGTAGGACTTCACTTTCTCGAAGTGCGACTTGCTGACCATCGCGCCCAGGCGGTTTTCCGGGTCGAGTGGGTCGCCCAGCTTCCACTCCTTGAGGTGCTTGCCGATCAGCGTCAGCAGCTCGTCCTTGACGTCCTTGTGCACGATCAGGCGCGAGGACGCCGAGCAGTTTTCGCCCATGTTCCAGAACGCACCGGCGGTGACGAACTGGGCCACTTCGTCCAGGTCCTCGCAGTCGTTCATGACCACGGCCGGGTTCTTGCCACCCAGCTCCAGGACGATGCGCTTGAGGTTGGACTCGGCCGCGTATTTCAGGAACAACCGACCGGTGTCGGTGGAGCCTGTGAAGCTGACCATCGGGATGTCCATGTGGCGGCCGATGGCCTCGCCCACCTCCCGGCCACCACCTGGCACCAGGTTGAACACACCTGCCGGTACGCCTGCCTGGTGGGCCAGCTCGGCCACCCGCAGGGCGCTGAGGGTGGTTTCCTTGGCGGGCTTGACCACGATCGAGCAACCGGCGGCCAGCGATGGGGCAATCTTCCAGGCCAGCATCAGCAGCGGGAAGTTCCACGGCAGCACCAGGCCGACCACACCGATGGCTTCACGCACCACCATGGTCACGGCCGCGTTGCCGGTCGGGGCAGTGGCGTCGTAGATCTTGTCGATCAGCTCGGCGTGCCAGCGGATCGTGTGGATGGTTTCCGGCACGTCGACGTTCTGGCATTCGCTAACCGGCTTGCCGCTGTCCAGCGCTTCCAGCACCGCCAGCTCGTGGCTGTTGTCCTCCAGCAATTGGGCGAACTTCAGCAGAATGTGCTTGCGCTCACCGGGTTGCAGTTTTGACCAGGATCCGTCTTCGAACACGCGCTTGGCCGCTGCCACAGCAATGTCGACATCCTGCACATCGCAGGCGGCGACTTCGGCCAGCTGCTTGCCGGTGGCCGGGTTGGTGGTGACGAACGTGCGGCCGGAGACGGCATCGCGAAACTCACCGTCGATGAACGCCTGGTTACGCAGTTGCAGGTCGGCGGCGATGGCCGCGTACTGTGCCTTGCTCAGCAATTGGGCCATGTTCAGGCACCTCCGGTGATCTGGGCGATGTTGCGCTTGAGATCAGTGACTACGCGCTCGAGTTCCTGCTTCTGGGCAGCATCCAAGTCGTACAGCGGCTTGCGCACGCCACCGGTGCTCAGGCCGTTCAGCGCGCAGCCGTACTTGATCGACTGGACGAATTTGCCACCTTCGAGGAAGTCCATCAGCGGCATCATGGCGCCCATGATGCGGCGGCCTTTGGCGAAGTCCTTCTCGATCACGCAGGCTTCGAACAGGGCAACGTGCTCACGCGGGATGAAATTGGAACCGGCGCAGACCCAGCTCTGGGCGCCCCAGGCGAAGAACTCCAGGGCCTGGTCGTCCCAGCCGCACGACAGCTGGATGTTCGGGCGCTGGATGGCCAGACGGTGCAGCTGGGCCATGTCGCCAGAGCTCTCCTTGATGGCGACGATGTTTTTCACATCCGCCACGGCGTCGAAGAATTCTTCGCCCATGCTCACGCTCATGCGGCCTGGGTAGTTGTAGAGCATGATCGGCAGGCCGGCGGCGGCGTCGACCGCTTTGACGTGCAGGGCGATTTCCTGTTGGGTCGGCAGCGCGTACGGCGGCGTCCCCACCAACAACGCATCGGCCTGGATTTCCTTGGCGTGCTTGGCGAAGGCCACGGAATCTTCGGTGCGGATCGCGCCGGTGCCGATGATCAGCGGCAGGCGGCCATTGAGTACGTCCTTGGCCTGTGCCGCCAGCTCGATGCGCTCTTGCGCGGTGTGGGCGTAGTACTCGCCGGTGGAGCCACCGATGATCACGCCATGGATGTTCGATTCGACCAGGTATTCGAGGACTTCGGCGAACGCCGCCTTGTCGATCGAGCCGTCCGCAGCCAGCGGAGTGATTGCCGGGGTGTAGATGCCTTCGAATTTCACGGTAGGTTCTCCAGTGCGTTGATCAAGGTTGTAGTGGCCACAGCGGATCGACGCTGCGGCGGCGTTTCAAATGGTTCAGCTCAGCGAAGCCGCTTGCTGCAGGTTCAGTGAACGGGTTTCCGGGGCCAGGGCCACGGAGATGGCCAGGCCGACAAAGGTGACGGCGGCGGCGGCATACATGGTTGCGCCGATGCCATAGTTGTCGAGGGCGATGGGTACCAGCCAGGTACCGACAGCGGCACCGACCCGCGACATGGAGGTGCCCACGCCCACGGCGCCGGCACGGATTTCGGTGGGGAACAACTCGTTGGGGTAGACCAACTGCAATACCTGGGCACCGCCGATGAACACGGCATAGGCACCGAACAGCACCAGGATGAGCATCTCGTTGCCATGGCTGAACGCCGCCAGGCCCAGAAGCGCCAGCCCCGACCAGAAGAAGCTGTGCAGCAGCGTGGTGCGCCGGCCAAGGGTGTTGAGCAGGCGAGTGCCGATCAAGCAACCGACCACGAACAGGAAGGTGATGGCGACCGAACCAATCGACGCCCAGTCGCCCTTCAGGTTAAGCGCACCCAGCACCTTCGGGGCAAAGGCGTACACGGCGAACACCGGGATCACCGAGCAGGTCCAGAACAGGGTGACGAACAGCATGCGCTTGCCGTAGCCGGAGTGCAGCAGGCTGAAAAACGACAGCTTGCGGGCCTTGGGTTCTTCCGGCAGGTTGCGCAGCGAGAAACCCGTGCCATAGACCCGCTTGATCACCTGCTCGGCCTCGGCCAAGCGGCCCTTGCTGATCAGCCAGCGCGGCGACTCTGGGGTACCCAGGCGAATGGCGAACAGCAGCGCGCCGATCACCGCCGCACTGGCCAATACCAGGCGCCAGGCATCATCGCCACCGTGGCGCAGGATCGCCTCCCCCACCATGTAGGCGGTAGCGGCGCCGGCAAACCACAGCACCGTCAGGGTGGCCAGGCGCGGGCCGCGGTGCTTCTTGGGCAGGAACTCCACCAGCAGCGAGGTGGCCACCGGGTACTCGATGCCCACCGCGATGCCGATGGCAAAACGCAACAGGAACAAGGCCAGCGCCGACTCCACCCAGAACTGGGCAATTGAAGACAGGATGAACAGGGTCGGGCCTACGAAGAACACACGCTTGCGACCAAAGCGGTCGGTCAGCCAACCGCCGAAAAAGCCGCCGAAGAAAATGCCAATCAGCGCCGAAGCGGCGATCATGCCCTGCCAGAAACTGTCCAGGCTCAGGCCTGCGGACATTTGCACCATTGCCACGCCGATGATGCTCAACACATAGCCATCGACGAACGAGCCGCCACCAGAGCGCAGGGTCAGCAACTGGTGAAAACGGTTGATCGGTACATCTTCAATCGAAATATTCGGACTTGTCATTGTTGTTCCTACCACTTCATCTGCATGTACGTTTTCAAGGCGAGCGTGTCCGCGAAACTGAAAATAGCCTTCAGCCCCGGTCATCGGACTTCACATCTCAAACATCAATTTTGGGCAAAGCGCGCCCGTGCCGGGCAAATCCGCCCGACGTCAAATATGCAATGGCCTAACTTACAAAACGATCAGCTTTCTTTGCCCGCGCGCAATTGCCCCCACATCAAGTTGGCGTTCAAGCCCAGGGATACCAAGGGCTGCGGAGGGTTCGCACAAGGCCCGGGAGCATTGAGCAGAAACTCGATAAGTTCGTTCTTGTCGCCAGCGAGCCAGTCGGCCAGCAACTGCCCGGTGACCGTGCCACGGGTAACACCCAGGCCGTTACAGCACAGTGCGCCGAACACATTGGGCGCCAACTGGCCGAAGAACCCCATGTGATTGCGCGACAACGCCAGGGCACCGCCCCAGGTGTATTCGAAGTTCACGTCGGGCAACATCGGGAAGCGCCGGGCAAACGATTCGCGGTGGCGTTGAACGAAGCGATCCAGGTACTTGCGGTTGCTGCGCCCGTCCGGGTTGTAGCTGAAGCTGTTGCGCACCAGCAGGCGGTTGTCGACGGTGCGCCGCAAGGTGGTACCAAATGGGTCGGCGGGGATCACCCCCCAGTACGGTTTGCCACCCAGGCGTGCCTGTTCGTCTTCGGTCAACGGGCGGGTGATGCTGCCATAGGTGAACACGGGCAGCATGCGGCCCTTGAGGAAGCCGAAGCTCATGCCGAAGGCATTGGTGGTGAGCACCAGCTTATCGGCCGTGATCGAACCCTTGGCGTGGCGCAGCACCACTTTGGCACCGTACTCGACGTCAGTGATCGGCGTATTTTCGTACAGTGAGACGTTGCTCGGCAGGCTGTCGGCCAGGCCTTTGACCAGTGCCGAGGGCTGCAGCAAAGCAGTACCCGGCGTGAACAAGCCCTTGCGGTAGAAGTGCGTGCCGATGTGCTCGGGCAGGTCGCGACCTTCGATCACTTCATAGGGCTGGCCGAGCTTGTCCAAGCCTCGACGGTAGGCATCGAGCACGGCAATGCCGCGATCCTCGACAGCTGCCTGGTATTTGCCGCAGTGACGGAACTGGCACTCGATGCCATGGCGCTCGATCAGCTGCTTGAGGTACGACTGCCCGCCCAGGTTGAGCTTGAGCACGGTCTTGGCGGTATCGATGTCGCCGATATAGTCCTCGGCGCCGATGTCATGGGGCAGGTCGATGGCAAAACCGGCGTTGCGCCCGGAGGTGCCGAAACCGACCTCCTGCGCCTCGACCAGCACGATTTCGTCATGCGGAAAGTTCGTTGCCAGCTGACGCGCAGCGGCCAGCCCGGTGAAGCCGGCGCCGACCACCACCCAGCGCGCCTGGCTGTGGCCACTGTGGGCCGGCCGTGGCGTGCGCGGTGTACTCAGGTGATACCAACCACAGGTGGCATCATCGGCAGGTAACGAACTTATTCTTGTCATGTCACTAACCTGGATCTTGTTGTTGACGAGCGATCAGCGCCAGCGGCGATGACCTGGAGAACTCATAGCTGTATCGGCACATCCAGCCCTTGAGGTGCGGCGTACTCGGCCATGCGTCGACGTGACAGCTCGAAGTGTTCGCGCACCAGTTGCCCGGCACGCTCTGGGTCGCGGCGTTCGATGGCATCGATCATCTGGTCGTGCTGATCGCAGGCGGTTTCAAGGTCCTGCTGCATGTCATCGGTGGTCGGGTGGCGATAAAAAATCTTGCCCAGGCGGGCATGGTCGATGAGCAGACGGCGCAGGCTCGGCATCAGGTAGTCGTTGTGCGCCATCTTGCCGATTTCCAGGTGGAAGGCATCGTTGTGGACGACCCGGTTTTCCACGTCGCGGTCTTCGATGGCTTGGCGGAACTGTGCCTGGATAGCCTTGAGCGCCTCGATTTCCGCAGCGCTGGCGTAGGTGGCGGCCAACTGGGTGGTGGCAATATAGATAAGCGGCGCGGCGACGAAGAAGCTGTGCAGCGAATCGTGGTTCATCGCGGCAACCCGTGGCGCGCGGTTGGCCTCAAGCTCGATATAGCCTTCGGCAGCAATCTGGCGCAGCAGCTCACGTACCGGTGGGCGCGACAGGCCGAACTCATCGCACAGGGCCAACTCGTCCACCACAGCGCCTGGGGCCAGCTCCATGCTGAGGATCCGGCGGCGCAGCGCTTCGGCGAGGACGGCCTTGCGGTCCTGCGGCGCTTCTTCGCTGATGGGTTGAACGGTGGCTTTCATGGCGGCCTTTTTTGTTGTCATAGCGCTGTGTCTACTATTTGTATAACGACTATAGGGCACTGTTAGACAATGTGTCTACAGCATTTTGGACGAGCGGCTTAAACTCTGAATCGCCCGTATTTAAAGGGATTCATGGGTTTTTAGGTGAGATTAAACACCCCGGCAGGCTGCATTGCCAAACCGGACAAATATTTGTCCAGACATGACATTTCTGGCACTGAATGGCAATGCTTGGCTGGGCGCCTGGCAACCATTCGGCACAGTGAGTGAACGGCTGCAAGCGACCTGCGGTCAGCTGCTTACACTTGATACGGAGGGCTTGCCATGCTCGATATCCATACCGCTGCGGCATCGCCGGAGCACAATGTTCAGGGTCTGGAAAGGGTCGGCTCGCTGGCCGGCGGGGCACTGATGTTCAGCAAGGGGCTGCGTCATGGTGGCCTGGTCGGGCTGTTGCAGATGGTGGTGGGCGGCCTGGCGGTTGCGCGCGGGGTCAGCGGGCATTGCTCGACCAAGGCCTGGTGGCAGCGCCATCGTCAGGAATACAACCGGTTGCGCGCGGACATCGAACAGAGTGCTGCGCAGTTGCAGGCGTTGAAGGCGAGTGCCAAGGCGGCTACCCGAGGGGTGACGGTGACGGGGAAGGATCCGCTGACTGGCCTTTGAGGTGTTTTGCCTGTGCCGGCCTCTTCGCGGGCAAGCCCGCCCCCACAGGACCGGACTGCCCCAGGACTAGTGAAGCGACTGTGGGAGCGGGCTTGCCCCGCGAAGAGGCCGGCACAGGTGACACCGATCTCTAGCGCAACGCCTTGCTCTGCAACACCTCGGACCGGCGCCCCAGCACACTCTCGCTGATCTGCACGAACTCTTCGGTGCTCACACTCGGCAAGCGCATCAGCGCCCGCGCCACATCATCCAGCGAACGCTTGGCCTGGGTGTGGATGCGGATCTCCTTGTCCAGCGCCTGCAACAGCAACACGCCACGGGCAACTTGCGCCGGGCTGGCCTGCTCGCCCTTGAGCTGGGTGACCTTGGCGCCCTGCTTGCTCAAGCGCGCCTGCCAAGCCTGGTAGCGGTCATCGCTCACCCCGCCCGCCCGGCGCAGCAGCTCGCTGGCGTAGTAGTCGGTCAGGCTCTCGACAAGCCAGTCACTGCCCTCGCGCCCGTGAATCTGCGCAAACAGTTGCACCAGTTCGCGCAACAACGGGCTGCTGCCACTTTCGCTGATCATCGGCCGTGCGCTGTGCATGTACAGCGAACCCTGCGCCGCCATCGCCCCGCGCCACATGCCGTCACGGGCGCCGACCAACAGCAGTTTCGGAGGGTTACGTGGGAACACCGCCTGCAATTGCGGCCAGACAAAAGTCAGCAGGGTCAGGCTGTCCATGCGGCGCATACCCTGCCCGACCGGCGCGGCGACAGTGACCTCGGTTTCGCCCAGGCGCGCGCGGCGGCTACCCAGATCACCGGCCAACATCCAGCCGGTGGGGCGGTCGAATAGGCGCGAGACGTTGTCGATGCGGAATTTGTCCTTGCCGATACGTGGCCAGGACGTTTCGATGCTCTTCCAGCCTTCGGGCAGGTCGAACCACAGGCGCGCCACCAGCTCGGTACCGTCCTGTTGATCGAGGTGCGCAGGCGGCACCAACTGATCGCCCAGGAACAAGGCCCAATGGGGCGTGATGCGCGATGAGTAGGCGCCACTGCGCAGCTTCTGGTCCAACTGCACACGGTAGCTGAGGCTGGTCTTGCCGGGCGCGGGGTGCCACACACCACGCTCGCCCTTGCCTACAACCTGCCATTGGCCGTCAGCCTGGAAGCCACTGTAGGTGCCGCCCTTGCCCAGGTCGAAGTCCAAGCTGCGAACGCTGCTGCCTTCAGCCAGGGTCAGGCGTACTTCGGCCTGGCCACTGGCGGGCAGCAGGCGCACGTGATAGTCCAGGTCGACGTTCTTCGCCCAGGCCGGTGAACAGGCCACCAGGCTCAAAAGCAACAACAGCTGGCAACGCATTCAGAAACTCCTTGTTTCCCAGAAGCGACGGGGCGCGCCGGTCAGCTGGCGCGAAAGATCAGGTGGTCTTCCCAGTCGTCTTCGTCGACATCATGCTCACTGAGCATACGCCCTGACTGGGAAATGCGCTGTTCATGGACCTGCTGGCGATCACCGCAGATCAAGTGGTGCCAGTCAGGCAAATCCTTGCCTTCGCTGACCAGGCGGTAACCGCAGGTGCTTGGCAGCCACTTGAACTGGTCGGCCTTGCCCGGGGTGAGCTGGATGCAGTCGGGCACGTGAGCGAAGCGGTTGGGATAGTCGCTGCACTGGCAGGTGTTGAGGTCCAGCAATTTGCAGGCAATGCGCGTGTAATAGATGCTGTTGTCGTCCTCGTCCTCAAGCTTTTGCAGGCAGCACAAACCGCAACCGTCACAGAGCGATTCCCACTCTTGCGGGTTGAGTTGTTCAAGGGTCTTGCGCCGCCAGAACGGCGCGCTGTCAGCGATCATCACACGGGTTTCCTGCATTCATCTTCAGTGGGCGGCGCGCGGCGGCGCCAGTCTAGAGCCTGGCCTTCGGCAAAGCCAGACCGCTTGTCAGTGACGACGGGACGCAGTAGCGTGCGGTTTTCCCCATCCTCTTGCAGGAGCAGCCATGAGCGCCACCCCCCGTATTGCCGATTACGCGATCAACGAGCAGTTCATCAACCGCTGGTCGCCCCGCGCCTTCACTGCCGAGCCGATCAGCGAAGAGACCCTGCTGAGCTTCCTGGAAGCCGCGCGCTGGGCGCCTTCGGCGTACAACTCGCAGCCTTGGCGCTTCCTTTATGCCCGCCGCGATACGCCGAACTGGGAGCGTTACCTGAACCTGCTGGTGCCGTTCAACCGCAGCTGGGCGCAACAGGCGTCGGCGTTGGTGCTGATCATCTCCAAGACCACCTTCGCAGCGCCTGGCGCCGCCGAAGAAAGCCCGGCCCTGTGGCACACCTTCGACACCGGTTCCGCCTGGGGGCATTTGGCCCTGCAGGCCAGCATCAGCGGCTGGCACACCCACGGCATGGCCGGTTTCGACAAGGCACTGGCGCGCAGCGAACTGAAGGTGCCGGAGGGCTACGAGCTGCATGCCATGGTGGCGATCGGCAAACTGGGCGACAAGGCGACCTTGGCCGAGGCGTTGCAAGCGCGTGAAGTGCCGAGCCCGCGCCGGCCGCTGAGCGAGCTGGCGGCTGAGGGTGATTTTAGCCTGTAAGCATTTTTGTTGGCTGTACTGGCCTCTTCGCGGGGCAAGCCCGCTTGTGTCTTGGAGAGGGAATAGAATCTGAAGTGAGAGCGGTGAATGGCAAGCTGATAGCCCGAGGTGCCCAGAGCACGTGTGGGAGCAAAAGCTGCCATTCACCGTTCCACTTTGGCGAGAGCCCGAACAGTTGGATGAGGGGCGTAATCTCGAATCACAAGCGTGGGCCAAGCCAAAGCGCTCTCACTCCTTGAGTTTAAGAGGGTTTGGCCATGTCTTCCTCTGTCGGCATCGATGTTTCCAGTGCCACACTTGCTGTTCACATCCGTCCTGAGGGGGTGAACTTCAGTGTTTCCAATGACTTGAAGGGATTCCAACTGCTCGTCGAAAAGCTTGGCGGGTATGCAATTTCAATGGTCTTGCTCGAAGCTACCGGTGGCTACGAGTGCAATGTCCTCAAAGCGCTGCAGGATGCCGATTTTCCGGTTTGCCGGATCAATCCCAGTCGTGCCCGGGACTTTGCCAAGTCGATGGGTAAACGCGCCAAGACCGATCCCATTGACGCAGCTGTTTTGGCTCACCTGGCTGAAGTTATGCCCCCACGGCCTTGCCAGGTGATGACACCCGAGCGGGCTTTGCTGCGCGAACTGCTTATGCAGCGGGATCGCTTCGTCCAACAGCGCGACGATGACAAGCGGCGCCTGAAGCAGGCGCGGGCTCCCAGTGTTTGTTTGCGGTTGGAACAACACATCGCCTATCTGAAGGGTGAAATTCGAGCGCTGGAACAAGAGATCGCACAGCAGGCAGCAGCTTTGCCTGATGACCGGGTTAAACAGCTCACTCAAGTCAAAGGAATTGGTCTGATTACTGCCGGAAAGCTGATGGCCTTGCTGCCAGAGCTGGGCCAGGTGGATAAGAAGGAAATTGCCGCCTTGGTCGGTGTTGCGCCGTTCAACCAGGACAGCGGCAAGCAGTCGGGCAAGCGTTCAATCTGGGGGGGGCGCTCACAAGTCAGGCGGGCGCTCTATATGGCCTGCTGGGTGGTGATACGGCACAACAAGGACTTCTGCGAGCGCTACAAAGCACTGCGAGCCCAGGGGAAGTGCGCGAAAGTATCGGTGGTGGCGTGTATGCGAGTATTGATAGTGAGGCTAAATGCGATGCTCAAGACCGGAACGCCCTGGAAGGAGCAAATAGCTCATTCGTAGGAGCAAGCCTTGCTGGCGATGCCCGGCACAGCCGGGCCTGGGGCGCTACGCGCCCCATCGCCGGCAAGGCCAGCTTCCACAAGAAGACAGTTGCTCCCACAACCGCCCTGCAGTTCTGAACCCTGCGATGTACCAGTGGGAGCGGGCTTGCCCCGCGAAGAGGCCAGTACAGACACTACAAATCAATAACCCCGGGTGAAGTCCACTTCCCCACGCAACCCCTGCCCCGCCTCATACGCCCGCACATTCTCGACAAACAACCGCACCATCGCCGCCGGCGAGGTGGGCGCCGAGCTGTGCCCGGTCAGCAGCAGCCCCCAGGCAGTCCAGAACGGATGACGCTGGGGCAGCGGCTCCTGGCGGCACACATCGATCACCGCGCCCGCCAAATGGCCTTGCTTGAGTGCTTCGACCAAGTCGCCATCGACCACCGCCACCCCACGCCCGGCATTGATGAACAACGCCGTGGGCTTGAAGCGCTGGAACAGCGCCGCATCGTACAGATCATGGGTAGCGGGCGTGTCCGGCAGCAGGTTGATCACGTAATCCGCCTGTTCGACCCTGCGCGGTAGGTCAGCCAGCCCGGCCACCTCAACGAACGGCGCCTGCGCACGGGCGCTGCTGGCGATACCGTACAGGGTGACGCCAAATGGCTGGAGAAACTCAGCCACGCGCTGGCCGATATCGCCGGTGCCGACGATCAACACCTGGCGCCCCTCCAGCGTCCCGCCAGGGCGGTCGTCCCAGCGCCGCTCGACCTGGCTCACCAGGCGCGACAGCACTTCGCGCTCGTGGCCAAGCAGGTAGGTGAGCACGTACTCCGCCATCACCTGGCCAAAAATGCCGACCGCACGCGTCAGGCGGTAATCCCGTGGCAAACCGTCGGCCAGCAGCGGCGTGATGCCCGCCCAGGTCGACTGCATCCAGGCTGGCGTGTGGCCCTGGCGCAGCAGGCTCGCCAGCAAGTCAGGCTGGCCCAGCCACACCGAGCACTGCGGCGCCTGGAGCGCCAGCTCGGCAGAGTCACTGCTGGTCAGGATTTCCAGGTCAGGGGCCGCCTGGCCCAACAGCTGGGCGTAATTGGCATGATCCTGTTCGGCGATCAGAACGCGCATCGTGAAGACAACCTTGGCAGACAACGAAAGCGGCCCGACACACGGGCCACTTGGCGAAAGAAGGGAACCTGGCCTGGGTCAGACCGGGTCGTTACGGCGCAGCAGCTCTTCGGGCAGGTGCTCGATGTACTCGTCTTCGACCGGCGGCATCTGCAGGTGATAGCCCTGGTTGTCGAGGTTTTCCAGCACCTTGACGATGTCCTCGCGCGCCAGCTTGCGCTCGGGGCTCAGCACCAGGTCGAAGGCATGCACCGGGGTGCCGAAGTACGGCAGCAGGGCCTCGGGCACGCGCTCCAGGCCTTCGGCCTTGAGCACATACAGGTACATTTCGTTCTTGCGGGGGCTCTTGTAGATTGAGCAGATACGTTTCATTGGGTCTCTCCGGCACCTGCCAGGTTGTCCAGCAGGGCCTGGCCCATGCGCTCGCGACGCCAGCCGCGCAGCGAATCGGGCAGTTGATAGGGGCCATTGGGGTAGCCGCTCTTGAGCAGCGCTTCCAGGGTCTTCTTGCGCAGCATCAGCTCTGGGGCAATGCCCAGACGCTCACCTTCGGCCTGGCCAATGGCGCGCAGCTGCTTGATGATGCCGGCCGCTTCGATCGGCAGCGGCTCGGGCAGAACCTGCGGCCACTGATCGGCGGGCAGGCTGGCAGCACGCTTGATCAGCTGGACGAGGCATTCACCGTCCTGGCGGATGGTGCGCGGGTGCATCTCGTCGATCTTGGCCAGCGCCGACAGGTTGGACGGCTGGGACTTGGCCATCGGCCACAGCGAGTGCTCCTTGAGAATGCGGTTGCGCGGCACATCACGGTTGCGTGCCTCGCGCTCGCGCCAGGCGCACAGCTCGCGCAACACCGCCAACTGCTGGGGCGCAAGCTTCCAGGCCAGCTTGACGTCGCGGTACAGGCTCTCGGGCACGACTTCGCGGCGCAACTGGGCAACCAGTTCAGCGCCGTCCTCCAGCACCCACGCGTACTTGTCGTCGGACAGACGCGGACGCAGGGCGATGAACAGCTCGGCCAGGTGCACGGCATCTTCGGCGGCGTAGCTGATCTGGGTTTCGGAAAGCGGGCGCTGCAACCAGTCGGAGCGGGTTTCCCCCTTGGGCAACTCGAGCCCCAGCACGTCCTGAACCAGGCGCGAGTAGCCCATGGAGAAGCCCAGGTTCAGGTAACCGGCGGCCAACTGCGTGTCGAACAGTGGCTGAGGCAACTTGCCAGTCAGGCGCAGCAACACTTCGAGGTCTTCGCTGCAAGCGTGCAGCACCTTGACCACACCGCTGTCTTCGAGCAGATCGGCCAAGGGCTGCCAGTCCTTGATCAGCAGCGGGTCGATCAGAAAGGCACGTTGACCGTCGCCGATCTGGATCAGCCCCGCTTTGGGGTAGAAGGTGTCTACCCGCATGAATTCGGTGTCGAGCGCTACGAAGGGCAGTTCGCGCCAGCTTCGGCAGAGTTCGGCCAGGGTCTGGTCGTCACGGATCCAGTGTATTTCGATGGCCACGAGGCTCTCCCACTAACATTGGCGCGCAGTATATACGGCGCGGGCACTGCGGGTGAAACCTGCGCCATCCCTGGAATAGATAAACGGTGCTGCTGCAGGCCATTGGCGATCAGTGCTTGGCTGCCAGCCAAGGCCGGCAGCTGGCGAACATGTCCAGCGATTGCTGGTACACCTCGGTGCGCACCTGCAACAGGCCGAGCATGGAGTGGAACAGGTTGTCCTGGGACAGCGGGGCATCGCTGAGCCTGGCCAGGCAGTCGGTGTCCAGGCCAAAGTCCTCTTTGTAGCTGTCGGAGAACCAGGTCAGCAGTGGCACGTGCTTCTGTTGCTCCGGGGCAATGGCGTAAGGGGTGCCGTGCAGGAACAGGTTGTACTCGCCCAGCGACTCACCGTGGTCGGACAGGTAGATCATCGCCGTGTCGACCTTGTCCTGTTTACTGCGCAACGTGTCGATCAGGGACGCCAGCACCTTGTCGGTGTAGGCCAAGGTGTTGTCGTAGCCGTTGATGATGTCCTGCTCGCTGCACTGGTTCAGCGCATTGCTCTGGCACACTGGGGTGAAGCGCTCGCTGGCGTTGGGGTAGCGCTTGAAGTACTCGGGGCCGTGGCTGCCCATCTGGTGCAGCACCAGCACGGTGTCCTTGTCGAGGGTGTCGATCAGCTCGCCCAGGCCCTGCAACAGGATCTCGTCGTGGCATTCGCCGTTAGCGCACAGTGCCGGGTCGGTGAGGTTGCTGACATCGATGAACTGCACCCGATCACAGGTGCCCTTGCAGCCCGACTGGTTGTCGCGCCACTGCACGGCCAGGCCTGCCCGCTGCAGGATATCGAGCAGCCCTTCACGGTTTTTCGCCACGCGAGCGTCGTAGTCCTTGCGCGGCATGCCCGAGAACATGCAGGGCACCGAAACGGCGGTTTCAGTACCGCAGGAATGCACATCGGAAAACGCCAGCAGGCCCTGCTCCTTGGCCAGGTTGGGGGTGGTGTCCCGGTCATAGCCGAGCACGCCGAAATGGTCAGCCCGTGCACTTTCACCAACCACCAGCACCGTCAACGACTTGCGCTCATGGTGCTGCCAGGCGGCATCACGGTGAGCATCTGTGCCATAAAGCTGGAAGGGCCTGGCCGCAGTACCGACGCGCTCGCTGACATAACCAATGGAGGCCCCCACGATATTGCTCGGGGTGAGCATCAGGCGCAGTTCATGGTGATTGCGAAACAGCGAAGACAACCCCTGATAATTGATCAGTGCCACCGACCCAAGGGCCACCACGCAAGCGCCGCTCACCACCAGTTTGCCCAGCAGTTCGCGGTGCCAGGCGCGGTAAGCGATCGGGGCTTTCCACAGCAACACCGACGGCAAGACACCCAACCCCAGCATATACAAAGCAAACTTCAGCGAGAGTAAGTCGCGCACTTCCGTTACATTGGTTTCGGCGATATTACGGAACATACCGGCGTCAATAAGCACCCCATATTGATTCATGAAGTAAGCAACACCCGCACCACTCATGAACAATAAGACAAGCACCGGTTTCAACACATACCGGAAGGCAAACAACGTCAGGATCAGGTTGAATGCGAACAGCATCAGCACGGCAAACGCCAGGCCCAGCCAAAGCCCCGCCAGCCCTGGCGGAACCACCTGTTCCAAGTGCTGCCAGAGAAAGACATTCAAGCCGATCAGCAGGTACAGGCTAGCCAGCAGCGTGACCCATTCAGTCCGCAGGGATTTGAAGTTGAGCATCAGTGTTCGCAATCAAGAGTGATTATCAGCCCGCGGCCTGTGCGGCACCGGGAGGGAAAGTTGGCTGAACTCTAGAAAGTGCACCATCAATTTTTCGTGAAAAAGACGCCAACAAAACAGTGAGGTGGCCTTTTTCCAACATTAAATTAAGTTTATTCAGCCGCCATTGTGCCTGGCCAGCCACGTTCGCCGCCCGATTGATGGCAGGCTGCGACAGCCTACCCCAGGCCCCCACCCGCGCAAAGGCGACTATCCTCAAAGGTCAGGACCATTCGCCAACCCCCAAGAGAGGTGAAGAAATGCCCGTTCCGCATGATCTGCTCGCTGACCTGAACATCACTGCCGAGGACTTCCAGGCGCGCATCGACAAAGACCATGACCTGCACAAACTGCACAAGGAGTACAACGCCAAAGACAAGGAAGTGCTGGCCGCCGAAGGCAACGCCAGCACCGACGACACCGTCACCCGCTTGCGCAAGGAGCGGCTACTGATCAAGGACAAGATCGAACGGACCATTCATCCGCCGAAATCCTGAAGGATTTTTGCCAAGTCAACCGGCCCTATCGCCGGCAAGCCAGCGATAGGGCCAGCAGCCTTCACACGCCAGCCGACGCCCGCAATGCCGAATCCAGGTCCTCGATCAGGTCCCGATAGTCCTCGATCCCCACCGACAACCGCAGCAGGTTCTCACTGATCCCCATCACGCCCTTCTGCTCCGGGCTCAGCGAGTTGTGCGACATGCTCCAGGAGTGGTTGATCATGCTTTCCACCCCACCCAGCGAGTCGGCGAGGACGAAGATCTGCAAGGCTTCCACCAGGCGATTGAGCGCCGCCCGGTCGCCGCCCTTGACCTTCATTGCCACCACGGCCCCGCCCGCGCGCATCTGGCGTTTGCACAGGTCATGCTGTGGGTGGCTTTCAAGCCCCGGGTAAAAGACCTGCTCGATCTGCGGATGGCTTTCGAGAAAACGCGCCACCTGCAGGGCATTGGCGCACTGGCGCTCCATGCGCACATCCAAGGTCTTCAGGCCGCGCAGGGCCAGGTAGCAGTCGAATGGGCCCTGAATCGCCCCGACCGCCATGCTGATCTTGCGCAGACGTGCCAGCAGCGCGTCATTGGCCGCGACCACCACACCGCCGGTCAGGTCGGAATGGCCACCGATGTACTTGCTGGCCGAGTGCATCACCAGGTCCACCCCCAGGGTGATCGGGCGCTGGTTCCAAGGCGAGCAGAACGTGTTGTCGATGCAGGTAAGGATGCCCCGCGAGCGGGCCAGGTCGCAGACGGCCTTGATGTCGACCAAGTGCAGCAAGGGGTTGGTCGGTGATTCGATCCAGATCAGCTGGGTTTCTGGGCGAATCGCTGCGGCCACGGCCTGCAGGTCGTTGAGGTCGACGTAGGTGGTGGTCAGCCCCGACGTATGGCCGCGGTAGTCCTCCAGGATACGGAAGGTACCCCCATAGACACCGTTCATCACCACCACGTGGGCATCCTTGGGCAACAGTTCGAGCACCGTCGCGGTGGCGTTCACGCCGGAGGCACAGGCTACCGCGCCGACGCCTTCTTCCAGCGCTGCGACACAGCTTTCGTAGGCATGCCGAGTCGGGTTGCCGACACGGCTGTAGGCATACTCGGGGTTGTCGTCCAGGCTGCGTTTGATGTAGGAACTGGCGGTATAGATGGGCGGGAAAATCGCGTTGTCGGCGACGCTATGCTGCTCGCCGGCGTGGATGGTGCGGGTGGCGAAATTACGCGGCTTGTCGGACATGATCCGGTCCATTGACTGAGGTAAGCCTGCAACTATCGCACAACCAGTGCGGGCGGCAAGGACACGCAGCAGAGGTCATGCATTTTTCTGGTTTTGCAGTAATCTGGAGAAAATCATTCTCTGGCCAGCCCGTAATCGATATGGACAATTTCGACCAACACATCCTCACCTTGCTGCAGCGTGACGCCTCCATTTCCCTCAAGGACCTGGCCGAGGCGGTGAACCTGTCCACCACGCCCTGCTGGAAGCGGGTCAAGCGCCTGGAAGAAGAGGGTTACATCCTTGGCCGCGTCGCCCTGCTCGACCCCACGCGCCTGGGGCTGGGCCTGACCGTGTTCGTCCAGCTCAAGACCCAGCGCCACGACAGCGCCTGGCTTGAGCAGTTTGCCGCCACCGTGACCGGTTTCGAAGAGGTGATGGAGTTTTACCGCATGTCTGGGGATTGGGATTACATGCTGCGGGTGGTGGTGAGTGACATTGGCGCGTATGACCGGTTTTACAAGAAGCTGATCACCCGCACGGATGGGCTTTCCAACATTACCTCTAGCTTTGCCATGGAACAGATGAAATACACCACGGCTTACCCAGTGCACCGCCCCTGATCGGTGCTGGCCTCTTCGCGGGCAAGCCCGCTCCCACAGGGTGGCACACTGCTCAAGCCTTGAGATATACCTGTGGGAGCGGGCTTGCCCGCGAAGAGGCCGGATCAGGCAAACCTTTACTCCGCCGCCTGCACCGCCTCGATCCGGTTCCCCGCCTTGGCTTTCTCTACCCTGATCGCGATGAACTTCGAGGTCGGGGTATACGTCCCCTCGCCATAACTCTCCAGCGGCACCAACGGGTTGGTTTCCGGGTAATACGCCGCGGCCTGCCCCTCGGGCACGTCATACGCCACCAGGCGGAACCCGGATACACGCCGCTCGCGCCCGTCCTCCCACAGCGACACCAGGTCCACGTGCTCGCCAGGCTCGAACCCCAGGCGGCGAATGTCGGCCTCATTGACGAACACCACCTCACGCAGGCCGAACACCCCACGGTAGCGGTCATCCAGGCCATACAGGGTGGTGTTGTACTGGTCGTGCGAACGCAAGGTCTGCAGGATCAGGTCCGGTTTGTCGCCACGGGCCAGCACC
Source organism: Pseudomonas putida (assembly GCF_025905425.1). NCBI lineage: Bacteria > Pseudomonadati > Pseudomonadota > Gammaproteobacteria > Pseudomonadales > Pseudomonadaceae > Pseudomonas > Pseudomonas putida. The sequence continues at coordinate 583,500 of NZ_CP109603.1, read as the reverse complement.
TGGGCATTGACCAGTTGCTCCGGCAACTGACTGGCACTGAAACGTGCCTTGCCGGTCGCGGTGCGCCAGTTGCGATCCGCCGCGTTGTTGCCCAGGTGGAAGCCGCCCGGGTGCTGCAGGCGCTCGTTGAAGTCGGCAAAGCCTGGGATCACATCGGCGATCATGCTGCGGATACGGCCGTAGTCGGCAATGGCGTAGTCCCAATCGATCGGCTGCTTGCCCAAGGTCGCCTGGGCCATGCCGGCAACGATGGCCGGTTCCGAACGCAAGTGCGGCGAGCGTGGGCGCAACTGGCCGTGGGAGATGTGCACCATGCTGAACGTGTCTTCCACGGTGACGCCCTGCGGCCCGCTGCCCTGCAGGTCGATCTCGGTACGGCCCAGGCACGGCAGGATCAACGCATCGCGGCCGGTGACCAGGTGCGAACGGTTGAGCTTGGTGGAAATCTGCACGGTCAATGCGCAGTTGCGCAGGGCTGCATGGGTGCGCGGGGTGTCCGGGGTTGCCTGGGCGAAGTTGCCGCCCAGGGCGATGAACACCTTGGCTTGCCCTTCTTCCATGGCCTTGATCGCCAGCACAGCGTTATGCCCATGGGCGCGGGGCACACGGAACTGGAAGCGTTTTTCCAGGGCATCGAGCAACCCGGCCTTGGGCTTCTCGTCGATACCCATGGTGCGGTCGCCCTGCACGTTGCTATGGCCACGCACCGGCGACAGGCCAGCGCCGGGTTTGCCAACGTTGCCGCGCAGCAGTTGCAGGTTGACGATTTCCTGCACGGTGGGCACCGAGTGGCGGTGCTGAGTAATGCCCATGGCCCAGCACATGATGACCCGCTCAGCCTTGCGGTACATACGCGCAGCCAGTTCGATCTCGGCTTGGGTCAGGCCCGACTGCTCGACGATATGCGCCCAAGAGGTGGCCTCTACCGCCGCCAGGTAGGCATCGACGCCGCTGGTGTGCTCGGCGATGAAGGCATGGTCGAACACCGCCGGCTCGCCCTTGGCCTGGGCCTCACGCTCCCACTGCAGCAAATACTTGGCAATGCCACGCATGGCCGCCATGTCGCCGCCCAGGGCCGGGCGGAAATACGCGGTGTTGGTCGGCTCGGAGCCATTGCTGAGCATCTCGAAGGGGTGCTGCGGGTGCTGGAAGCGCTCCAGGCCACGTTCCTTCAGCGGGTTGAAACACACCACCTGAGCGCCACGCTTGACCGCCTCACGCAGCGGTTCGAGCATGCGTGGGTGGTTGGTGCCGGGGTTCTGGCCGATGACGAAAATGGCGTCGGCCAGTTCCAGGTCATGGAACACCACAGTGCCCTTGCCCACGCCGAGGGTTTCCGACATGCCCACACCGCTGGCCTCGTGGCACATGTTCGAGCAATCGGGGAAGTTGTTGGTGCCGTAGGCGCGGACGAACAGCTGGTACAGAAACGCTGCTTCGTTGCTGGCCCGCCCCGAGGTGTAGAACTCGGCCTGATCGGGCGAGTCGAGCGCTTGCAGGTGCTTGGCGACCAGGGCGAAAGCATCATCCCAGGAGGTTTCGACGTAGTGGTCGGTGGCCGCGTCGTAGCGCATCGGGTGGGTCAGCCGACCCTGGAATTCAAGCCAGTAGTCGGTCTGTTCGGCCAGCGCACTGACGCTGTACTTGGCGAAGAATGCAGGGTCTACCGAGCGACCGGTGGCTTCCCAGTTGACCGCCTTGGCGCCGTTTTCGCAGAACTTGACCATGTCGTTTTCCGGCGACTCGCCCCAGGCGCAGCCGGGGCAGTCGAAGCCGCCGTTCTGGTTGGTCTTGAGCATGGCCCGCAGGTTCTTGAAGGCGTTTTCGCTGCCCAGCCAGCTCTTGGTCACGCTCTTGAGCGCCCCCCAGCCGGCGGCGGCGCCTTTGTAGTCCCTGATATGTTCGTCCTGGCTCATGCGGTGAATCCTCACACTCGGTGTTTTTTCCAGACTATTGAGCGTGGGGCAGCGCCGTCCAATCGAAAGATCTTACGGCCTGATAAGCCGTTTCGATCATGGTTTGGTCATTGCCTCGCGCCCCCCGCAACCGTGATAGACGAGATTGATCAACCAGTCGGGGAAAGCAATTTGACGGGGGTGCGGCCAGGTTATAGCTTGGAGCTGAGTCCATCCCATTCGAGCGCAATCGTGGAACAGAACAGCCGGGCCCTGATCGACGGCTTCAACCGGAAAATCGACTATCTGCGGATGTCAGTCACCGACCGCTGCGACTTCCGGTGCGTGTACTGCATGGCCGAAGACATGCAGTTCCTGCCGCGCCAGCAGATCCTCAGCCTCGAAGAACTGTTCCAGGTGGCCGAGCGCTTCGTCGCTTTAGGCACCCGCAAAATCCGCCTGACCGGTGGCGAGCCGCTGGTACGCCAGGGCATCGTCGAGCTGTGCGGGCGCATCGCCGCCCTGCCCGGCCTGCGCGAACTGTGCCTGACCAGCAACGGCTCGCAGCTCGGGCGCTTGGCCCAGCCGCTGTTCGACGCCGGCGTATCGCGCCTGAACATCAGCCTCGACAGCCTGGACGCCGGGCGCTTCAAGCAACTGACCCGCACCGGCGACCTCAACCAGGTAATCGCCGGCATCGACGCCGCGCGCCAGGCAGGCTTTCGCAAAACCAAGCTCAACTGCGTGGTGCTCAAAGGCCGCAACGATGACGAGCTGGCAGACCTGGTGCGCTTTGCCATCGACCGCGAGCTGGACATTACCTTCATTGAAGAAATGCCCCTGGGTGCCATCAGCGAACACCAGCGCGGTGAGTCGTTCTATTCCAGTGACGAAGTGCGCGACAGGCTGGCCGAACAGTTCACCCTGATCGAGTCGACCGAGTCGTCTCAAGGCCCGGCACGTTACTGGCGCCTGGCCGAAGCGGCACATACCCGAGTGGGGTTCATCTCGCCGCACAGCCACAACTTCTGCGCCACCTGCAACCGCGTGCGCCTGACCGTCGAAGGCCGCCTGCTGCTGTGCCTGGGCAACGAGCATTCGGTGGACCTCAAGCAGGTTCTGCGTGCCCACCCGGGCGACGCCGGGCGCCTGGAGAAAGCCATCCGTGACTCGCTGCACCTCAAACCCTACCGCCATCACTTCGAGGTGGGTGGCGAGGTGCAGATCCTGCGTTTCATGAACATGACCGGCGGCTGAACAGCCACCTCTGGATTTCCATGATCGTCCACCCCCGCCCTGATGTGCTGCGCGTGCTGTTCACCCTCAAGGGTTCGATCATCAAGCGCATTGCCTTGCGCTGCCTGATGGTCACCCTGCTGGCCGCGCTGATCGTGCTGGTCGAGCGTCACTACCCGGCATTTTTCTACCCGGTCAGCGCCACGCCTTTCACTTTGCTGGGCCTGTCGCTGTCGATCTTCATGAGCTTTCGCAACAACGCCTGCTACGACCGCTGGTGGGAGGGCCGCAAGGCCTGGGGCAAGCTGATCATCGAGACCCGCTCGTTCGTGCGCGAAAGCGTGGTAATCGCCGACCCGGCGCTACGTGCCGCGTTGCTGCGCAGCTTGTGCGGCTTTGCCCATGCGCTCAATGCCCGGCTGCGCAACGAGGATGACCTGGCAGCCGCCCGGCCTTGGCTGGCCAACCCCGACGCAATCAGCCCGCACAATGTCTGCGACGCCATTTTGCGTGAGGTCGGCGGGCACTGCTCGCGGTTAGCCGAGCAGCAGCAGATCAGCGATTGGCGCTACAGCGTGCTGGAGCAGCGGCTGGTGGGGCTGACGGAAGTACAGGCCACCTGCGAACGGATCAAAGGCACGCCGTTGCCGTTCCCCTATACCTTGTTGCTGCACCGCACCATCTACATCTTCTGCCTGCTGTTGCCGTTCGCCTTGGCTGAACCGCTGGGCTGGCTGGCACCGCTGTTTACCACCATCGTCGGTTACACGTTCTTTGGGCTGGATGCGATTGGCAATGAGCTGGAGGACCCGTTTGGGCGGGATGAGAACGACCTGCCCACCGATGCGCTGGTGCGTACCGTGGAACGCGATGTGCTGGCGGGGTTGGGGGTTGAGCCACTGCCACCGGCGCTGGAGCCGGTGGGGTATGTGTTGAGCTGAGTTTTCTACTGCTTGTGCTGGCCTCTTCGCGGGCAAGCCCGCTCCCACAAGTTTCGCATCAACACTGAACCTGTGGGAGCGTGCTTGCCCGCGAAGAGGCCAGCACAGGCTAACCATTACCCGCGGCTTGCACAGGCCTCGATGGATTTCAGGTGCGGCACGAAATTGCACGGCCGGTGCCGCGCATCCAACTGCTCGGCCAGGATCCCTTCCCACGCCGTGCGGCAGGCCCCGGTCGAACCTGGCAGGCAGCACACCAACGTGCCGTTGGCCAGGCCGGCCAATGCCCGGCTCTGAATGGTCGACGTGCCGATATCGAGAATGGACAACGCCCGGAACAGCTCGCCAAAGCCATCGATACGTTTGTCCAACAGGCATTCAACGGCTTCAGGCGTACTGTCACGCCCGGTGAAGCCGGTACCGCCGGTGATCAGCACCACCTGCACCTGCTCGTCGGCAATCCAGGTGGCGACCTGGGCGCGGATCTTGTACAGGTCGTCCTTGAGCAGCGCACGCGCCACCAGGCGATGGCCGATTTCCACCGCGCGGCTGGCCAGCAGCTCGCCGGAGGTGTCGTTGTCGTAGGTGCGGGTGTCACTGACGGTCAGCACGGCGATGTTGAGCGGTACGAAGACCGCGTCGGGTTTGACGCTCACGTGGGCTACTCCTGAAAGGGCATTGTCACCACGCTAGAGGCACGGCCAAAGGGCGTCCAATCGATATGGCGTACCGGGTGATCAATGACATCTATCGCTGACTTGGTTAAGGTCAGCACAACCAGACGCCAGGCACTCCCATGGACATCAAGCAACTCAAGTTCCTCATCGCGCTCGACCAGACCCGCCACTTCGGCCAGGCCGCAGCACTGTGCCACATCACCCAGCCGACGCTGTCGATGCGCCTGCGCAACCTGGAAGACGAACTGGACCTGGTGCTGGTAAAACGCGGCCAGCGCTTCGAAGGCTTCACCGAAGCTGGCGAGCGCATTCTGGCCTGGGCCCGCACGCTGCTGGCCGCCCACGACGGCCTGCAGGCCGAAGCCGCCAGTTGTCGCGGCCAGGTGGTCGGCAGCCTGCGCCTGGGCACCGTGCCGCTGGCCAGCTTCAACCCCATGCAATTGCTGTTGCCGCTGCGCGAAAAATACCCCGAACTGCAGTTTCAGCTCAGCTCGCACAGCACCGAGCAGATCATGGATGGCCTGAGCCGCAACCAGCTCGACCTGGGCATCTGCTACCTCGACCAGGTCAACGCAAGCTTCTTCGAAGTGATCGAGCTGGGCACCACCACCATGGGCCTGCTGCACGATACCCGGCACTTCCAGTTCGAGGCCGACACCCTGCGCTGGGAAGACCTCGGCGAGATTCCGCTGGGCTTGCTGAGCAAAGGCATGCACTACCGTCAGTCGCTGGACCTGAGTTTCCGCAGCCGCAGCCTGGAACCCAACGCCGTGCTGGAAAGCGACTCGAGCTTCCAGCTGATCCAGGCCATCAACACCGGCGTGTGCTGCGCGATCATGCCCCTCGATTGCGGGCTGGAAGACTTGAGCGACCACATGCGCATCCTGCCCATCGTCGACGCCAGCATCCACAGCCCGGTGGGCCTGCTGCTGCGACGCAGCGAGCCGCGTTCGGCGATTGCCGAGCAGTGCTTTGACGAAGCGAAGTTGCTGTTTCAGCCCACCTGATTCGCCGTCGCCAGACGGTATTGGCGCGGGGTGAACCCCGTCAATTGCTTGAACTGGCGGCTGAAGGCACTGTGGTCGGTGTAGCCGCACTGCATCGCCACCTCGGTGATCGGCAAGTCGCTGTGCAGCAAGCGATGGGCGTGCTCCAGTCGCGCCTTGTGGATCATCTGCCGCGGCGTGAGGTGGAACACCCGCTTGCAGTAGCGCTCCAGTTGCGCCACGGAAATACCCGCGATGCGGGTCAGTTCGCCCAGGCTGATCGGTTGGTGAAAATGCCGTCGAATGTGCTCATCCACGGCTGCCAGGCGCTGGTAGGCAGGGTGGGTGTCGGCGGCTGACTGCAGGTCGACCGAGATGCCCACCAGGCCGATGATGGCGCCTTCGGGGTTGCGCAACGGCCGCTTGTGGGTCAGGCACCAGCCGGGTTCGCGGCTGCCGTACAGGTGCAGTTCGAGCTGGTCTTGCAGGACCAGGCCATCCTTGAGCACGCGACGGTCCTGCTCGGTGTAGCCAGGGCCCAGTTGCGCCGGGAAGACTTCGGCGCTGGTCTTGCCCAGCAAGGGCTGCAGACGCTTGAGGCCGCAGCGCTGGACCAGCGTGTCGTTGGCCAGCACGTAGCGGGCGTCGGGGTCTTTGATGAAGATCGCGGCGTTGGGGATCGCGTCGAGAATCGGCAGCATCAGGGAGACCCCGGCAAGCAAGGCCTCCAGAGTGGCGGGGCGGTGCTGGTCCAAGGACTGGTAGAGGGTTGCCAGGGGGGCTTTTGTCATCTCGATTCTCGGGGGTTTAGGCGACTGGCCTCTTCGCGGGCAAGCCCGCTCCCACAGGTAAACCACTGAACCTGAAGAGAGTGGTGTACCTGTGGGAGCGGGCTTGCCCGCGAAGAGGCCAGCACTGCTGATGCATCTCTGCAGCCCTTGTGCGACATGGCCTCCAGCCTATCCAACCCGCCCCGCTAGCCGCCAGCCTTTTCTGCAACTGTGCCGATTTCGTCACCCGCCCTGCAGAAAACCATCAAGAACCGATGCCCCGATCGGTCCACTCTATGCCCCACGCAAGCCGCCCAAGACCTACAAGAACGCGGCCCAAAAAGCCGCACCTCGTGACATCAGACCTGCCTATCCAAAACCTACAAAAAGGCGCACCCATGTCAGGCAAATTCAAAAAACAGCTGTCACTGCTCGACCTCACCTTCATCGGCCTAGGCGCCATCTTCGGCTCCGGCTGGCTGTTCGCTGCCAGCCACGTCTCGGCCATCGCCGGCCCCGCCGGTATCCTCTCCTGGTTCCTCGGCGGTTTCGCCGTGCTGTTGCTGGGCATCGTCTACTGCGAGCTTGGCGCTGCCCTGCCCCGCGCCGGTGGCGTGGTGCGTTACCCGGTGTACTCCCATGGCCCGCTGCTCGGCTATCTGATGGGCTTCATCACCCTGATCGCGTTTTCCAGCCTGATCGCCATCGAAGTGGTCGCATCGCGCCAATACGCCGCGGCCTGGTTCCCCGAGCTGACCAAGGCCGGGTCCAGTGACCCGAGCGTGCTCGGCTGGTTGCTGCAGTTCGCACTGCTGGGGCTGTTTTTTCTGCTCAACTACCGCAGTGTCAAGACCTTCGCCAAGGCCAACAACCTGGTCAGCGTGTTCAAGTTCATCGTGCCGTTGCTGGTGATCGGTGTGCTGTTCACCTTTTTCAAACCGGCAAACTTCGAAGTCCAGGGCTTTGCGCCGTTCGGCCTGTCGGGTGTGGAAATGGCCGTGTCGGCGGGTGGCATCATCTTCGCCTACCTGGGGCTGACGCCGATCATTTCGGTGGCCAGTGAAGTGAAGAACCCGCAGCGCACCATTCCAATCGCGCTGATCCTGTCGGTGCTGTTGTCCACCGCGATTTACGCCCTGCTGCAACTGGCCTTCCTCGGCAGCATACCGACCGAGATGCTGGCCAACGGCTGGGCCGGCGTGACCAAAGAGCTGGCACTGCCCTACCGTGACATCGCCCTGGCACTGGGCGTGGGCTGGCTGGCCTACCTGGTGGTGGCCGACGCGGTCATCTCGCCAAGCGGTTGCGGCAATATCTACATGAACGCCACCCCGCGCGTGGTCTATGGCTGGGCACAGACCGGGACCTTCTTCAAAGTCTTCACCCGCATCGACGAGCAGTCCGGCATTCCCCGCCCGGCCCTATGGCTGACCTTTGCCCTGTCGGTGTTCTGGACCCTGCCATTCCCGTCGTGGGAGGCGCTGATCAACGTGGTCTCGGCGGCCCTGGTACTGAGCTATGCCGTGGCCCCGGTCACCGTCGCCGCGCTGCGCCGCAACGCACCCGACATGCCGCGCCCGTTCCGGGTCAAGGGCATGGGCGTGCTCGGCCCGCTGTCGTTCATCATCGCCGCGCTGATCGTCTACTGGTCTGGCTGGAACACCGTGTCGTGGCTGCTGGCCCTGCAAATCGTGATGTTCGTGCTGTACCTGCTGTGCGCCCGCTTCGTGCCGACCCAGCACCTGTCCATCGGCCAGCAAGTGCGCTCGTCGGCCTGGCTGATCGGCTTCTACGCCGTGACCATCCTGCTGTCGTGGCTAGGCAGCTTCGGCGGCCTGGGCGTGATCGGCCACCCGTTCGACACCGTGGTCGTGGCTGCCTGTGCCCTGGGCATCTACTACTGGGGCGCCGCGACTGGCGTGCCAGCGCACCTGGTACGCCTGGATGGTGAAGATGAAAGCGAAGCCGCCGCCGACACCTACCCGGGCCAACGCCCTGCCGCTGTCGCTTCCTGACCCCGGCCACCATTCAAGGGACATGCCCATGAAACACATTCACGTCATCGACTCGCACACCGGCGGCGAACCGACCCGCCTGGTCATGAAAGGTTTCCCGCAGCTCAACGGCCGCACCATGGCCGAACAGCGTGACGAACTGCGCGAACTGCACGACCCATGGCGCCGCGCCTGCCTGCTGGAGCCACGCGGCAACGATGTGCTGGTCGGCGCGCTGTACTGCCCAGCGGTGTCGCAAGACGCCACCTGCGGGGTGATTTTCTTCAACAACGCCGGCTACCTGAACATGTGCGGCCACGGCACCATCGGCCTGATCGCCTCGCTGCAACACCTGGGCCTGATCGCGCCCGGCGTGCACAAGATAGACACGCCGGTTGGCCAGGTCAGCGCCACCCTGCATGAAGACGGCGCAGTCACCGTAGGCAACGTGCCCGCCTACCGCTATCGCCAGCAGGTGCCTGTCGAAGTACCGGGCCATGGCGTGGTGTACGGCGACATTGCCTGGGGCGGCAACTGGTTCTTCCTGGTGTCCGAACACGGCCAGCGCATCGAGCTGGACAACGTCGAGGCACTCACCCACTACACCTGGGCGATGCTCAAGGCCCTTGAGGCCCAGGGCATCACGGGCAAGCACGGCGAGCCGATCGACCATGTCGAGCTGTTCGCCGACGACCCCGACGCCGACAGCCGCAACTTCGTCATGTGCCCCGGCAAGGCCTACGACCGCTCCCCCTGCGGCACGGGCACCAGCGCCAAACTGGCCTGCCTGGCCGCTGACGGCAAGCTCGACGAAGGCCAGACCTGGGTCCAGGCGAGCATCACCGGCAGCCAGTTCCAGGGCCGCTACCAGCGCGAGGGCGAGCGCATTCGCCCATTCATTACTGGCCGCGCCCACATGACCGCCGACAGCACGCTGCTGATCGACGAACAGGATCCTTTCGCCTGGGGCATCTGACCCGCCCAGGCCTTTTTATTCGCACCCCGACTGAATACTGCAAGGAGTGACACCCATGAGCGACAACATCTTCACCGGCTGCATGCCTGCCCTGATGACCCCCTGCACCGCCGCGCGCACACCGGACTTCGACGCCCTGGTACGCAAAGGCCTTGAGCTGATCGAAGCCGGCATGAGCGCCGTGGTGTACTGCGGCTCGATGGGCGACTGGCCGCTGCTGACCGAGGCCGAACGCCAGGAAGGCGTGGCGCGCCTGGTGGCTGCCGGCATCCCGACCATCGTCGGGACCGGCGCGGTGAATACCCGTGAAGCGGTCGCCCACGCGGCCCATGCCGCCAAGGTCGGCGCCGCCGGCCTGATGGTGATCCCGCGTGTATTGTCCCGCGGCGCCTCGCTGATCGCCCAGAAGCACCACTTTTCGGCCATTCTGGCCGCCGCACCGAAGCTGCCGGCGGTGATCTACAACAGCCCTTACTACGGCTTCGCCACCCGCGCCGACCTGTTCTTCGAACTGCGCCGCGAATTCCCGAACCTGATCGGCTTCAAGGAGTTCGGCGGTGGCGCCGACCTGCGCTACGCCGCCGAGCACATCACCTCCAAAGACGATGACGTGACCCTGATGGTCGGCGTCGACACCCAGGTGGTACATGGCTTCGTCAACTGCAATGCCACCGGCGCCATCACCGGGATCGGCAATGCCCTGCCCCGTGAAGTGCTGCAACTGGTAAGCCTGAGCAAGCAGGCCGCCAAAGGTGATGCCAAGGCCCGGCGCCTGGCCCGCGAACTGGAAGCGGCGCTGGCGGTGCTGTCGTCGTTCGATGAAGGCTGCGACCTGGTGCTGTACTACAAGCACCTGATGGTGCTCAACGGCGACCGCGAGTACAGCCTGCACTTCAACGAAACCGACGCCCTCACCGATGCCCAGCGCAACTACGCCGAGCAGCAATACGCGCTGTTCCGTCAGTGGTACGCCAACTGGTCGGCCGAGCAGAACGTCGCCTGATCACTGTGGGAATAACCGTGGGAGCGGGCTTGCCCCGCGAACACCGGCAAAGCCGATGCCATGCACCGTGGTGCCTGCTTCGCGGGTAAACCCGCCCCCACAGGGTAAGCGCTACACCCTTGCACCTGAATCTGACTCCATAGGAGGCTCCATGCCCCTGACAGGCAACCTGCTGATTGGCCAAACGCCGGTAACCGGCAGCCACGACGCCATCCGCGCCATCGACCCGGCCACCGGCCAAGCGCTCGAACCCGCCTACCTCGGCGGTACCGGTGAGCACGTGGCCCAGGCCTGCGCACTGGCCTGGGCGGCGTTCGATGAATACCGCGAGACCTCGCTCGAACAACGGGCACACTTTCTTGAAACCATCGCCGAACAGATCGAAGCCCTGGGCGATGCCCTGATCGACCGCGCCGTCGCCGAGACGGGCCTGCCCAAGGCACGCATCCAGGGCGAACGCGGCCGCACCTGCACGCAACTGCGCACGTTTGCCCGTGTGGTACGTGCCGGCGAGTGGCTGGACGTGCGGGTCGACAATGCCCTGCCCGAACGCCAGCCTCAGCCGCGCCCCGACCTGCGCCAGCGCCAGGTGGCCCTGGGGCCGGTGGCGGTGTTTGGCGCCAGCAACTTCCCCCTGGCCTTCTCGGTGGCCGGCGGCGACACCGCTTCGGCGCTGGCCGCTGGCTGCCCTGTGGTGGTCAAAGCGCACGGCGCCCACCCTGGCACCAGCGAGCTGGTTGGCCGGGCAGTGGCCCACGCCGTGAAGCAATGCGGCCTGCCCGAAGGCGTGTTCTCGCTGTTGTACGGCGCAGGCCGTGAGGTGGGGATTGCACTGGTCAGTGACCCGCGTATCAAGGCCGTCGGTTTTACCGGCTCACGCAGCGGTGGCGTTGCGTTGTGCCACGCCGCTCAGGCACGCCCGGAGCCAATCCCGGTGTATGCCGAGATGAGCTCGATCAACCCGGTATTCCTGTTTGAGGCAGCCCTGCAAAGCCGCGGCGAAGCACTGGCGCAAGGTTTCGTCGCTTCGCTGACACAAGGCGCCGGGCAGTTTTGTACCAACCCTGGCCTGGTGATCGCCCGTCAAGGGCCGGCGCTGCAACGCTTCGTCACCGCCGCCAGCGAACAGGTGCAACGCACTGGCGCCCAGACCATGCTCACCCCCGGCATTTTCAACGCCTATGAAACAGGTGTCGGCGCACTGGCCGAGAACAGCCATGCCCAGGTTGTCGCCAGCGGTCAGCCAGCGCAAGGCCCTAACCAATGCCAGGCCCAGTTGTTCGTGACCCAGGCCAGCGCGTTTCTGGCCGACCCGGCGCTGCAAGCCGAAGTCTTCGGTGCCGCATCACTGGTGGTGGCGTGCGACAGCGACGCGCAGATTCGTCAGGTTGCCGAGCACCTGGAAGGCCAACTGACCGCTACCCTGCAACTGGACGAGGCGGATATCGACAGTGCCCGCGCACTGCTGCCGACCCTTGAACGCAAAGCCGGGCGCATCTTGGTCAACGGTTGGCCGACCGGGGTCGAAGTGTGCGATGCGATGGTCCACGGCGGGCCGTTCCCGGCCACCTCCGATGCCCGTACCACGTCGGTGGGCACAGCGGCGATCCTGCGCTTCCTGCGCCCGGTGTGCTACCAGGACTTCCCTGACGCTCTGCTGCCAGCGGCCTTGCAACACGGCAACCCACTGCAACTGCGCCGGTTGCTCGACGGCAAGCGGGAAGGCTAGGCCATGGTCGAGCCGCTTAACGCTGCTGAAACAGACATCGCCGTGGTCGGCGCCGGCATCGTCGGCGTCGCCTGTGCCCTGCAGCTGGCAAGGCAGGGCCGTCGGGTGCTGTTGATCGACCGCGAACAACCCGGCCACGGCGCCTCTTTTGGCAACGCCGGGCACTTGGCTACCGAGCAAGTATTCCCGATCGCCGACCTGTCGATCCTGAAACGCCTGCCCAGCATGCTCATGGACCCCATGGGCCCGCTGCGCCTGGACTGGAAATACCTGCCCAAGGCCATGCCCTGGTTCACCCGCCTGCTGCTCAACCTGCGGGCGGCGCCGTTTCAACGCAGCGTGGCCGGCATCCGTGCGCTGAACGAAGGCAGCCTGGGGGCCTGGCAGCGTTTGCTGGCATCCATCGAGCGCGGCAACCTGCTCAAGGAAGATGGCTCGTTGCTGGTGTTCGAACGCCCACAATCACGCCAGGCGCTGGAGGCCTTGCGTGCGCGTATGCGCCAGCAGGCCGTGCCGGTGGACTTCTGGTCGGCCGAAACGGTGCGCACAGCGGCCCCGCAGTTGAGCCCGTCGCTTCTGGGTGGCCTGTTCTTCCCGCGTACCGGGCACTTTCTCGACCCCTACCGGTTGGTCTGCGAACTGTTCGAAGCGGCCAAGGCCTGTGGTGTGCGCTTCGTTCGGGCAGCGGTCAGTGACGGTCAAGTGGAGGCTGCCGGCGTCACCTTGAGCAGCGACCAGGGCCCGCTGAAAGCCCGTCAGGTGCTGGTGGCCTGCGGCGCGCATTCGGCGAAGCTCACCACAGCCCTCACCGGCAAGCGGGTACCGCTGGACACCGAGCGTGGCTACCACTTGATGTTGCCGGGTGAACATCAACGGCTGCCGTTTGCCGTCACCTCGCTGGAGCGCAAGTTCATCATGACGCCCATGGCCGAAGGCTTACGGCTGGCCGGCACGGTGGAGTTCGCCGGGCTCGATGCGCCGCCGAGCATGCAGCGGGCGTGGCAGTTGCATCGGCTGAGCAAGGGCTTGTTTCAGCAAGATCTGGATGCCGAAGGGGCGACACCGTGGATGGGGTTCAGGCCGTCGTTGCCGGACTCACTGCCGGTGATCGACCGGGTGTGTGATGGGCGGGTGATGCTTGCGTTCGGGCATCAGCACCTGGGGCTGACCCAGGCAGCGGTGACGGCGGAATGGGTGGGGCGGTTGGCTGACCGGGAGAGAGGGCCGCACATGGAGGCTTACCGGCTGGACCGGTTCTGATCAGGGCCGGCCTCTTCGCGGGGCAAGCCGGTCCCACAGGCTCCCCGCTGGCCTTGAGGTTGGCGGCTACTTGTGGGAGCGGGCTTGCCCCGCGAAGAGGCCGGCCCAGGCTACTGAATAATCAGCAACTCAGCGATAACGCTCAAGCCAGTGCGCATAAGGCGCCGGCAAGGTCCACGACGCTTTATCCACGCCCAATTCCTTGGCCGCGAAGTACGCCCAGTGCGGGTCAGCCAGGTGCGCACGCCCTACCGACACCAGGTCGAGCTGATTGGCTTTAAGCGCGCCTTCAGCCAACTGCGGCGTACCAAAGCCCCACGCCGACGTCACCGGCAGGCCAGCCTCGCGGCGTACGCGCTCGGCAATCGGCCCCATGAACGCCGGGCCCCAGGGGATGTTGGTTTCAGGGATGGTGAAACCGACGCTGACACTCAGCAGGTCCAGGCCACCGGCTTTGAACATTCGGGCCAACTCGATGGATTCGTCCAGGGTCTGCTCATCGCGGCCGTCATACTCCAGCACACCAAAGCGGGCCGTCAGCGGCAGATTTTCTGGCCAAACCTCACGCACGGCGGCCAGGGTCTCCAGCAGGAAGCGGCTGCGGTTCTCGAAGCTGCCGCCATAGGCGTCGGTACGTTGGTTGGAATGCTCAGAGAAGAAGCTCTGGCCCAGGTACCCGTGGGCAAAGTGCAGCTCGATCCACTCAAAGCCCGCATCACGTGCACGGCGGGCGCCATCGACGAAGTCCTGCTTGACCCGGGCGATGTCGTCCAGGGTCATCTCGCGCGGCACTTTCGGCAGGTGGGCGCCGAAGGCGATGGCCGATGGGGCGATGGTGTCCCAGCCGCGGGCATCGTCGGCGGCGATATGGTCGTCACCTTCCCACGGGCGGTTGGCGCTAGCCTTGCGCCCGGCATGGGCGATCTGAATGCCCGGCACCGAGCCTGCAGCCTTGATCGCCTGCACCATCGGCACGAACGCCTGGGCATGGGCGTCACTCCAGATACCGGCGCAGCCGGGGGTAATGCGCCCTTCCGGCGCTACCGCCGTGGCCTCGACCACCACCAGGCCGGCACCGCCACGGGCCAAACCGGCCAAGTGCACGTGGTGCCAGTCGTTGACCATGCCGTCTTCGGCCATGTACTGGCACATTGGCGGGATGGCAATGCGATTGCGCAGGGTGACGTCTTTGAGGGTATAGGGTTCGAACAATGCGGACATGAGGGACTCCGGGGTCATTTGAATACGATAGTTCGATCATAATCGAACTATGGCAATAATTGAAAGGCCCGTTATCATGTCGACCATGCGAGCCTACAAACATCCCAACCCTGAAGACCTGATCCTCGAGCGCCTGCTTTACGCCCTGAGCGACCCCGTGCGCATGGAGATCGTGCGCCACTTGGCGGGCGTTGCCGAGGCCAGCTGCGGCGAGCTGGATGGCGGCCGGCCGAAGTCGAGCATGTCGCACCATTTTCGCGTGTTGCGCGATGCGGGGCTGGTGCATACGCGTAATGTCGGCACTACCCATATGAACTCGTTGCGCAGTGAAATGCTCGACGAACGGTTCCCTGGGTTACTGACGTGCATTCTTCGGCAGCAATAATTCCTGTGCGGGCCTCTTCGCGGGGCAAGCCCGCTCCCACAGGAGATTAGCGGGGTATCTGTGGTATCGGGCTTGCCCGCGAAGAGGCAGGCATGAACAACATCACAGGTCTTTCTTGATCAGTGCAAACCTGCACACCTGCCCTCCCCTCAACATGCATTCCTCATGGCTGACCTCTGCGCCTCCCAACGCCCCGATCAACGCCAGGTCCAGCTCGCAGACCACGGGATGCGCCTTGGCCAAGTGATGGAACACACAATTGTGCGCCACGATCTGCGGCTCCCCGGCTGAACGAAAGAACACCTCGGCCTCATACCCGGCCGTGTTCATGTGCTGCACGATGCGCGCCTCATCCACCACCTGCTGTTCCAGGTCCGCCGCCAGCTTGCGCCCCAACTGGCGCATCAGCACCCGCAGGGCGTCATGGCCGATGATCCCGGCCACTTCACCGATCAGCAGATTGGCCAACAGCGGGTACTGCCGTGGGAACAGCTCACGGGCATGCTCGGTGAGCTGGTGCAGTTGCTCCGGGCGCCGCCCGGTGGGCCGGGTGGCGCCGCGCATCACCAGGCCGTCGCGCTCCAGTGCGGCCAGGTGCTGACGCACGGCCGTACGCGTAATGGCCAGGGCCTGCGCCAGGTCGTCGATGCTCATGCCTGCCGGCTGGTGCAACAACGCATGGAGCAGGTCCTGTTGGGTACGGCCAAGCCCTTCGAGCATCAGAACTTGTCCGGGAACTGCTTGACCAGCGCTGCCGTCAAGGCGTCCGCCAGTGCCAGGATATGCTCGCGCATCATCCCCCAGGTGCGTGCCTCACCGGCGTAGTCGCCCGCGGCAAGCTGGTCGATCTGCGCAATATGATGGCCGCCATGGGCGCCCAGCATGGTGATCAGCGTCTGCTCGGGCAGGTTGGGGTTGGCCTTGGCCAGGAACGCGGCAATCGCCTTGGCGTTGCTGGTCAGGTCATCGACGGCGGCCTGCTGGCCTTTTTTGTCCTTGCCCACGGTGGCATCACTGTAGTGCTTGATGGCACCCCAGTGGCCGGCGAGCAGTTTGAGCAACTGGTCGGCTGCCGTCTGGCCGTACAACGGCGCAATGCTGTTGGCGATCCGGGTGGCATCGGCGACCACTTCGTTGGCCGCGACTTCGGCTTGCTTGGCATTGCCGGCCTGGTTGGCCACAGCGTAGTTGCGGACCCAGAAAATGTGCTCGACCCAGAGGTCGCGCAGGGCCAGGCGCGTGGTCAGTGCACCAGCTGCGGCGGGTTTGGCGGCGGGGGTAGCGGTTGAGTAACTCTGGCTCCATGCCGGCTGTGCGCACAGCGCTAGCAGCAGTAAGGCAGCAATCTTGAGGTTCATGACGGCACCCTCCTGGAGGGGGATCGACTGACAAGATTAATTTAAGCATCAAAATATGTTTTTATTAGTTCCCGCCTGGGTTTCCGATCAGCGGCTTTGCCCGGAAACAAAAAAGCCACGAGGTCACCCCCGTGGCTTTCGTTCACAACAGTGTCGCTTACAGCGCCATGTCGTTCTCAGGCTTGCTTTCAACCGGCTGGGTTGGCGCACCGCCGAAATCAACGCTCGCGTCGATCACTGGCGGCTTCTCCAGCTGCAGCACTTCAGCGGTGTAGTTCCACTCTTTCTGCGTGGCGGCTGCCGAATCATTGAGCTTGGTGCCATAGCTCGGCACGATTTCTTTGATCTTGGCTTGCCACTCAGGCGTTGCCACTTTCTCTTTGAACACGGTTTCCAGCACGGTCAGCATGATCGGTGCAGCAGTCGATGCACCTGGCGAGGCACCCAGCAGGCCGGCAATGGTGCGGTCTTCGGAGGCCACGACTTCGGTGCCCAGCTTCAGCACGCCGCCCTTCTCGGCATCACGCTTGATGATCTGCACGCGCTGGCCCGCCTGCCACAGGCGCCAATCTTCTTTCTTGGCGTTCGGGAAGTAGGTGCGCAGGGCTTCGAAGCGGTCGTCGTCAGACAGCATCAGCTGGCCAGCGAGGTACTCCACCAGCGGGTATTGTTCGATACCGACCTTGGTCATCGGCCACACGTTGTGCAGCGTGGTGCTGCCCAGCAGGTCGAGGTACGAGCCGTTTTTCAGGAACTTGGTCGAGAAGGTGGCGAATGGCCCGAACAGGATCACCCGCTTGCCGTCCAGCACGCGGGTGTCCAGGTGCGGTACCGACATGGGCGGTGCGCCAGTCGAGGCAATGCCGTAGGCCTTGGCCATGTGCTGCATGGCAACGGTCGGGTTCTCGGTCACCAGGAACGAGCCACCCACCGGGAAGCCTGCGTATTCCTTGGCCTCCGGGATGCCCGACTTCTGCAGCAGCTTCAGCGCGCCGCCGCCGGCACCGATGAACAGGAACTTGGCGTCGGTGGCCGATTCGGTACCGTCCTTCAGGTTCTTGTACTCGACGTGCCAGGAGCCGTCCTTGTTGCGGGTGATGTCCTGCACTTCGCTGGACAGCTTCAGGTCGAACTTGTCCTGGGTCTTCAGGTGGCCAACGAACTGGCGGGTGATCTCGCCGAAGTTGACGTCGGTGCCAATCGGCGTCCAGGTCACGGCCAGCTTCTGGTTCGGGTCGCGGCCTTGCATCATCAGCGGGACCCACTTGGCGATCTGCGCGTGGTCCTCGGAGTACTGCATCGGGCGGAACAGCGGGCTTGCCTGCAGCGCGTCATAACGCTTCTTGAGGAACTTGATGTTGTCATCGCCCCAGACGAAGCTCATGTGCGGGGTGCTGTTGATGAACGAATGCGGGTTCTTCAGCACACCCTGACGCACCTGCCACGACCAGAACTGGCGGGAGATCTGGAAGGCTTCGTTGATTTCGATGGCCTTGGTGATGTTGACGTTGCCGTCTTTGTCTTCAGGGGTGTAGTTCAGCTCGGCCAGCGCGGAGTGGCCGGTACCGGCGTTGTTCCAGCCGTTGGAGCTTTCTTCGGCGACGCCGTCCAGGCGCTCGACCATTTCCATCGACCAGCTCGGCTCCAGCTCGTGCAGCCAGACCGCCAGGGTGGAGCTCATGATGCCGCCGCCGACCAGCAGCACGTCGACTTTCTTGGTTTCTGCCGCGTGCGCTTGCATGACGCTCGCCGCGACAGCCAGACCCAGCAAGGTCTTGCCAGCTTTCTTGAACATTGATCGATTCCAATGATTAGCACGTAAGGGAGGCCTAGGCTGGGCCTCGTATCTCTCTGTCCTTTAGCGCGCGCTTGTTATTGATCATTGGAGTCAGCAGCCAAGAGAAACAGTCAACGCACAGCCGATGGTCGAGTTGACCCGCCATGGCTGAAACGATTTTCCGATTGTAACTGAATTGCCAGCACAAACAAATTGAGGGGCTGTGCGTCAAGGCGACAGGTTGTCCCAGGTGTACGGAAAAGTGGATACGTGGACGACTGCTGGAAAAACAAAAGACCCCGGCCATTTGCATGACCGGGGTCCTTGGATCACGCCGCAAGCGCCGCGATCAGGGTATCGCCAAGATTACTGCTGCTGAGGCAGTTTATCGATTGGGCCGCAGCCACCGATGACCTTGGAGATGGAAACCGAAGGGTGGAACAGGTAGTCGTACGAGCAGTTCTTCTGCTGGTTGTAGACTTGACCAGTGCAGCCGGACAGCAGGGCAACGCCCGAAACGACAGCAACGGCAACAGTGGCTTTCAACAGCTTTTTCATACTAAGTCCTTTAAATGAATCGTCGGCCATCGTACTGATGGCGTCCGAATCATACAGAACCAAGGCATTGGATCCAAGTCGCTCAGGCCGTGATGTAACAATACGTCGCGTTATCGCCGTATTAATGGACAGTTGAAAAGTAGGCCGCAGCGGAAGATAGTCTGTAGTTCTGCCCCGCATCTGCACGCTTACAGGAGTTTCCCCATGCTCGGTGTTACCGACTACGGCGCCTTTGTCATCGCCTTCATCATCGTCCTGGCCATCCCCGGCCCGGGCAACTTTGCCTTGATCACTGCCACGGGCAAGGGCGGCATCAAAGCTGGGCTTGCGGCAACCTGCGGGGTGATTCTGGGTGACCAGGTGCTGCTGTGGCTGGCCGTGGCCGGCGTTGCCACCCTGCTTGCCGCCTACCCCGCCGCCTTCCACGTGGTGCAATGGGCGGGGGCTGCGTACCTGGCCTACCTGGGGCTGCGCATGCTGCTGAGCAAACCTGGCGGCGCCCCGCGTGCGAGCCGCATGGACAACGGCCATTACTTGCGCCAGACGATGATGATCACCTTGCTCAACCCCAAGGCGATCATGTTCTACATGGCGTTTTTCCCGCTGTTTGTCGACCCGGTGAAGCACCAAGGGTTGGTGACCTTTGGCTTCCTGGCGGCGACCGTGGCGGTGGTGACGTTCCTGTATGGGTTGATTGCGGTGGTGCTGACCCACAAGCTGGCCGAACGCATGCGCGCGAACCCACGGATTGCCAACCTGTTCGAGCGGTTGGCGGGGGCTTGCCTGGTCGGGTTCGGGATCAAGCTGGCGGCGATGCGCTGAGGGTTGTCATTCGGGTTCGAGATTGCCGGGGCTGCTACGCAGCCCCAGGGTTTATCCAGAACGCATAAACAACAGGAGAGCGCAGTTCTCATTTCCTGGACTATAAAGGATGGCAAATCAGCCTTCCGCCCTACAGCTAACCTTCAGTTTTTTCCCCTATCTTGTAGTCCATTTCCCAAACATACTGCCGATCCGCTCAAACTGTTGCGAGTGCTTGGGTCGCGCTCTAGTCTCGCCCTGTCGTTGCCAAATCAACGACTGGCTTTGACAGGCCGACAACCCAAGTTTCCGTTACAGCGCTTCATGGCGGCTGTACATAGGGCACATTCGTGTGCGCCGGGTTGCTTGGGTACCGGTCTGTCAACCTGTGTATAGCTGCCTCCATTCGTTTGACAGCGTTGCCAGGCAGCTCCACTTACCCAAGGAGCTTTCATGCGCAAGATAGTCCCCGATCCGCCCTACTCCCTCGATTCCTCGCAGATACTGCAGGACACCCTGATCCAATCCACAGAGTACGTCCTCTGTGCCCTCTTCGTAGCCCGCCAATCCGTGCAACTCAAACCCACCTCCCCCAGCTCGATCGTGATGCAGGCAGTCATCCACGAGATGGAGGCAGTACAAAGCCTGGTGGAGTCCGCCTTGATGCAATTGCAGATGCAGCCGCACATCCCCGCAGCGCCGGGCACGGTGCATTGAACATTCGAAAAGCTGCGTAGCCAGGCCCGGCCCCTTCGCGGGCTTGCCCGCGAAGAGGCCCGACCCGGCACTAAAGATTCCAGGGAGTTCAAATGACGACTACAGCCACCCCAAAGCCGCCCACTACCGTCGGCCTGACAACGTTCTACCAAGGCGAAAACCAAACCCACCCACTCTTTCGCATCGAACCCGGCATCTGCTGCCAAAGCGCCCGCGAACAGGCATCCGAGCTGATGGGCTACGTACGCGACATGACCCTGACCGGGTTGATGGATGGCGATCAGAAGTTGATCTGGGCTTCGCATTACCTGAGCGCGATGGCCAAGGCACTGCTGGATGATGCGGAGCTCGGGATGATGAAGCATTAACGCCAGACAACGAAAAAGCCCCGCAGATTTTCATCTGCGGGGCTTCTCGATATATGGCGGAGAGATAGGGACTCTAAGATTTCAGTTCTACAGCCCACAAACCACGGCATCTATTGGCTTTTGTAGGCTTGAGTGGTCAAAATGAGTGGTCAAATTGGAGATTACTCAGATGGCCGACCACCTCACCCAGAAAGATGGAGAATCGACATGGTATGTCCGTATGGCAGTGCCTGCCGATGTGCGGCATGCCTTTGGTGGGCGTGCCAAGCTAATCAAGACCACCGGCACCAGCAACCGGGCCGAAGCGATGGACAGACGACTACCGATCCTCGCACAGTGGAAGGCTCAAATTGCAGCAGCAAGGGAGCGGAAGCTCGTATCAGGCGACCAGTGGCGACTTGCTCAGCACCAAGCAGGACTGGGCATTCAGACGAGCCGGAGTAAGGCTGTCAACTTCCTGCTCACACCACCTGACTTAAGCACACCACCGCCCCCACCACCTAGGGGACGGGCTGCCCTGATACAAGACCTTCACCGCATGGCTGATGATTTAAGATCAGATGGGATCAACGATTTTGCGGATAGATTTATTAACCATGCGGATAAGATGTTGCGGCTCTTTGAGAAAGGCATAACGCCACTCGAAGGTCTCGAACTACAAAACGATCTTCTGATGATTACAGCAGACATGGAAGCAGCATGTATTGCAGAAGAGTACAGTCTTTCTGACGCTGAGCATCAGGAAGCAAAGGCAATCGTGCATAACCCAGCAATATACAAACCTGTCAGCCCCATTACAGATGGTCGCTTAGAGAAATTCCGTGCTTACCGAGTTAAGGAAGGCATTGCAAACAAGACCATAGACCAGCAGGAAAGCAAGCTCAAGAAGCTCTCCCAGCATCTACGCGATCAAGGGAAACCCTTGACCAATGAGACTGTCGCTGGATGGCTGGAAACGCTCAATTTATCAAGCAAGACCAAAGCCCAGTATCTATTAGCCGGTTCAACATTCTGGAAATGGGCGATGAAAACCGAATCACACTGGCAGGAATTGCATAAAGGTCAGGACAACCCATTCAAAGAACAAGAACTCCCAAAAGTGCGTGGCAAAGCTAAAGTAGATGCATCACGGAAGGCATTCACCCGAGAGCAGATCGAAGGTCTCTACACAGTCGCTCAGGCACAAAAAAATCAAAAATTGTGTGACCTAATAATGCTTGGCGCGTACACCGGATGCCGAATTGAGGAAATTGCACAACTTCGAAAAGAATCAATTTCGAAAATTGAAGGTGTATTAAGCTTCAAAATTGGCGAAAGTAAAACCGCTGCCGGCATTAGGGAAATACCAATACATCCAGCAATCCAAAGCACGGTAGCTCGACTGATTGCAGATAGTGCTGATGGATTCTTACTCCCCAGCTCAGCAGGCAACCAATACGGCATCAGATCAGACTCACTCAGCAAGGCATTCGGTAGACTTAAAAAAGCGGAAGGTTATGGCACGCAGTATGTATTCCACAGTGTACGATCCATGGTGGTTACTCTATTGGTCCGAGCAAATGTACCCGGGCCTACCATTGCAAACATTGTGGGGCATGAAACCGGCACTGTTACATATGATGTGTATGATGAAGGTGCCAGCCCGCAGCAGAAACTAGATGCGCTATCTAAGCTGTCATTCAAATTCAATTAAATGCTCAAATACATGCAACATCTATTGACAAAAACCGAGTTCAATTGATATTATTAATCAATATCTGAAATTGTTTTAAGTTCGATTTCAGATATTCCTCTATGTCGTCTGACATTTGCTGAGTGCTGTATTTCTCATCTCTGCGCAGCTCTCACGCCTTTGGGTTCCCTCTAATTTCCCCAAAGTCACCTATTCTTTCCTTATGCCCTCTACCGCTTGCGGTTTGAGGGCTTCTTTTTGTCCAACGGATTACCCGTTCCGGGCTCTATATAACACAACATAACCACTCAATTCATAACCCAAGGAGGTCTTATGACGAATACCCGTACCTGCTGTATCTGCAACAAATCGCTTCAACATAGACGATCAGACAGTCGAACCTGCTCTAGCTCTTGCAGATCGAAACTCTTTCGCTCCAACAGAAATCAAACAATGTTGGTAAAGTTTCATGTGCCGCACATCATCTTTACCGAGCTTACAGTTAAGGCTTTCTCGGCCAATCAAACCATCAATGAGTACTTGAGCGATCTGGTGGTGAATCAATGAATAACTGGCTAGTCATCCATCGTCAATCCAACCTAATCGTTAACTGCTTTGAAGACTGCAAGCCAGAAAGAATTGCTGCCCAACATAAATTGATAGAGGTGTCAGAGTTCGTACTAAATAAGTACTTTGCAACGCTGGCCAAGCACACGGATGGTTCGTGTGTGGACTCTGGTGAGTTCGCATTAATCAGCCCAAGCTTCCTCGAAGCGCTCAATGCCTCTTAATCCTACATCTGCCCTACACCCTACATGCCTCTAGAGCGCTCTACGGTGCGTTTAGAGCGATGTTTCTTTAGGCAAGGCTACCCTACGCACCCCCTATATTTGCACCTCTCCAGCCTTTGATTTACGGGGGCTCAATAACCCAAAACAGCCGAGTCCGAGACGTTTATCCACCTTATATTAAAAGGAGTACTTATGAGCTTACATGATTTTGAAAGACAGCTTGCAATTGAGCAGGTGACTCACTACCGCCGTTTACAGGCAGCAGCTGCTGCAAGTGGGGATAAGGCTGAATATCGCCGCCGTGTAGATCAGATTGACATTCTCACTACCAAGCACAACCTACACCTAAACAGACATGGGGAATCTGAATGAAACAAAACAACTTTATGACAGCTTTTGCGAGAGTTGTAGAACGTCATAAACGAAAGCCACACAGGCAGAGCGTGGCACAAGAAATTAGGGCGCCCATTGCAAAAGCACCGATTACACACACCGCTCCAGCAGTTATTAAACCCAAAGAGTTCGATCCCGCCGAACACAGGGCCAAAGTAATGACTGCGTTTTATCAATATATGCACAAAAGAGGAATAAAATAATGTCTGAGAAGATCCAAATTAACGGTGCCCCACCGAAATGGAATGATGCTGAATTTAAGCGTCGCCTAGAAGATGCTGTGAAGCTCTACAAGCTCACCACGCAATCAAAGCAAGGGGTATATGCACCCTTGCCACATGACTTCCTTGAGCTTGTTGCTGCCAAATTTGCAGAGGGATACACCATCGCCCGCAATCATGCGGTAGCTACGGACCCACTCCATTACAGCTGCATGCTCATAAAACCAGAACATCTGCAAGAGCAAGATATTGCAGAGTTAAAAATAAAAGTGAAATTTGAGTACGTCGAATGGTTGGAAGCGGAACACTCCCGTTATCAAGATCTACTGCGGCAGCAACTAATCCAGAAGCTACAAGAGAAAGAGCGCAAGGCTGCTGAGACAGCTAAAGCCAAACAGCTGGCTCAGATAGAGGCAGAAGTGCAAGCCTGTTACTCGCCTTTGGAGATCCCTGCGTAATCCAACCTGAGCGTTAACAATGAAAACAACAGGATTAAAAAGCCTGCTAGCTATTGCTGGTGGGCTTTTTTTGTGTATACAAAAAGGTTTCCAAACCCTTTTGATCCCGATAAATGCTGGGGATGGCCGGTGTGGGTGCTAAACGCACAGTCAGTTTCCACTCTCATTTATGAGTGGATACAACGGATTCAACAGGTTTTTTATGAAATCGTGAACGATCCCCAGCGACCACAGGCCTAGGACGCATTCTCAGGCGATTCTGGCACGATCTGGCCTTGGTGGTATTAAAGGGCTAGCGGGTTATAGGAGAGGCGCTGCAATCGGCTCGGTTTAAGCCGTAGCTGGGGAGTGGTTTTAGGGAGGAATCAACGCGGCAGCGGTAGATTACGGACCGGCCGGTTCGCCATGAGCAAGAAATTTATTGACTTTCCGGGGCTATAAGAGTATAAGCACCACCTCTAATTTCAGCACCCAATCTCCACACGACCGCTTTCGTTTTACGAACTGCGCATCGTAGGAGGTTTTGTCATGCCTGCGATTTGAGCAGTTACACCACCACACTGAAACGGCACCACCGAGAGGAATGCCTATGAACTGAACTTGAAAAGGAGAATCAAAAATGTCGTACCCACTTGCCTCGAATCCCCCAAGCAATACCGCATCCCACCCCACCACTGTCCACCCGGCCATCCTTCTTTCCCAAGCGGAATTGGAAGTACCAAATGCACGCAAGGGGAAGGCTTACGTTGCTCCGTTCCTTAACGTCGACGGACTGTTGATCAGTCCAACAACAGGCGAAATCTTTGGCTACGATGACAAGCCTTCCGCTTTCAGCGAACGCCCTGACTACCGACCAGAACTCAGCAAGTGTCGGAGTGCTGACGACCTAGAGCAGCACCTGAAATACGTTGATCGACGTAAGCTGCCACCACATACACTCCACTCCCTGACTGACGCTCAAGATGCAGGTCTTGGTACATGGGTCCGTAGCCATAAACAGGTTGACTGCCGTATTACAGTCCCGATGATGAACACACTGAGCCAACTGCACGAACTGGTTCTGTACCGGAACATTATCCTCATGTCCCAAACCGATCTGGCGAAGGCATTGGGTACGACAACCTCAAACCTGATGAATAAGCTGAGCACGTTGATCAGCAGCAACATGGTCAGAGTCAGCACCTCAAGAAATGGCGGCATTCGCTCGGGTGAGGTCAAGCTGACGATCAATCCACGGCTGATCTTCCGAGGTGATGATGCCAAGCGGGATGACTACATCAAGCACTGGTATCGTGACTGGACAACCGTCCACCCTCAATCAGCATCAAGCATGAATAAAGGTGGATGGAATGACAGCACCGCTGCCGTAGAAGCTCTTGCCGCTTGACCCTAAATGCTGGCTGGTGACCTTGCGTAGCTTCTCATCACTTTTCCAAAAAAGCTACGCGAGAAATGCTCTGCAGGCCACGAAAATCAAGGGGTAAGCAAAATTCCTTATACTATAAAAAAGAGTTTTCTTCACTTGTGGGCAAGGTGGCCACGGGGGAACCTCAAGAAAGACAACATAGTTCTACGATAGGATCGCAGGTGGGATTCTCATTCAACTAAACCAATCAATAAGACTGAGCGATAGCCAGTCCCTGCCGCACTGCTGATCCAATACCCTGCAACACAGGGTAAAGCACTTGCAGTGGAGCATGAATGCAGAGATTGCCTCTAATGGGCAACGCTCCTAGATGATGTACTCACAGCACCTTGCTGTGGGAGCACATCCTTTGTGGTCCCACAGGATTAAGGTCAGTAGGTAAGTGTAATTGACAGGATTAAAGTTTAGAGGCGCTATCTGTCATCTTGTCGTTTTCTGCCTTGATTGCCTTGTGAGCAACATCTTTGTTTATCACTGACACCCTGCTTTTATCAATGGTGTCATAATATCTTTCCAGCACTATCGTGACTTTTTTCCCATCCCAATAGATTTTCTCATTTCTGAATGCGGCGCCAACTTTTGTCTTAACAGTCTCTGAGGATTGTTTTAGAGGCTTTCCATACTTTTGCAATAGCATGGACTTGACCGTGTCGTAGTTTTCCTCTTTCGTTGTAAGCCGTATTTCTCGAATCTGAGACTCGTGCGTCATCACCGCCGCACCGTAACCTATCCCTAGCGCTGGTGTATAACGTAGAGAGTAGTAATTTGTGACGTACGGTCGCTCGTAGCACATCTCTTCTGGAGCGTTAAAGTCATAGTCCTCAGGGCACTGCTTTAGCTGATAAATTAGATTTTCATCTAGCTGGATGCCTATAAAACTGGTTGGCTCTTGAGCCCACACTTCTGCTTCTGTGTTTTTCTTAGCCCCATGAGCTGCGGTAGCAGTAAATACTACTGCCAACAAGAGTGCCTTTCTTACTTCCATAAACCCCCTCCAGTTAGGCCATTGGCCTCAAGCGTCCATTCATCAGCAAATGCTCAAACCTAAGCGCTGAGCAGTGGCGGACGGCCATCATCCTCATTCCAATGATGCCACATCAACCATTTTTTCACAGTATATTGTGAAGACCTGATTTCCCCTACGTCCGACAGTCCCTCTCTTCATCACGGGGGGGGGGACAGGCTTTGGACATCGGGCTGGCATTTGGGAAGGTTCTTCGCAAAAGGCGGAAGGACGCGGGACTCACACAGGAGCAGCTAGCTCTTGAAGCTGACATTCAGCGGAATTACGTCAGCCTCATTGAGCGCGGCCTTAATCAGCCCACCATAACCATTATCTTCAAGCTAGCCGGTGCTTTAGGATGCAGCCCGTCCTGCCTTGTTGAGGATGTGGAGATGCTGGTTGGCGCTGGTAGCTGAGCCACACCGCCTCAGATTCCCCTATACGCCCTCTACAGATTCCGCTATAGGCCGATTCGATTAGCTACTGATTCCAGTTTCGGTTGTCAGTCATTTGCCAACAATCTAATCCTGCTATTTACGCTGATCACCCCTAATTAACAGAATGGTATTTTGTAAATTAGCCAACCCCCGAAAACACTGGACTTGGCACCGTTGGCTATGATCTAATTAACACATCACCAGAGAATTCCATGGAGTGTTAATTAGGATGAACACTGTCGAGGCGGTCAAGACACAGGGTGAAGCCGAAACCATCAGCCGAAAGCTGATCAAGAATGCGAAAGGCAACACGCTTTACGCCGACATCTGGCGTTTTGGTGTGAACACTGCCCTCCGCATCAGTGACCTGCTGAGCATCACCTTTGAGGAAGTCCAAGGCAGTCGCCTAGTGGTTAAGGAAAGCAAGACGGGTAAGACCCGTGACATCGAACTCAACGTTGCAGCCAAGGCCATCATTGAGCGTCGTAGGGCAGCACACCCTGCTCACACCTACTTGTTTGAAGTTGATAGCAACCGCGCGAAGGGTAAGCCTGTGTCTCGTGTGGCAGTAGCCAATGCCTTTAAGGCCGTAGGCGATGAAATGAGCCTACAACTAGGCACGCACTCCATGCGCAAAACAAGGGGTTGGCTCATGTACAGTGCCGGTACGTCAATTGAGTTGATCTGCAAGACACTGAATCACAGCAGCCCCGCCGTAACCATGGCGTACATCGGTATCACTCAAGCCGAGGTTGATGCCACCTATCACCAGTTTGTGTTCTAGGGCATGAGGCTCTCAGCTTCGATCTGAGAGCGCTCGACACCAGCACATAACCCCCCGCCATGACTTCCATACCAAAGGCCCCGTATTGAGCTTATTTGGAGCTTCTGCGGGGCGTTCTTGTATGTGTCCACCGGATTTGGAGAATCCTTGACGGATAGGCCAGCCCGAAAAGCGCAGACGGCTCAGCGGTGGTGCTATGTCGCAGGGGGATTTCTGACCATTGAGATATCTAGGCCGTCTTTGAATGGGCTGGCTGGAATGGGGGGGGGTAAAATCGCAGCGTTGATCATTCCTCCCCCACCTCATTGTTAGCGCTCTTTATCTGTTAACAGCTGAACACTCGCGCCCGCGTCGAAAATCGAAAGCTCCAAGGGTTCACTACCGTCAATCTGCACAGAAAGGTCTACTGATTTTTTCCGGTCGTAATGGCGAGCAGGACCGCTTGGCACCACATTTCCATGGTATTCCACTACTTTACCAAGCTTAGAAAATTCCTCTGCGACAGCTCTCAAAACACGGGATCTAGCGATGTCGGTGTGCTTTAGGATTTCTCCAGGAATCTCGATTCCTCCCTCTTGCTCCTTGCCCTCCCATACATAGAAGTAGTTCACTGTTTGGCAGTGATTTTGGTCTGTCATGCCCTATCTCCTTGATTTATGTGACGGTACTGACGCTGATGCGCAGGTTAGCATGATGCCATTCGCTAGGTAGGACACGGCATGAGATTTGGCAGTAGCAGTTTTGCCTCAACGTGCCTTGGTTGACCAACCAAAATCCAGATTCTGGATTCAGGGGGGGAGTTGATAGCCTAAGCTCACTCCCCTCCCCTGCATGAGCCTTGCACATGGACAAAGCCACCATCACCGCTGTCACCCTTGAACTGCTGCATCTGAACCAAATAGCCATACGGGCGGCGATTGTGGAAGTCAGTATATGGGTACGTCGACGCGGTTCGACTAACGTTCACGACAACACGATGACGGCACTGTAGGCGCTCGATACGACGCAGGAGCAATCACCGAGGACATCGAGCGTCTACGGGATTGAGTGGTCAAACCCAGTGGTCAAACGCAAAAAATCGGAGACGAAAAAAAACCCCGTAAATCAACGATTTACGAGGCTTTTTCCGATATGGCGGAGAGATAGGGATTTGAACCCTAGGTACTGTTGCCAGTACAACGGATTTCGAATCCGTCCCGTTCGACCACTCCGGCATCTCTCCAATGGCGCGCATCATACCAGCGAATTCTTGAAACGCAAACCTTTATTTCAAAAAAATTCGCGTGGTATCAGGCGCTTGCGTGAACGGGCCGCTTACAGCGGCACGCCCAGGCGCTTGGCAACTTCTTCGTAGGCTTCGATTACGTCGCCCAGACCCTGGCGGAAGCGGTCCTTGTCCATCTTCTTGCGGGTTTCTTTGTCCCACAGGCGGCAGCCGTCTGGGCTGAATTCGTCGCCCAGGACGATCTGGCCGTGGAATACACCGAACTCCAGCTTGAAGTCGACCAGCAGCAGGCCGGCGTCATCGAACAGCTTGTTCAGCACTTCGTTGACTTTCAGCGACAGCTTTTTCATTTCGACCAGCTGCTCGGCGGTGCCCCAGCCGAACGCAACAACGTGGGATTCGTTGATGAACGGGTCGCCCTTCTCGTCGTTCTTCAGGAACAGTTCGAAGGTGGACGGCTCCAGCTTGATGCCCTCCTCCACGCCCAGGCGCTTGACCAGGCTGCCCGCCGCATAGTTACGCACCACGCACTCGACCGGGATCATGTCGAGCTTCTTCACCAGGCACTCGTTGTCACCCAGCAGCTTGTCGAACTGGGTCGGCACGCCGGCTTCTTCGAGCTTTTGCATGATGAAGGCGTTGAACTTGTTGTTCACCATGCCTTTGCGGTCGAGCTGTTCGATGCGCTTGCCGTCGAACGCCGAGGTGTCGTTGCGAAACAGCAGGATCAAGCGGTCGGCGTCGTCGGTCTTGTAAACCGATTTGGCCTTGCCGCGGTAAAGTTCTTCGCGTTTTTCCATGATGGGCTCCGCTTGCTTGAGTAGTTGGGCTAGGCGATTTCGCGCCAGTCGAGCCCGTGTTCCTGATTCGCCACCTGAAGCCAGTCCGGGTCGCACCCAAGGGTGTCGACGAAGCACTGGCGGGCCAGTTGTGGCAGGTTGTTCTTGCTGCTGAGGTGGGCCAGCACCAGGTGTTGCAGGTTGCTCCAGCCCAACTCGTCCACCAGGCGCGCAGCCTGATGATTGTTCAAATGTCCTTGCGCGCCACCTACCCGCTGCTTCAAGAAAGACGGATAGTGACCGCGTGCCAGCATGTCGCGGCAGTGATTGGCCTCGATCAGCAGGGCATCCAGGCCCTGATAGCGCTCCAGCAACAAGGCATCGTACGAGCCCAGGTCGGTGAGCATGCCAAAGCGCCGCCGACCGTCGCTGAGCACATACTGCAACGGCTCGTAGGCGTCGTGTTCGACGCGCGCTGCCGTCACCTCCAGGCCACCGATGCGCAGGCTGTCGCCACACGCGAGAAAACCGGCCACCTCCACCGGCTTGCGCAAACCGCGCAAGGTCCCTTGGCTGAGGTAGACCGGTACATTGTAGCGCCGCGACAGCAGCCCCACCCCATGCACGTGGTCGGCATGTTCGTGGGTGACCAGCACCGCGCTCAGCTGTGCCGCCGTGACCCCGAGCAGCGCCAGGCGCCGCTCGGTCTCACGCAGGGAAAACCCGCAATCGACCAGGATGAACGTGTCACCACTGGCGATCAGCGTGCCGTTTCCCTGGCTGCCGCTTCCGAGTACTGCGAAGCGCACTTAACCCAGGTGGTCCTGAATGGCGCTCAGCACACGGCGGGCGACATCGGCCGGAGCCACGGTGTTGATGTTCTTCTCGACCGTTACCTGGACGCTTTCACCAACCTTGCTCAGGCGCACCTGGTAGCGTTCGGCACGGGCTTCACGCTCTTCCTTGGTCGGTGCGCTGCCGAACATGCGGCTGAAGAAGCCAGGCTCGTTCTGCTTGTCGTCAGGCTTTTCGGACAGGTTGATGTAGTACAGGCCCAGGCTGCGGTTGATGTCTTCGACACGCCACTCGCCACCCTGCTCCAGGGCACGACCCACGCTGGACCAGGCGCGATCCAGGTCGGCGCCCAGGTACAGCACCGGGTTGCCGCTGCCGTCTTCGCTCAGGCTGACGCGGCTCGGGGCATCGAAATCGCGCGCGGCCAGCAACGAGACCGAACCGCCCTTCTCGGCGCCGCGGTTCATGCTGGCGAGCATTTCGTCGACCAGCAGGGCATCGGCGCCGGTATTGCTGGAGGTGGACGGGAAACCAGGCTCGGCAGTGCTGCCTGCCGGGCGTTCGACGCTCACGACGTACACCTCGGAGGTGTTGCGCTGCACGCCGGGTTCCATGCGTACACGCACGCGCACTTCGCTGTCACCGCTGCTGGCGGTGCTCGCCAGGCGCTGACCGAGGGACGCGGAGAGTTCGTCGAAACGCTGCCAGGTGGTGTTGAATTCGCCTGTCTGTGGGCGCTCTTCGGCAATGCGGAAACCATTGTCTTCAAAGAACTGACGGGCCGCTGGCCAGACTTCGGCCGGCGAGCGCTGGGCCAGGACCCAACGGCTGTTACCGCTGCGCTGCAGGCTGAAGTCGCTGACCTCGGCACCGGCCGTCAGGGGTTGTGGACGCGGGACTTCGAACTCGCCGGTGGCACGGTCATCAGCAACGTTACGCGGAATAGGCAACAGCGGGTCGAGACGCTTGACGTTGCTGGCGTCCGGCGGCAGTTGCATCGGCGCGGTCGGGTGCGCCTGCAGGTAATCGCTGCCGCGGTCGCGGAAATAACCCTCGTCGCCCCACAGCCAGCCGCAACCGCTGGTGCTGGAAATGATCAGGGCAAGGGCGGAAAGACCAGCCAGTCGCTTCATGCGGTGTACTTCCTCGATTAAACCAGTACGCCGGACTGGCGCAAGGCAGTACGGACTTTTTCGTGACAGCCTTCGCTCAGCCAGGTCAGCGGCAGGCGAATGCCCTTGTGCATCAGGCCCATTTCGACCAGCGCCCACTTCACCGGAATCGGGTTGGCTTCGCAGAACAGGTCTTTGTGCAGCGGCATGAGTTTTTCGTTGATCGCGCGGGCCTTCTCGGCATTGCCCGCAAGGGCGGCCTCGCACAGATCGGCCATTTCGCGCGGGGCGACGTTGGCGGTCACGGAGATGTTGCCCTTACCGCCCAGCAGGATCAGCTCGACCGCAGTCGGGTCATCGCCGGACATGACGATGAAGTCCTTGCTGACGCCATCGAGGATGGCCTTGGCACGGGCCAGGTCGCCGGTGGCTTCCTTGATGCCGATGATGTTCGGTACGGTCGACAGGCGGATCACGGTCTCGGCCTGCATGTCGCAGGAGGTGCGGCCGGGTACGTTGTAGAGGATCTGCGGGATGTCGACGGCTTCGGCGATGTGCTTGAAGTGCTGGTACAAGCCTTCCTGGGTCGGCTTGTTGTAGTACGGCACGACCAGCAGGCAGGCATCGGCGCCAGCGTTCTTGGCGTTCTGGGTCAGGTGCACGGCTTCCGAGGTGGAGTTGGCGCCAGTGCCCGCGATGACCGGAATGCGGCCAGCGACACGCTTGACCACGAACTCGATGACCTCGATGTGTTCTTCGACAGTCAGGGTGGCCGACTCGCCGGTGGTACCGACGGCGACGATCGCATGGGTGCCGTTTTCCAGGTGGAAGTCTACAAGTTTGCCGAGGCTGTCCCAATCAAGACGCCCTTGTGCATCCATGGGTGTGACCAATGCCACCATACTGCCCGCAATCATGTAACTGCTCCTGCCGGAAAAAGAGAGCGGTAATGGTACTGGGGGCATCGGCCTTGCACAAGCGAAGCAGGCGGGCGGAGCATTCCCCTCGGCGGCTTATTTCGCTACCCTTGACCCTTTGATCGGTGCAGCGCGGCCCGCCGGGCCGTCGACCTTGCTCCCCGCCGGCGTCCACGACCTCGCATGCGAGCCCCGGGCCCTGCCGACTGGAGGCTTTTGCCTGTCCTGCACCGACCGCTCATCGCTTTAGGAATGCTGCATGTCCACCCCCACCGTCCGCGAACAATTCCTTGTCATCAGTGCCCTGGGCCCAAACCCCATGGAACTGGCCAACGTCCTCAGCCGCGCTGCCTTCGAGAACCGCTGCGCGGTGGTCACTTCGCGCCTGAGCCGCCATGGCGAGACCAGCGCCCTGGTGCTGCAGGTCGGTGGCAGCTGGGACGCCCTGGCGCGTCTTGAAGCTTCCCTGCCGAGCCTGGGCAAAAAGCACGGCCTGACCCTCGATGTGGTACGCAGTGCCGACCAGGAGGTACGCCCGCAGGCGCTGCCTTACGTGGCCTATGTCAGTGCGGCCTACCGCCCGGACATCATCAACGAGCTGTGCCAGTTTTTCCTCGACCACCGCGTCGAGCTCGAAGCCATGACCTGCGACACCTACCTGGCGCCGCAGACCGGCAGCAGCATGCTCAACGCCCAGTTCACCGTGATCCTGCCGGCCGGCACCCAGATCAGCTGGCTGCGTGACCAGTTCCTGGACTTTGCCGATGCCTTGAACCTGGACGCGCTGATCGAGCCTTGGCGCCCACAGAACCCCATGTAAGGAAGCCCCATGGCCGTAGCACTCGATCAACCCGTCGCCGATTTCCAGGCCCAGGCCACCAGCGGCCAGACGGTCAGCCTCGCCGAGCTCAAGGGCCGCCAGGTGGTGGTGTACTTCTACCCGAAGGACAGCACCCCAGGCTGCACCACAGAAGGCCAGGGTTTCCGTGACCAGCATGAGGCCTTTGCCGCTGCCAACACCGTGGTGTTCGGCGTGTCGCGCGATGGCATCAAGTCACATGAGAACTTCAAGGCCAAGCAAGGCTTCCCGTTCGAGCTGATCAGCGACAAGGACGAGGCCCTGTGCCAACTGTTCGACGTGATCAAGCTGAAGAAGCTGTATGGCAAGGAATACATGGGCGTGGACCGCAGCACCTTCCTGATCGACAAGGACGGTGTGCTGCGCCAGGAATGGCGCGGGGTGAAGGTACCGGGGCATGTGGATGCCGTTTTGGCGGCGGCACAGGGCCTGAACAAGGCTTGAGATTGATTGGGGCTGCTCTGCAGCCCCTGTTTCATTCAGAGCAATGGCGAAACACTGGGCTCCTGCCGCGGCCAGGCATCCAGCACCGCCTTGAACAGCGTCGCCAGCGGGATCGCGAAGAAAATCCCCCAAAAGCCCCACAGCCCGCCAAACAGCAGCACCGCGCAGATGATCGCCACCGGGTGCAGGCTCACCGCCTCAGAAAACAGCAGCGGCACCAGCACGTTGCCATCCAGCGCCTGAATGATCGCGTACACCGTCATCAGGTAGATGAACTGGTCCCCCCAGCCCCACTGGAACAAGGCGATCAGCGTCACCGGCACGGTTACCACCACCGCGCCCACATAGGGCACCACCACCGACAACCCCACCAGCAGCGCCAGCAAGGCCGCATAATTGAGCCCCAGGCTGATGAACGCGATGTAGGTGGCAACCCCGCAGATCAGGATCTCAATGCCCTTGCCGCGAATGTAGTTGGCGATCTGCCGGTTCATCTCGTTGCCCACCCGGTTGAGCAACGTGCGCTCGCGGGGCAGATAGCCAACCACCCACCGCCCGATCATCTCGCGGTCCTTGAGGAAGAAGAACACCAGGATCGGTACCAGCACCAGGTAGATCATGGCATTGACCAGCAGTGGCAGGCTCGACAGCGAGAACGTCAGTGCCCACTGGCCGAACTTGCCGATTTCACCGCGCACCGACTCGATGGCACGCAATACCTGCTCATCCGACACCAGGTGCGGGTAGCGCTCAGGCAAGAGCAGCAACAGCGACTGCCATTTGCCCAGCATGCCCGGCAACTCGTTGAACAGGGTAATCAGCTGATGCCAGAGCAATGGCACCAGCACCAGCAGGATGACCGCCAACGCCCCCATGAACAGCGCGAACACCACTGCCACCGCCAGCCGGGTAGGGACACGCAGGCGCTCCAGGGCGTTGACCAGGCCCTGCATCAGAAACGCCAGGACCATCCCCGCCAGCACCGGCGCCAGCATGCCGCCCAGGGTCAGTACCGCGGTAAACGCCAGTATCAGCAGGACCGCCAGCACCACCGCCTCCTCATCGGAGAAGTAGCGCTGCATCCAGTCGCGAAGCACTTTGAACATTGACGATCCTTGGTTAAGACTCAGGCCTTGCGCAGCCAGTAGGTATAGAGACCGGCCTCGGCCGTTTCGTGCAGCAGCGTATGACCGGCCAACTTGGCAAAAGTGCGGAAGTCACGCTGCGAGCCGGCATCGGTGGCAATCACCTTGAGCACCGCGCCGCTGGCCAGCCGGTTGAGCTCCATCTTCGCCTTGAGCAGTGGCAGGGGGCAGTTCAGCCCGCTGGCATCGAGTTCGGCGTCGCAGGTCAGGGTGTCACTCATCGGGGTTCTCCACGTGCGGGGCAGACGTCTTTGGTAACAGGCCCGCTAGGATACCGCCACTGGTCGCCAACGTGTGAGCGGGCTACAGTAGAGGTCTTTGACCCGACGCGAGCTTCGTGCATGAATCTACTGCGCCCTACCCTGTTGACGCTGGCCTGCCTGATGGCCCTTCCCGGCCATGCTGACGACCTGCCATCACTGGGTGATGCCAGCTCCGCGATCGTCTCGCCGCAACAGGAACACCAGCTCGGCCGTGCCTGGCTCAGCCTGTTGCGTGGCCAGGTCAACCAGTTGAACGACCCGCAGCTCAAGGACTACGTCGAAACCAGCGTGTACCGCCTGGCCGAAACCAGCCAGCTGCAGGACCGGCGCCTGGAGTTCATCCTGATCGACAGCCGCGAGCTCAACGCCTTCGCAGCCCCTGGCGGTATTGTCGGGGTCAACGGCGGCTTGTTCCTCAATGCCCAGACCGAGGGCGAATACGCCTCGGTACTGGCCCACGAACTGGCGCACTTGTCGCAGCGCCACTTCGCCCGTGGCGTCGAAGCCCAGCAACGCATGCAGTTGCCGATGATGGCCGCGCTACTGGCGGGCATCGTGCTGGCTGCCGGGGGCGCTGGCGATGCGGGCATCGGCATGATTGCCGGCACCCAGGCGGCGGCGATCCAGGAGCAGCGGCGCTTCTCGCGACAGAACGAACAGGAAGCCGACCGTGTCGGTATTCAGAACCTGGAAAAGGCCGGCTACGACCCGCGCAACATGCCGAGCATGTTCGAGCGCCTGGCGCGCCAATACCGCTACGATGCCAAGCCGCCAGAGTTCCTCCTGACTCACCCGGTTACCGAATCGCGTGTTGCCGACACCCGCAACCGCGCCGAGCAGGCGCCCAAGGGCGGCATCGAGGACACCCAGCGCTACCAGTTGATCCGTGCCCGCGTGGCACTCACTTATGAGGGCACCCCGGGCCTTGCCGCCAAGCGCTTCCGCGCCCAGCTTGACGAAGACCCCAAGCTGGACGCCGCACGCTATGGCCTGGCCTTGGCCCAGATCAAGGGCGGGCAGCTCAACGAAGCCCGCGAACTGCTCAAGCCGCTGCTGGCCAAAGCGCCCAACGACATCACCTACAACCTGGCGCAGATCGACCTGGACATCACCAACAACCGCCTCGCTGATGCACAACAGCGCGCCGAGCGCATGCAGGGGCTGTATCCGGGCAACTACCCACTGAAACAGGTGCGGGCCGACCTGCTGGTCAAGCAGAACAAGCCGGCCGAGGCGGAAAAGGTCCTGAACGACCTGCTCAAGAGCCGGCCGGATGATCCGGATGTATGGTACGACGTGGCCGAAGT
This sequence comes from Pseudomonas putida, assembly GCF_025905425.1. NCBI lineage: Bacteria > Pseudomonadati > Pseudomonadota > Gammaproteobacteria > Pseudomonadales > Pseudomonadaceae > Pseudomonas > Pseudomonas putida. The sequence goes on along the minus strand of NZ_CP109603.1, from coordinate 546,817 downwards.
GCGAGGGTTGTCGGGCAATACCATCGGCTTGCACCGGGCACGGGCCGAGTACTTCACCTTGGTCGGGGACTTCGACCAGGCTATCCAGCAGTTGGATTACGCCAAGCGTCGTGCGGGGAGCAACTTCCCGCTGGCGTCGCAGATTGATCAGCGCCAGCGCGAAGTCATGGAGCAGCAGCGGATGGTCAGGGAGATGATGGGCCGTTAGGGCCACCTGAACCGGCCCATTCGCGGGGCAAGCCCGCGCCCACAAAATCTCCAGTGCCCATAAGGCGAGTGCAGTACCTGTGGGAGCGGGCTTGCCCCGCGAATGGGCCGCAGAGCGGCCCCAGCACTATCAGGCGTTACCCGAGAGCTTCAAACGCGCCGCCTGGGTGAAGTCCAGCATGCGGTTAAGCGGCTTGATCGCCTTGGGCACCAGCGCCGGATCAACGAAAATCTCGTTGCTGCCAGTGCGCAGGCAATCCAGCACCCGCTCCAGCGTGTTCATCGCCATCCACGGGCAGTGCGCGCAGCTACGGCACGCCGCGCCGTTACCGGCAGTCGGAGCTTCGACGAATTCCTTGTCCGGGCACAGCTGCTGCATCTTGTAGAAGATGCCGCGGTCGGTGGCGACGATAAAGGTCTTGTTCGGCAGGGTCTGCGCGGCTTTGATCAACTGGCTGGTGGAGCCTACTGCGTCGGCCAGGTCAATGACCGATTCCGGCGATTCGGGGTGAACCAGAATCGCGGCATCCGGGTAGAGCGCCTTCATGTCGGCCAACTGGCGCGACTTGAATTCTTCGTGGACGATGCACGCGCCGTCCCACAGCAGCATGTCGGCGCCGGTCTGCTTCTGGATGTAACGGCCCAGGTGCTGGTCCGGGCCCCAGATGATGGTCTCGCCGTTGTCCATCAGGCTTTCGACGATTTCCAGTGCGCAGCTCGATGTCACCACCCAGTCGGCACGGGCCTTAACGGCCGCCGAGGTGTTGGCGTAGACCACTACGGTGCGTTCCGGGTGCTGGTCGCAGAACGCCGAAAACTCTTCGACCGGGCACCCCAGGTCGAGGGAGCAGGTGGCTTCCAGGGTCGGCATCAGCACGCGTTTTTCGGGGGTGAGGATTTTTGCCGTCTCGCCCATGAAGCGCACGCCGGCGACGATCACGGTTTGGGCGGGGTGGTTCTTGCCGAAGCGGGCCATTTCCAACGAGTCGGATACGCAGCCGCCAGTCTCTTCGGCCAGCGCCTGGATCACCGGGTCGCAGTAGTAGTGGGCGACCAGCACGGCATTCTGGGCCTTGAGCTCGGCAGCGATGGCCGCACGGTATTCGGCCTCCTGCTCGGCTGTCAGCGGGTTGGGCTGTTTGGCGTCGAGGTGAGCCTGAACCAACAGGCGTTCGGAAATCTGGGTCATGATCGCTGGACCTGCAGGCGCGTGCGCGCGTCAAATCGAGTGTATCACCCGGCCCTGGCAGATCGGCTAGGGGCGCCGGACGGCGAACAGGCCATCACGGCCCTCTGCGGGCGCGGATTATTATCGGACGCCGAAGGCTACAGACAATCGAGGGAATTCAAAAGGGGTTTTTGTGCAGCCTGTACCGGCGATAGGGCCGGTACAGGCTCAGCCGATCAACCTTGCGGCTGCAAGGCTGCAAGGCGCAGGGACATGAACATGGCGAACGCTTCCACAGTCATTTTCTGGCCATTGAAATCGACCATGCCATCGGCATAGTGCAGGCTGCTTACCACATCATCGCCCTGCACCGTGGCCATGCCGCTCTGCAGCGCCATCATGCCGACCATTTCACCGGCCTGGCTGGACTGCATGGCGATGGCCTGGGCATCGGTCTGCCCTTCCAGCAAGGCCTGCAGGGTGGCCAGATCGCCGATCATCGGCTTGGACAGCGACAGTTTGCTCTTCACCTCGGTGATCAGTTGCTTGCTCAACTGGTCAGGCGGCAGGTCGAAGGATGTCGGGCTGGCAAAGTCCATTGCCAGATTGAAGCGGCTCTCGCCGTTGGCCGTCTTCAACGACAGGTTTTCCACGGCCAACTTGGGCTTGGACGCCAGAAGCTGTTGCAGGTCGCCCTGGAACTTGGCCTTCTCGGTTTCGCTCATCTGGATTTGCGGCACCGGCTGGCCCGCTGCGGCCGCCGCCTCGAACTCCGGCACATGCGCCTGATACCAGTGCGACAGCGATTGCAACGCCGGCGCGTTGAGCGACTTGATGCTCACGGCCAGCTGAGCATTGCCGACTGCACGGCCATCCCAGGTGATATCCGCCAGCTTGTAATCCACGCGCCCACCCACCGTGTCCGGGCCATCGAGGGCTTGCACGGCATTCTGCTCAAAGCCTTTGATCGACAGCACCTGCTGCTTGGGCCCCAAGGTGACCTTGGTTTCAGCCAGCGACAGGTCGACGTTGCCGACATAGATCGCGTCATGCTCGGTGGCCGCCAGGTCGCCGTCAACTTTCAAGCCCTTCAGCTCGAACGTGGCAGGCGGCTGATCGTCGCGCACGAGTTTCATCTCGAAGCGCTCGGCGCTTCCCTGGAATTTCGTCGCCTTGCCTTCGCGGTCACCGCGCAGTTGCAAGTGCATGCCTGAGAAATCGAGGCTGTTACCATCGGTTTCGTTGACTTTGACAGGCGCCAGCAGGACCTGGCTGTCGACATCGCCGCCGTAGCCCAGGCTGGTCTGCGCGCTGACCGGTGCCTGTTCGCCCGCTGCGGCGAACCAGGGAGCGGTGAAGTCGTCCTTCTGCAGCGTGCTGTTGCTGACCGCCAGCACAGGCATCAGCTTCAGCGCCTTGACCCGCGACCAAGGGAACGGGCCATGCTCGATACGGTCGGTCAGGCCCACGTCGAAATTGGCCATTTCGTCGTCGCCAAGGTTGATGTCCTTGGCTTTGAGCCGGTACTGGGCAGTGCTACTGAAGAGGTGCCGATCCAGCGAGACCAGTTCGACGGTCATGCTGCCACCAACGCCCACCAGGGCTTTCTTCAGTTCGGCGTTGCTGCGCTTGATGGAATACTCCAGCTCCGCAGGCAGGCGCTCGCCGGTGTACCAGGCGCCAGCGGTGGTTGCGACGGCGATGGCGATGGCCAGGCCGGAAAGGATGCCTACTGATTTCTTCATGAATAAAACCGATTGCTGTCCATAAGGGCTTACACACGGCCAAGCTGCCGCACAAGGCCTGAAGAATATCACCGCAGCCAGGGGTCGAAGCAGAGAAATCCCACCTTTGGGCAGCGTCTGACAGGTTAGAGGGAAACACCTCATTCGTTAAATTTTACGAACAGTAAAATCGATCAAAAACGCACATAAACGCGCAAAAAGCGAAGAAACCCCCGTTAAAATCGATAAATATTTCAATATAGCAACATCTTGTCATGTTTAACTTGACACTCATCGCGCCATCGTTTTTTATTTTCACCACTTGCGGCGCCCCGCACGCGCCTCCCTTTGCTCCAAACAATAAAAGGTGAACAACATGGAGCCCACCCGCTCGCCCTTGCCGCATGCGCAATCCCCTGCGCCTGCCGTTCACGCCCAGCCGCAGGAGCCATGCCAGCATGCAGCCTGATCACAGCGGTTCCGGCAGCGGACAATTCCACAAATCCCTGCGCCTCTGGCACGTGGTGATCATCGGCCTGGCCTACCTGACACCGATGACCGTGTTCGACACCTTCGGCATTGTCTCCGGCATCACCGCCGGGCATGTGCCCAGCGCCTACCTCCTGGCGCTGGCCGGCATCCTTTTCACTGCAGTGAGCTACGGCACCCTGGTACGACGCTTCCCACAATCGGGCTCGGCCTATACCTACACCCAGCGCGCCATCAACCCGCACGTAGGCTTCCTGGTGGGCTGGTCATCGTTGCTGGACTACCTGCTCCTGCCCATGGTCAACGCACTGCTGGCCAAGCTCTACCTGTCGGCCATGTTCCCCGAAGTGCCGGCGTGGGTGTGGGTGGCTGGGTTCGTCAGCCTGATCAGCCTGATCAACATGCGCAGCATCAACCTGGTGGCACACTTCAACCTGTTGTTCGTGGCGGTGCAGGTCGCGATCATTGCCGTGTTCATCTACCTCTGCGTACGGGGCCTGGACCACGGCGAAGGGCTGGGCACCACCTGGAGCCTGTTGCCCTTCGCCGACAGCCAGACCCATCTCAGCGCCCTGGCGGCTGGCGCAACCATCCTGTGCTTCTCGTTCCTGGGCTTCGATGCAGTGACCTGCCTGTCGGAAGAAACCCGCGACCCAGGCAAGACCATTCCCCGGGCAATCTTCCTCACCGCGCTGATCGGCGGGATGGTGTTCATCCTGGTGTCGTACTTCATTCAGGCCTACTTCCCGACCATGGCGCGCTTCCATGACCAGGAAGCGGCGCTGCCGGAAATCGCCCTGTACGTCGGCGGCAAGCTGTTCCAGTCAGTGTTCATCGCCTGCACCGTGATCAATACCATCGCCTCGGGCCTGGCCTCGCAGACCAGCGTATCGCGCCTGCTGTACGTGATGGGGCGCGACAACGTGATCCCGGCCAGCATCTTCGCCCGCCTGCATTCGCGCTACAAAACGCCCGTCATGAACATCGCCGTGGTCGGGCTGATCGCTTTGTCGGCGATCTTCTTCGACCTGGTTACCGCCACGTCGATCATCAACTTCGGCGCCTTGGTCGCGTTCAGCTTCGTCAACCTGTCGGTGATCAACCACTGCTACCTGCGCGAAGGCAATCGCAAGGGACTGGCCAACAAGCTGAAGTACCTGGTGCTGCCGACCATCGGCTTTTGCATCATTGTTTCGCTGTGGCTGGACCTCAACGAGCACTCGCTGATGTTTGGCGGTCTCTGGGCATTGCTCGGGGTGATCTACCTGGCCTGGCTGACCAAGGCCTTCAGGGTCGCACCCCCGAACTGCATCGCTGAATGACCCCCGCCGCCGACAACGCCCGCGCCTGATCGCGGGCGTTGTCCTTGATCGAAAAGGAAAGCCCTCATGCCGCTGCGCCGCCTCTCCATCCAGTGGAAGATCACCCTGCTTGCCGGCCTGTGCCTGCTGGCCATTGTCGCCCTGCTGGTCGCCACCTCGCTGACCCAGGCCCGGCGCAGCGCAGCACTGGTCAACCAGGCCAATACCGAAATGCTCGACCAGAGCGCGCGCCTGCGCCTGCAGGCTCACGCCCAAACCCAGGCGCTGCGCATCCAGCGCTACGTCATGGACGCTTATCAATATGGCAATGGCTTTCGCCGCCTGGTGCAGGTGCTGAAAGCCCGTGGCGGCAGCGACCTGCGCGCCGAACTGACCCGCGAAGCGCGTGCCAGCCTGGCCGGCAACCCAGATGTGATCGGCCTGTACCTGGTGTTCCAGCCCAATGCCCTGGACCACCAGGACAGCCAGTTCGTTGGCCAGGATGCCGTGGGCAGCAACGACAGCGGGCGCTTCTCGCTGTACTGGTCACAACCCCGCCCCGGCACCCTGGAACACGAGGCCATGCCTGAGTCGATGCTGGCCGATACCCGTATCAGCACCAGCGGCAGCCCCCAGAACCGCTGGCTGACCTGCCCGCAAGAGACGGCCCAGACCTGCATGCTTGAGCCGTACCTCGACGAGGTCAATGGCCGTCAGGTGCTGATGACCAGCATTGCCCTGCCCCTGCTGGACAACGGCAAGGTCATCGGCGTGGTAGGCCTGGACATTGGCCTGGACAACTTGCAACAACTAAGCCTGGACGGTCGCGAGGAACTGTTCGATGGCCAGGGCCAAGTCAGCATAGTCAGCCCCGCCGGCCTGCTGGCGGGCCACAGCCGTGACAGCACCCAGCTCGGCAAGGTGCTGGACAAGGCCGTGGCAAGCGGCCTGCTGCGCGTTGCCCACCCGTTCGCCCCCATCCCCGACGCCGCCCCCTGGCAGGTGTTGCTGGAGTTGCCGGAAAGCGTGCTGCAAGCGCCAGCAGTCGCCCTCAACCAACGCCTGGACGCGCACAACCAGCGCGCCAACATTACCAGCCTGCTGATCGGCCTCGGCGCTGCTGTGCTGGGCCTGGCGCTGGTCTGGCTGACCGCCCGCGGCGTAACCCGGCCGATCCTTGCCGTAGCGGCGCGCCTGGAAGACATCGCCAGCGGCGAAGGCGACCTGACGCGCCGCCTGGACTACGCCCGCCAGGACGAACTGGGCCAGCTGACCGGCTGGTTCAACCGCTTCCTCGACAAGCTCCAACCGGTGATCGCCCAGGTCAAAGGTTCGCTACAGGAGGCCCGCGGCACCGCCGACCAGTCCGCAGCCATCGCCAGCCAGACCAGCAACGGCATGCAGCAGCAACACCGGGAAATCGAGCAGGTGGCCACGGCCGCCAACGAAATGAGCGCCACCGCGTTGGACGTCGCCCACAATGCCTCGCAGGCAGCCCAGGCCGCGCGTGGCGCCGACCAGGCCAGCCGCGACGGCCTGCAGCTGATTGCCAGCACCCGCCAGGCCATCGACCGCCTGGCAGCCGACATGAACACCGCGATGGACGAGGCCCGCGCCCTGGAAAGCCGCAGCGAGCAGATCGGCACGGTGCTGGATGTGATCCGCGCGATTGCCGAGCAGACCAACTTGCTCGCGCTCAATGCCGCGATCGAAGCGGCACGCGCCGGCGAGGCCGGACGCGGCTTTGCCGTGGTCGCCGATGAAGTGCGCAGCCTGGCGCAACGTACTCAGGTGTCGGTCGAGGAGATCCGCCAGGTCATCGAAGGCCTGCAACAAGGCACCCAGGATGTGGTAGGCGCCATGCATGAAGGCCAGCGCCAGGCCCAGGCCAGCGCAACGCGCATGGAGCAGGCGCTGCCAGCGCTGCAGCGTATCGGCGAAGCGGTGGCGGTGATCAGCGACATGAACCTGCAGATCGCCTCGGCGGCGGAAGAGCAGAGCGCAGTGGCCGAAGAAGTGAACCGTAACGTGGCTGGCATTCGCGATGTGACAGAATCGCTGTCTGGCCAGGCTGATGAATCGGCGCGGATCAGCCAGGCGCTGAACCGGCTGGCCAATCAGCAGCAAGCCTTGATGGAGCAGTTCCGCGTTTAGTCTGTACTGGCCTCTTCGCGGGGCAAGCCCGCTCCCACAGGATGGTCGCCAGCCTTGAGGGCGGTGTCGCACCTGTAGGAGCGGGCTTGCCCCGCGAAGAAGCCAGTACAGGCAACCCACCTTTTTGAAAGAGCTTTACCCATGGAAGCAGCAAACAAAACCCCCTTCTTCGACATCACCAGCGAGCAAGGCCTGCTACGCACCTCGATCGCCGTCACCTTGTTCATCGCCACCATCGGCATCGCCTTCGGCCTGGCATCCGGTTCGTTCTCGATCATTTTCGACGGCGTCTATTCCCTGGTCGACGCCAGCATGAGCGGCCTGTCGCTGGTGGTGGTCAAACTGATTACCTCGCACGCCACCAGCCTGCAGATGTCGCGCAAATTGCGCGAGCGGTTCACCATGGGCTTCTGGCACCTGGAACCGATGGTCCTGGCGCTCAATGGCATCCTGCTTAGCGGTGTGGCCCTGTATGCGCTGATCAACGCCGTCAGCAGCGTGCTGCAGGGCGGGCGGCATCTGGAGTTTGGCATTGCCATGGTTTACGCGTTACTGACCGTGATTGCCTGCGCCACCATCGCGGTCGTCGAAGCACGCGCCAACCGCAAACTGGGTTCGGACTTCGTGCGCATGGACGTCAAGGGCTGGGTGATGTCAGCAAGCATTACCGCCGCGTTGCTGATCGCCTTCTGCTTTGGTTATGCGGTGCAAGGCACGCAGTGGGAGTGGATGTCTCCATACATCGACCCAGCGGTGCTGGCGCTGGTCTGCCTGGTGATCATTCCATTGCCGCTGTCGGTGGTACGCCAGGCGTTTTCGGAAATTTTCCTGGTGACGCCAAGCGACCTCAAACTGCATGTCGACGAAGTCGCCAAGGCATTCGTCGCCCGCCACGGGCTGCAGTCGTACCGCGCCTATGTGGCCAAGGTCGGGCGCTCGCGGGAAATCGAGCTGTACTTCATCGTGCCTACGGGCATGGGCGCGAAGACCATCGATGAGTGGGATGCGCTGCGCAATGAAATCGGCGACGCCGTGGGCGGCGAAGGGCCGGACCGCTGGTTGACCGTGGTGTTTACCGGTGATCCGGAGTGGGCCGAGTAATCGGGCCGCTTTGCGGCCCATCGGCGGCAGCACAAGCCAGAAACGACAAAGCCCGCGACCGTTGCCGGTAGCGGGCTTTGACTTACTGCGTATGGTGGGTCGTGTAGGATTCGAACCTACGACCAATTGGTTAAAAGCCAACTGCTCTACCAACTGAGCTAACGACCCGTTGGATGGCGCGTATAATACTGATTTCTAACGAGAAATCAACACCTCATCATAAAATTTTTCAAAAATAACGCGTCGGGTCCGTAATGCCGGCGGCCTTGAAACCATCGGCACGCAGGCGGCAGCTGTCGCACTTGCCGCAGGCACGGCCCTGGTCATCGGCTTGGTAGCAGGAAACCGTCAGGCTGTAGTCCACACCACGGGCGATGCCGGCCTGTACGATCTGCGCCTTGCTCATGTTCTGCAATGGCGCCTGGATACGGAAGCCCTGCCCTTCGACACCCGCCTTGGTCGCCAGGTTGGCCATACGCTCGAAGGCTTCGACGAATTCTGGGCGGCAGTCCGGGTAACCGGAATAATCCACGGCATTGACGCCGATGAAGATGTCACGCGCTTCAAGCACCTCCGCCCAGCCCAGGGCTAAGGACAGGAAGACCGTGTTGCGCGCAGGCACGTAGGTGACCGGGATACCCTTACCGGGGGCTTCCGGTACATCGATGCTGCTGTCGGTCAGGGCTGAGCCACCAATACCGTCCAGGCTCAGGCCAATGACCTTGTGCTCGACCACGCCCAGATCACGCGCGACGCGGGCGGCCGCATCGAGCTCAGCCCGATGACGCTGGCCGTAGTCGAAACTCATGGTGTAACAGCTGTAGCCCTCAGCTTGGGCCATGGCCACGACGGTGGCCGAGTCCAGGCCGCCAGACAGCAGGATTACCGCGCGTTTCTCAGTCATGTACTGCTACTCCTCAATCAACGTCCGGGTTCGTCGTTCCACAAAAGCTTGTGCAGCTGCAACTGGAAACGTACGGGCAGGTTGTCGGCAATGATCCAGTCAGCCAGGTCGCTCGCGCTCACCTGATGGTGACTAGGCGAGAACAACACCTCGCCGGCACGCTCGGCCAGGTTGTACTGGATCAGCTTGGACACGGCCCAGTCATAATCCTCGCGGGAGCAGATCACGAACTTGACCTGGTCATTGCGGGTCAGGTGCTCGATGTTCTCGTAGCGATTTCGGTGCGACTCCTCGGAGCCTGGGGTCTTCAGGTCGACCACGCGACTGACGCGGGTGTCGGTACCCGAAATATCCAGCGCGCCACTGGTCTCCAGCGAGACTTCGTAGCCGGCATCGCACAACTGCTGGAGCAACGGCAAAGCATTGGGCTGGGCCAACGGCTCACCGCCAGTGACGCAGACATAGCGCGGTTTGAAGCCGGCCACCTGTTCCATGATCGAATCGAGGGTGCGAAGGGTGCCGCCAGTGAACGCGTAGGCACTGTCGCAGTACTGACAGCGCAGGGGGCAACCGGTCAGGCGCACGAATACCGTGGGCAGCCCAGCCGTTCGTGTTTCACCCTGCAAAGAGTAAAAGACTTCGGTGATGCGTAATGTGTCTTGCATGATCGCCACGGGCGTGACAGCTAAACAGGCTGTCCGCCTCCGTCAGGCACTGTCGCGGACTCGACATGGCGTTATCCGCAGCAGCGTGTTTAAGAAAAAGGGCAGTAATTCTAACGAAAAAACCCGCGACTGGCGCGGGTTTCTTTCGAAGGGTGCAGCTTAGAGCTTCTGCAGGTCACGCTGCGCCAGTTGCGCGGCAGACGTGCCGGGGTACTGGGTGATGACTTGCTGCAAAATGCCTTTGACCTTGTCGGTGTGGCCCATGCGGCGTTCGACGTCGGCCAGCTTGTACAGCGAATCAGGCACTTTGCTGTGCTTGGGGTACTTCTGGCTCACCTGGGCAAATGCCTGGCTGGCACCTGGCAGGTCACCCTTGGCCAGGTTCACCTCACCCAGCCAGTACTGGGCGTTGCCGGCGTACTGGCTGTTGGGGTATTTGCGCAGGAAGGCGTTGAACGCCTGGCTGGCCTTGTCGAAGTCCTTCTGCTTGATCAGGTCGAAAGCGGCATCGTAATAGAGCTTCTCTTTCGCCGGATCACCGGGCTCGCTGCTGGCGGCCGGTTGTTGTGCAGCAGCGCCAGCGGCGCCTGCTGCTGCACCGGGGGCGGCATTGGATGCACCACCGGTAGCGGAATTGTCAGGGGTCGCGGCAGGCGCGGCACCACTGTTGATGCGACGGTCCAGATCCTGGTAACGCTCCAGGTTCTCCTGCTTCATGCGCGACACATCGTTTTGCAACTCTTCGATGATGCCTTGCTGGCGGGAAAGCTGATCCTGCATCTGTTGCAGCTGCATGAACAGCTGCCCCTGCGCAGAGGCAGGGGCCGAAGCCCCTGCCCCGGCATAGGCGCCGCTCGTGCCATAACCCGCAGGCGGATAACCGCCTGCGTTGTCATCTACTACAGGGATCTCAGCCCAGGCCGCGAGCGGCAGGCTGAGTGCGAGGACGGTTACAACACGGCGGCACATTCGCATAGGAACTTACTTACGCAGTTCTACGCGACGGTTCTGAGCCCAGGATTGCTCGTCGTTGCCAGTGGCAACAGGACGCTCTTCACCGTAGGAGACCAGTTCCAGTTGAGCAGGGGAAACGCCCTGCAGAACCAGGTAACGCTGAACGGCCTTGGCACGACGCTCACCCAGAGCCATGTTGTACTCGCGGGTGCCGCGCTCGTCGGTGTTGCCTTCCAGAACAACGCGGTTGCCGTTGGACTTCAGGTCCTTGGCGTGAACGTCCAGAGCGCGCATGGCTTCTGGCTTCAGGTCCGAGCTGTCGTATTCGAAGTAGAAGGTGGTGATTGCGCGCAGGGCGGCTTCTTCGCTCAGGGAACCGTCAACGGCGCCGGTGTTTGCACCGTAGCCAGCGTTCGGATCGACAGCAGCGCCTTCACCAGCGTTGTCGCCGCCCTTCGAGGAGCAACCTACAGCTACAGCCATGGCCAGAGCCAGCGCAGCGAATTTACCAAACTTCAGCATTTCCATCGTGAAACTCCTAATGAAACCCCAGTGTGTTAAGCAAAACGTATTACGCCGCAATCAGTTCAGGAAAGGGGACCAGGACGGTTCTCTGACTTCGCCTTGAGCGGTAGGAAGTGGGAGCCTCACGCGGCCATTAAGCGACACGAGCATCAAGACTCCCCGGCCCTGCTGGCGGGTGGCGTAGATTAGCATGGTGCCGTTTGGCGCAACAGTGGGAGACTCATCAAGACTTGTTTCAGAGAGAATCTTTACACTTCCGCGCTGCAAGTCCTGTGCCGCCACTTTGAAGTTGGTGAAGCCCTGCTGACGGTGGATCATCACCAGCGTCTTTTCGTCCGCCGAAAGTTTCGGGTTGGCGTTGTAGTTGCCGACGAAAGTTACGCGCTCGGCGCTACCACCACTGACCGACTGTTTGTAGATCTGTGGCTTGCCACCACGGTCGGAGGTGAAGTACAGGGTGTTGCCATCCTTGCCCCAGAACGGCTCGGTGTTGATACCGGGGCCGGCAGTGACACGGCTGATCTGACGCGAAGCCACGTTCATCACGTAGATGTCCGGGTTGCCATCTTTGGACAGCACGAACGCCAGGCGCGAACCGTCAGGCGACCAGGCCGGCGCACCGTTGAGGCCTTCGAAGTTGGTGACCTGCTCACGGCGACCGGTATCGATGTGCTGAACGAAAATGCGCGGGCGCTTCTGCTCGAACGACACATAGGCAATACGCTTGCCATCCGGTGCAAAGCGTGGCGACAGGATCGGCTCACGCGATTGCAGCAGGGTCACCGCCCGAGCACCGTCGTAGTCCGAACGCTGCAGGGTGTAACGGGTGTTGTTGGTGGAGAAACGCTCGGCCGTCACGTACAGCATGCGCGTCGAGAACGCACCCTTGATACCGGTGAGTTTTTCGAACGACTGGTCGGCGATGTAGTGCGACATGTCGCGCAGCTGGTCAACGCTGCCCGCCACGCTACCGGTCAGCACTTGCTGCTCGGTGGCGACGTTGAACAGGGCGTACTGCACCTGCAGGCGCCCGCCCGACGGCACGATGCTGCCGACCATCACGTACTGGGCACCCAGCGCTTTCCAGTCGCGGAAGATGACTTCGCTGGCCTGGGATGGCTGGCTGATCATGTTCTGCCGTGGGATCGGCGAGTAGTAGCCGGAGTTGCGCAGGTCGTTGCCAATGATGTCGGCCATGTCTTCGGGCAGCACGCTGCCGCCCTGCAGACCGAACGGCACTACCGCGATGGGCGTGGCCCGGTCGCTGCCACTGGTGACCAGGATGTTCTTTTCATCTGCCACCGCCATGCCTGCTACGCAGCAGAGCATGACCAGCAGTCCTCTCAGACGTTTAATCACAACGCTAGATCCTCAGGTGTAAATGTCATCTTGAACGAACGATACTGATTGAAATCGCTCGGCTTCATACCCTGCATTTCGGTCAGACGACCGATGTTCTTCACTGCTGCCACCGCCGAACTGTCGAACGGACCGTCGCCACTGGAGCGCAGAACGCTGGCATTGGTGATGGTGCCATCTGGCAACATGTTGATCTGCAGGACCACCGTCATGCCCTTACGCGCGGAAGGCGGACGCGCCCAGCCTTCGGCCGCTCGCAAACGGATCAGGTCGTCGAAACTGCCGGCCACCTGGTCGCCTTGCTCATCAGCCAGTGCCTGCTGCCGCTCGGTGGTGTCGGACAACAGCTCGGCCAGGGCCTGGGCTTTCTTGTCTTCCGCCGACTTGCGGGCCGCTTCCTGTGCCTTTTTCTTCTGGGCGTCTGCCGCGGCCTTTTTCTTGGCCTCTTCAGCTGCCTTCTTCTTCGCATCCTCGGCCGCCGCTTTCTTCTTGGCGTCCTCGGCTGCTTTCTTCTTGGCCTCTTCGGCTGCCTTTTTCTTGGCGTCCTCGGCGGCTTGTTTTTTCGCTTCCTCGGCAGCCTCTTTCTTGGCGTCCTCGGCGGCTTTCTTCTTGGCCTCTTCCTCAGCCTTTTTCTTGGCGATGTCGGCCTGTTGCTTCTCGGCGGCCTTCTTCGCCTCCTCGGCTTTCTTGGCTTCGGCGGCTTTCTTGGCCTCGGTGGCCTTGGCAGCTTCCTCAGCCTTCTTGGCTTCGGCGGCTTCAGCTTTCTTGGCCTCGGCGGCCTCAGCCTTCTTGGCCTCGGCAGCCTCGCGAGCCTCCTCGGCCTTTTGAGCGGCGTCGGCTTTCTTTTGTTCCGCGGCCTTCACGGCCTCTTGCTCGACCTTCTTCTGTTCAAGCTGCTCGACTTCGGTCTGGCGCGAGGCGGTTTTCTTCGCTTCCCCGGCAATCTTCTGATTGGTCTGGGTAGTCGCCTGGCTCTTGGACTTGAGCTGATACAGGGTAGCTTGGACGATCGGCTTGGAAGGCGGCAGTTCAGGCGTCATGGCAAAACTGACGAACAGCATGGCGAACACCAGCACATGCAGGCCGATGGCCCAGACACTGGGCCAGAAGTAGCTTTCCGAGGCGGATGGCTCTCGCTGTTGCATCAGGGCGCCTCGGTAATCAGGCCAACGTTACCGACACCGGCCTTCTGCAACCCGCCCATGGCGCCCATGACGGCGCCGTAGTCGACAGCCTTGTCGCCACGAATGAAGACCTGGGTCTGCTTGCCCTGGTCACGGCCGGCGGCAATGATCTTGGTCACTGCGTTGGTCATGTCGGGCAAGGTCATGGCCTTGTCCATCTGCTTGTCGGTATCGACTTCGCTGCCGAGGTTCCAGTAGTAGGTTTTGTCGGCCTTGATGGAGATGGTGAGGATCTGGACGTTGTTGTCCTGCGGCAAGGCTTCACTGGAAACCTTGGGCAGGTCGACCTTCACGCCCTGGTTGAGCATGGGGGCCGTCACCATGAAGATGACCAGCAGCACCAGCATCACGTCGATGTAGGGCACCACGTTCATCTCGGCGACCGGCTTGCGTTTGTGGCGAACTCGGGCCATGGGCTTCTACCTGATTACTCTTCGCTGGTGTGCACTTTGCGGTGCAGGATCGCCTGGAACTCGTCGGCGAAGGTGTAGTAACGACCGATCAGCACTTCGCTGCGCGCGGCGAATCGGTTGTAGGCGATAACCGCAGGGATTGCCGCGAACAGGCCGATGGCGGTGGCGATCAGGGCTTCGGCGATACCTGGGGCAACCGTGGCCAGGGTGGCCTGCTGGGCGCTGGCCAGGCCGCGGAAGGAGTTCATGATGCCCCACACGGTACCGAACAGGCCGATGTACGGGCTGGTCGAACCAACGGTGGCGAGGAATGGCAGGCTCTGCTCGAGCTTTTCTTCCTCACGCGAAATGGCCACGCGCATGGCCCGGCCAACGCCTTCCATGACCGCGTCCGGGTCGACACCCGGCTGCTGGCGCAGGCGCGAGAACTCTTTGAAACCTGCGCGGAAGACCTGCTCCACGCCCGAATCCGGGTCTGGGTTGCTGCCTGCCTGACGGTACAGCTTGGACAGGTCGATACCCGACCAGAAGCGCTCCTCGAAGGCATCCAGCGCACGACGACCGGCGCGCAGCATGGTGCTGCGCTGAAAGATCATGATCCATGAGGTGACCGAGGCGGCCACCAGGATCAGCATTACCAGCTGTACCACCACGCTGGCATTGCTGACCAGACTCCACATGGAGGTATGGTCGACGACGTTAGCTTCCACGCTTATTCTCCTGCATTCGATTGTGTACCCGAGCCGTCCGCCATAAAGGCGTCGCGCAGCTGGGGGGGTATGGCTCGGGGTTTGAAAGTGTCGGCGCGCACGGCGGCCACCAGGAACTGCCCCTCGCAGAGCAGCGTTTCATCCTTTTCCCGCCAGACCTGCTGTACGAAACGCAGGCTGGCACGATTGAGTTCAAGTACTTGCGCGGTAACCCGCAGTTCATCGTCCAGACGCGCCGGCGCGTGGTAGCGCGCCTCGCTGGAATGGACCACGAACAACAGGTTTTCACCGGCCAGCTGCGATTGGGAAAAGCCCAGATGCCGCAGCCGCTCGGTACGCGCGCGCTCCATGAATTTCAGGTAGTTGACGTAATACACCACGCCGCCCGCATCGGTGTCTTCGTAATAGACGCGACAACGGTGGGCGAACGGTTCGAGCTGATTTTGCGCGCGCATACTCTAGTGCTTACTCCTCAGCTTGCCAATCCGCTGCGGCAACTGTTTTTTCTTCATTAATGTCTTATTGCCAGCGCGCCAGTGGCATGCCAGCGGTAGGACCACAAAAAGCCGGGTTTGATCTGTCATTCATCGCCTGGCTCGGAAAAATCACCACCCTCCCCCAGGCGCCCGGGAATATTCAGGCCAAAGTGCAGGTAGGCATGCCGGGTGACCACGCGGCCGCGCGGCGTGCGCATGATGTAACCCTGCTGGATCAGGTAGGGTTCGAGCACGTCTTCGATGGTGTGGCGCTCTTCGCTGATGGCGGCCGCGAGGTTGTCCACGCCCACCGGGCCACCGTCGAACTTCTCGATCATGGTCAACAGCAGACGGCGGTCGGAATGGTCGAAACCACGCTCGTCGACATCAAGCAGGTTCAGCGCCAGGTCAGCCACAGCCTTGGTGATCTGGCCCTTGCCGCGCACTTCTGCATAGTCGCGCACACGGCGCAGCAGGCGGTTGGCGATACGTGGCGTGCCACGGGCACGCCGGGCGATTTCGAAGGCGCCCTGGTCTTCGATGACCAGGCCTAGGATGCCTGCGGAACGGCTGACGATGGTCGCCAGGTCCTTGTCGCTGTAAAACTCCAGGCGCTGGACGATGCCGAAGCGGTCACGCAGCGGGTTGGTCAGCATGCCGGCGCGGGTGGTGGCCCCCACCAGAGTGAAGGGCGGCAGGTCGAGCTTGATCGAACGGGCGGCAGGCCCTTCGCCGATCATGATGTCGAGCTGGAAGTCTTCCATCGCCGGGTAGAGCACTTCTTCGACGACCGGTGAAAGCCGGTGAATTTCGTCGATGAACAGCACGTCATGGGGCTCAAGGTTGGTCAGCATCGCCGCCAAGTCGCCCGGGCGTTCGAGAATAGGCCCCGAGGTACTCTTGACCGACACGCCCATCTCGTGGGCGATGATGTTGGCCAGGGTGGTCTTGCCCAACCCTGGCGGGCCGAAGATCAAGGTATGGTCAAGCGACTCGCTGCGCCCCCGGGCGGCCTGGATGAACAGCGACATCTGCTCGCGCACCACGGGCTGCCCGATGTAGTCGTCCAGGCGCAGGGGGCGGATCGCGCGGTCCTGGACCTCTTCGCGGTCACGCCCACTGGCGGCGATCAGACGGTCGGCTTCGATCACTTGGTAATCATCCCTTTGAGGCTGCTGCGGATCAGTTCTTCACTGCTCAGGCCCGCCTTGTCCTTGATGGCGGACACTGCCTTGCTGGCTTCCTGCGGCTTGTAGCCCAGGGAGACCAACGCACTGACGGCATCGGCCTCGGCCGAGGAGGCGCTGCTGGCCGGTACCGGCCCGTCGGACACCAAGGTGAACATGGCCGGCGAGGTTTCCCAGGCCTTGAAGCGGTCCTTGAGCTCGACCAGCAGGCGCTCGGCGGTCTTCTTGCCAACACCCGGCACGCGCACCAGGGCCGAGGTGTCCTGGGCCTGCACGCAACGCACCAGCTCGTCGGCCTCCAGGCCCGACATCAACGCCAGCGCCAGCTTGGGCCCGACGCCATTGAGGCGAATGAGTTCGCGGAACAGTTCGCGTTCGCGCTTTTCGTGAAACCCGTAGAGCAGATGGGCGTCTTCGCGAACCACCAGGTGGGTGTGCACGGTAACCGTTTCGCCGACCTTGGGCAGGCGATACAGGGTGGTCATGGGCACTTCCAGCTCATACCCCACGCCATTGACGTCGATAATCAGGTGCGGCGGTTGCTTTTCCGCCAGGGTGCCGCGCAAACGTCCAATCACGTTCCGATCCTTCCTCTCGGGGAGCCGGTCAAAGACCGCTCAACCCTATCAGCAAATGCGACGGGTGAACCTGTCACCCGAACAAAATGTGTATCAGCGCATGAAGCGCCTACAGACGCAAGCGCCCACCGCGTCGCCGTGCCGTGGCCAGGCCATGCGGCACCAGGCTGGAGCGGGTATGGGCATGGCACAGGGCGATGGCCAGGGCGTCGGAGGCGTCGATCTGGGGTTTCTGCGTCAACTTGAGCAGGTGCATGACCATCATCATCACTTGCTCCTTGTTGGCCCCACCCGTACCCGCGACGGCCTGCTTGACCTGGGTAGCACTGTACTCGGCGATTTCCAGCCCTGCCTCGGCTGCCGCCACGATCGCCGCCCCGCGGGCCTGGCCAAGCTTGAGCGCCGAGTCGGGGTTACGGGCCATGAACACCCGTTCGATGCCCATGGTCACCGGCTCGTGCTGCTTGATGATTTCGCTGACACCGCGAAAGACGATCTGCAAACGTTCGTGCAACTCACCACTGCCCGTGCGGATACAACCCGACGCCACATACTCGCAACCACGGGCGGTCTGGCGAACCACGCCGTAACCGGTGATTCGCGAGCCTGGGTCGATACCAAGAATCAGAGTCATAACGCCTGCAATGTCGTTGCAATCAGTAGTGGCCATTCGCGGGCAAGCCCGCTCCCACAGAAACCGTGTGGTACCTGTGGGAGCGGGCTTGCCCGCGAATGGCCGCAAAGGCCAAAGGAAAACCTTAGCCGAGTTTTTCCATGATCTCGTCGGAAATCTGGGCATTGGAATAGACGTTCTGCACGTCATCCAGGTCTTCGAGCATGTCGATCAGCTTGAGCACCTTCTCAGCGCCCTCCAGGTCGAGTTCGGCACTGGTGGTCGGCTGCATGACGATCTCGGCGTCATCGGCCTTGAAGCCAGCCTCTTCCAGGGCATTACGCACGGCGTAGAAGCTGCTGAAGGAGGTGAAGACGTCGAACGAGCCGTCGTCATTGCTCACCACGTCGTCGGCATCGGCCTCCATCGCGGCTTCCATCAAGGCGTCTTCATCCACGCCCGGCGCGAAGCTGATCTGGCCCTTGCGCTCGAACAGGTAGGCCACTGAACCATCGGTACCGAGGTTGCCACCACACTTGGTGAAGGCATGACGCACGGCAGCAGCGGTACGGTTGCGGTTGTCGGTCATGGCTTCGACCATGATCGCCACGCCACCGGGGCCGTAGCCCTCGTAGCTGAGCTCTTCGACGTTGTCGCTTTCGTTGGTGCCAGCACCACGGGCAACGGCGCGGTCGATGATATCGCGGCTCATGTTGGCGCCGAGGGCCTTGTCCAGCGCCAGGCGCAGACGCGGGTTGGACGCCGGATCACCCCCGCCTTGCTTGGCGGCGACGGTCAGCTCGCGGATCCACTTGGTGAAGACCTTGCCTCTCTTGGCATCCTGGCGCTCTTTGCGGTGCTTGATGTTCGCCCACTTGGAATGACCAGCCATAACGACTCCAAATTCTTTGAAACACAAACAATTGCGCCCCTGACGGGGCGCAACGACAAAAAAACCTGCGCCGTAACGCAAAGGCGCATCCATCTGGATGCGCCCGGGGTCCGCTTACTCGACCTTGGTCTGTTCGCGCAGGCGGATGTGCAGCTCGCGCAAGGCCTTGGCGTCGACCAAGCCTGGGGCCTGGGTCATGACGCAGGCAGCGCTCTGAGTTTTCGGGAAGGCGATCACTTCACGGATCGACTGGGCGCCGGTCATCAGCATGACCAGACGGTCCAGGCCGAAGGCCAGGCCACCGTGAGGCGGCGCGCCGAACTTCAGGGCGTCGAGCAGGAAGCCGAACTTCTCTTCCTGTTCCGCCGCTTCGATACCCAGCAGACGGAACACCGCCTGTTGCATCTCTTTGCGGTGGATACGGATCGAACCGCCACCCAGCTCGGTGCCGTTCAGCACCATGTCGTAAGCACGCGACAGCGCGGTGGCCGGGTTGGCCTCCAGCTCTTGCGGGGAGCACTTCGGTGCAGTGAACGGATGGTGCAGCGCAGTGAAGCTGCCGTCTTCGTTCTCTTCGAACATCGGGAAGTCGACAACCCACATCGGCGCCCATTCGCAGGTGTGCAGGTTGAAGTCGTTACCGACCTTGATCCGCAGCGCGCCCAGGGCTTCGCTGACGATCTTGGCCTTGTCGGCGCCGAAGAACACGATGTCGCCATCGACTGCACCCACGCGATCGAGGATCACGTTGAGGTTGGCTTCCGGGATGTTCTTGACGATCGGCGACTGCAGGCCTTCGACACCCTTGGCGCGCTCGTTGACCTTGATGTACGCCAGGCCCTTGGCACCGTAGATGCCGACGAACTTGGTGTACTCATCGATCTTGCTGCGCGGCATGCTGGCGCCGCCTGGCAGACGCAGGGCGGTAACGCGGCATTTTGGATCGTTGGCAGGGCCTGCGAAGACCTTGAAGTCGACGTCCTTGAGCTGATCGGCAACGTCGACCAGTTCCAGCGGGTTGCGCAGGTCTGGCTTGTCGGAACCGTAACGGCGCATGGCTTCTTCGAAGGTCATGTGCGGGAACTCACCGAACTCCAGGTCCAGGACTTCCTTGAACAGCTTGCGGATCATGCTCTCGGTGAGGCCCATGATCTCGGATTCATCGAGGAAGCTGGTCTCGATGTCGATCTGGGTGAATTCCGGCTGGCGGTCAGCACGCAGGTCTTCGTCGCGGAAGCACTTGGCGATCTGGTAGTAGCGGTCGAAACCGGCAACCATCAGCAGCTGCTTGAACAGCTGGGGCGACTGCGGCAGGGCAAAGAAGCTGCCGGCGTGGGTGCGGCTCGGCACCAGGTAGTCACGCGCACCTTCTGGCGTGGCGCGGGTGAGGATCGGCGTCTCGACGTCGAGGAAGCCGTTTTCGTCGAGGAAACGACGGATGCTGCTGGTGATGCGCGAACGCAGGCGCAGCTTGTCGGCCATTTCCGGACGACGCAGGTCGATGAAGCGGTAACGCAGGCGGGTTTCCTCGCCGACGTCGGAGTATTCGTTGAGCGGGAACGGCGGCGTTTCGGCCTCGTTGAGCACCTGTAGCTCGTAGCCCAGCACTTCGATGCCACCGGAGGCCATGTTCGGGTTGACCGCGCCTTCCGGACGGCGGCGTACCTTGCCGGTGATCTGCACGACGTACTCGCTGCGCACGCGGTCGGCGGCGGCGAAGGTTTCGGCGCGATCAGGGTCGAATACGACCTGGGCCATGCCCTCGCGGTCACGGATGTCGAGGAAGATCACCCCGCCGTGGTCGCGGCGACGATGGACCCAGCCGCAAAGGGTGACTTCCTGGCCGTCCAGGCTCTCGTTCAGTTGGCCGCAATAATGGCTGCGCATCATGATGGTGGTTTCGCTTCTCGTGATTCGTGTATTCGGTGGAGGCCTTGGCCGCCCAGAGGGCTAATACTGCAAGACCCGGTCACAGCATTCAACTCAGTCGGCCTTGTCGCCGCCTGCCAGATTCTTTTTCGCCCCGGTCTTGAAGTCGGTTTCGTACCAACCGGTACCGCTCAGGCGAAAGCCGGGTACCGACAGCAGCTTCTTCAGCGCCGGCGCCTGACAGGCCGGGCAATCGGTCAGCGGCGCGGCGCTGATCTTCTGCAGCGCTTCCATGCGGTGCTCGCAGGACGCACATTGATAGTCATAAAGGGGCATGGGTGTCTCTCGTCAACCATAAACGCTGGCTGCCGGGGCAGCAAAAAGCGGGATTATATATGGTTAGCAAGCACTGCGCAGCCCGCCTGGCGATCAGCGTGCACTCGGCGGATCAAGTAGCCAGGCGACGCAGATCACGCGGATCAGGCCGCTGAAGTTGCGGACCCCACCCTGGCGCAGATGCACCTCGCGGTCCACATAGGACAGCACCGCGCTGACCGAACAGCAGTTGGCCGCGGCGATACGCTCCAGGATCCCCCAGTAGACCGCCTCCAGGCGCAGGCAGGTGGAAAACCCGTTGAGCCGCACCGAGCGCGAAACCGGCCTGATCTGCAACATGTCGAAGTCGGCCTTGAAGGGGTCGACGCATTGCTTGCTCGGCCAGCGTCCCTGGCCACCGCCTCGTTTGTGTTCTTGCATCATGCCTGCCATTTGGCCACTCCATCGCGACTGCCATGGCCCCTGCACCCGGGCCTCTACGGCAACCATGAAGCGCCAGCCTGCGCCTTCGAAGCAGCGGCAAAACCTTCCCGCAGAAACGCAAAAAGCCCGACTGCACTACCGGCAGTCGGGCTTTTCAGGCGTTTCTGACGCTACGCGGCGACTATCTATCGTCGAGCAAGGAGCGCAGCATCCAGGCAGTTTTTTCGTGCACCTGCATGCGCTGGGTCAGCAAGTCGGCGGTCGGCTCATCGCTGACCTTATCCACCGCCGGGAAGATGCTGCGTGCAGTGCGCACCACCGCCTCCTGGCCCTGGACCAACTGACGGATCATTTCGTCCGCCGCCGGCACGCCCTCCTCCTCCTTGATCGAAGAATGCCGCGCATAAAAGGCATAGGACCCCGGCGCCGGGAAGCCCAAGGCACGAATCCGCTCGGCAATCGAGTCGACCGCCAGCGCCAGCTCGGTGTACTGCTCTTCGAACATCAGGTGCAGGGTACGGAACGACGGACCGGTGACGTTCCAATGAAAGTTATGGGTTTTCAGATACAGCACATAGGTATCCGACAACAGGCGGGACAGCCCATCGACGATGGACTTGCGATCTTCTTCACTGATACCGATATCGATTGCCATGAAGTTCCCCTTTCCATAAGGCTTGATGATCAAGCGGGCCCTTCACACTGTATCAACACTTGGTAAAAGCCGCCTGTGACATAGCGCAACACATCGGCTGCAGTGGCCTGCGGTTTGAGTACCCTGCCCCTTTGCTGTTAAATAGGCAGGGTGCCACCCGTGCGGACTGTTATTGCCGGGTGCATAGGCTGGCCCACCACGTGTTCGCGCTTTACACCTCATGCGCACCGTGTCGCCAGCTCTTCCTGTGATCAGCTTGTCAACTGTGAGCCAACCCCATGTTCAAGATCGTCCATCTGGTGACGGGCGTAGCGGCTTTGCTGCTATCGCTCATACCCAGCCTGAAAACCGATGCAACACCCTTCCTGCAGCAACCTGATGCGGTCTACCTGGCGCTGCTCGGCCTGCTTAACCTGGTATTGGCCCCGGTCGTGCCGTTGTACTACCGAGGTGCCCGGCAACAACTGCAACACCTGGCCTGCGCCCTGCTGGTGGTGGCCGTGGTGCTGCAGACCTTGACGCTGCTGGCTCGGCCCGAGATGGGCAACCTGGCGGCGCTGGTCTGCGCGGCACTGGCCGTGGCCCTGCACCTGGCCGCAGGCTTCGCCCGTGGCAACAGAAAAGCCCGCGCCAGCCAGAACGCGCCCCTGGAGGCCGGCAACCGCGATACGGGTACGGTCAAGTGGTTCAACACGTCCAAAGGCTTTGGCTTCATTTCCCGCGATTCGGGCGACGACATCTTTGTGCACTTTCGCGCCATTCGCGGTGAAGGCCACCGCATTCTGGTCGAAGGCCAGCGCGTCGAGTTTTCGGTCATGCACCGTGACAAAGGCCTGCAGGCCGAAGATGTGGTCGCGGTAACCCGTCGCTGACCTTGCCAGCCCTGGTGCAATGCCAGGGCTGCCTGAACTCAATAATGAGGTGGCGGCGCCTCTTCTCCCTCGCTGCCGTACTGCCCCACCATCTCTTCGTAACGCTTGAGCAGCTCGGCCATCTGCAGTTGCAGGCGTTCGATCACCCGCCCCTGCTCGACCACCACATCATTCAACGCCTGGAGCGTATCGTCCTGGAACGCCTGCCGGGTTTCGAGCTCGATGATTCGCGATTCAGGTGACATTTCAGGCCTCCTGGTAATCGTCGTTGAGCAGCGCGCGAAGGCGCTGACGGATGGCATCGACCTGCCCCGGCGCATACTCGACGGCCGGCACCTTGCCCCACACTGGCGCTGGCCAGGCGGCGTCATGCTTGTGGCGAACGATCACATGCATGTGCATCTGGCTGACCACATTGCCCAGCGTGGCAACGTTCATCTTGTCAGCCTCGAACTCGCGCTTGAGCGCCTCGGCCAGGTACGTGGTTTCTGTCCACAGTTGCGCCTGGTCTTCCTGGCTCAAGTCGAACAACTCGCTCACGCCGGCGCGCCGAGGCACCAGGATGAACCAGGGGTAATTGGCATCTTTGCTGAGCAGCAAACGGCACAACGGAAAGTCTCCAAGCACCCAAGTATCTTGCTGCAAACGCGAATCCATCTCAGCCACTACCAACCTCCAACACTCAATAACGGGCCCGCGACACACGGGGCTATCGCGCAAGGATACCTTGCTTCGCGTGCGCCGGCATGCCACAGCCGCCCTGCACTGCACACTTTAAGTTCATGAACACCCGCAGCGTGCACAGCCGCGGTAACACACCGCTACTTTTCGCACCAAAATGAGGCCGCAAACGAGCACGGCACTACGCTTTTACCCACTCGAATGACACTGCATTAACAGTGATCGGTAACACATTGACTTTTATGACAGCTTTTGGGTTTGAAACGGACAACTTATCCGGCACACCATCAGACAAGCCTCACCCCGTGTTTCCGGTACTTTCCGACCTTCGGCACCCGCGTTTGTGAAAATTTCATGAACCGGGGTTAATTTTGAGCACGGTTGTTGCATTCCTTCCCCACCAAGTCGGCACGGCATCTGCATTGAGCGATGTACGCGACAAATAACAACAGCCGCTTTGGATACACCAGGGAGTTTCCCTAACCGGAATCTGTAGTTACAGATTCGTGACGGTGACAGGAACAGCGCTGGCGTTGTACGACCCGGAAACCGGGGCGTGATTTGCGACATGGAAATACCTTAAAGCGACATGGCCATAAAGTTCACGAAACGATGAATATGCCCATATCGCCAACAACAGTCAGCGTGCTATACATTTCCGCCGACATAACAAGAAAGAGCTGCCCCATATAACTAGAAAACTTGGGCGCAGCGGTACTCTTCCTAAAAACCAAAGGAGCAAATCACGATGCGCGTGATGAAGTGGAGCATGATCGCCCTGGCCGTTTCGGCAGGGACCTCGCAATTGGCCTTCGCCTCTGCACAAGACGAGTCCAAGGGTTTCATCGAAGACAGCCAGCTGAACGTCAAAACTCGCATGCTGTACTTCAGCCGTGACTTCCGCAACAACCCAGCCGGCAGCCAGAGCCGCGTGGAAGAAACCGGCCTTGGCTTCCTCGGCACTTACGAATCGGGCTTCACCCAGGGCACCGTAGGCTTCGGCGTCGACGCCATCGGCATGCTCGGCCTGAAACTGGACAGCGGCAAAGGTCGTGCTGGCACCGGCCTGTTCCCGACCGGCTCCGATGGTCGTTCGCAGGATGATTACTCCGAGGGCGGCGGCGCTGTAAAAATGCGCATTTCCAATACCGTGCTGAAGTTCGGTGACCAGTTCACCGCCATGCCGGTATTCGCCACTGATGACAGCCGACTGCTGCCAGAAGTTGCCGAAGGTGGCCTGATCACCAGCAACGAGATCGATGGCCTGACCCTGAACGCCGGTCACTTCACCGCCATGAATGCCCAGGCTCAGACGTTCCACGACAGCCTGAACCTGACCGAAGCCAACATCTTCGGCGGCACCTACGCTGTCACCGACAGCTTCAGCACCAGCATCTACTACTCGCGCGTCGAAGATCACTTCCGCAAGTGGTACGGCAACATCAACTGGGCGCTGCCGATCAGCGACAAGCAAGGCCTGGTGTTCGACTTCAACATCTATGACACCAAATCCATCGGCGACAACCGCACCGGCGCGTTCGTCAGCAAGTCCGACGGCAGCAACGAACTCGACAACATCGCAGCCAGCTTGTCCGGTGCCTACAACATTGGCGCCCACACCTTTACCCTGGCCTACCAGAAGGTCAGCGGTGACGGCGACTACGCCTATGGCGTAGACGGCGGCGGTACCGTGTTCCTGGCCAACTCCATCGCCCGTTCCGACTTCAACGCCGAAGACGAGAAGTCCTGGCAGGCGCGCTACGACCTGAACTTCGCCGAGTTCGGCGTACCAGGCCTGACCTTCATGACCCGTTACGCGCGCGGTACCGGTGCAACCACCCGTACCACCGACAACGGCAAGGAATGGGAACGCGACATCGACGTCAAATACGTCATGCAGAGCGGCCCGGCGAAGGACCTGAGCTTCCGTGTCCGTCAAGCTACCTACCGTTCCAGCGACGGCGTGTACTACGGTTCGAGCTCGATCGACGAACTGCGTCTGATCGTCGAATACCCGCTGAGCATCCTGTAAGCCTCGCTTATAGTGCCCCGCACCTGAAAAAGCCCGGCACGATTGCCGGGCTTTTTCTTGGCTGACAATTGCCACGCCCTGGGGCATCCTGTACGCCTTCGTTTCGCCCCCGTACAATGCGGGGTCATTTCAACGTCTTAGGCAATCGACACGGCCCACCATGCGCACCAGTCAATATTTGCTCGCCACCCAGAAAGAAACCCCTGCCGACGCAGTGGTCATCAGCCACCAGCTCATGCTGCGCGCCGGCATGATCCGCAAACTGGCCTCTGGCCTGTACACCTGGCTGCCGATGGGCTTGCGAGTAATGCGCAAGGTCGAAGCCGTGGTACGCGAGGAAATGAACGCCGCCGGCGCCCTGGAAGTGCTGATGCCAAGCATCCAGCCTGCCGAACTGTGGCAGGAATCCGGCCGCTGGGAGCAGTACGGCCCAGAGCTGCTGCGCCTCAAGGACCGCCACAACCGCGACTTCTGCGTTGGCCCGACCCACGAAGAAGTCATTACCGACCTGGCCCGTAACGAGCTGTCCAGCTATAAACAGCTGCCGCTCAACATGTACCAGATCCAGACCAA
This sequence comes from Pseudomonas putida, assembly GCF_025905425.1. Lineage (NCBI taxonomy): Bacteria > Pseudomonadati > Pseudomonadota > Gammaproteobacteria > Pseudomonadales > Pseudomonadaceae > Pseudomonas > Pseudomonas putida. The sequence goes on along the minus strand of NZ_CP109603.1, from coordinate 520,772 downwards.
ATTCCGTGACGAGATCCGCCCGCGCTTCGGCCTGATGCGCGGCCGCGAGTTCATCATGAAGGACGCCTACTCCTTCCATGCCGACCAGGCTTCCCTGCAGGAAACCTACGACCGCATGCACCAGGCGTACAGCAACGTCTTTACCCGCCTGGGCCTGGACTTCCGCCCAGTGCAAGCCGACACCGGCTCCATCGGTGGCAGCTACTCGCACGAATTCCACGTCCTGGCCGAATCCGGTGAAGACGATGTGATCTTCAGCGACAGCTCCGACTACGCCGCAAACATCGAGAAGGCCGAGGCCATCCCACGTGAAACCGTGCGCCCTGCCCCTGCCGAGGAGCTGCGCCTGGTCGACACGCCGGATGCCAAGACCATCGCCCAGCTGGTCGAAAACTTCGGCCTGCCGATCGAGAAGACCGTCAAAACCCTGATCGTGCGCGGCGCCGAAGAAGGCAAGCTGATCGCGCTGATCATCCGTGGCGACCACGAGCTCAACGAAATCAAGGCCACCAAGCTGGAACAGGTTGCCGACCCGCTGGTCATGGCGACCGAAGCTGAACTGCGCGACGCCATCGGCGCCGGTGCAGGCTCGCTCGGCCCACTGAACCTGCCACTGGAATGCATCATCGACCGTTCGGTTGCCCTGATGAGCGACTTCGGCATCGGCGCCAACATCGACGACAAGCACTACTTCGGCGTCAACTGGGAGCGCGACCTGCCGGTTCCGCAAGTCGCCGACCTGCGCAATGTCGTCGAAGGCGACCCGAGCCCGGACGGCCAGGGCACCCTGGTGATCAAGCGCGGCATTGAAGTCGGGCACATCTTCCAGCTCGGCACCAAGTACAGCGAGGCACTCAAATGCCAGGTACTGGGCGAGAACGGCAAGCCGGTGGTGCTGTCCATGGGTTGCTACGGCATCGGCGTGTCCCGTGTGGTCGCTGCCGCCATCGAACAGAGCTACGACGAAAAAGGCATCATCTGGAACGACGCCCTGGCGCCTTTCCAGATCGCCCTGGTGCCGCTGCGCTATGAAACCGAGGTGGTTCGCGAGGCGACCGACAAGCTGTATGCCGAACTGACCGCCGCCGGCTTCGAAGTACTGCTGGACGACCGCGACAAGAAGACCAGCCCTGGCATCAAGTTTGCCGACATGGAGCTGATCGGCATCCCGCACCGCATCGTCGTCAGCGACCGCGGCCTGGCCGAAGGCAATCTGGAATACAAGCACCGCACCGAACAGGATGCTCAAGCGCTGCCACTCAATGAAGTGCTGTCCTTCCTGCAGGCCCGCGTTCGCCGCTGATAATCAATGCACGAGTGATCATGTCCAAGCGAAGTACCTTTACCCTGGGGGGCGCCGCACTGTGCGGCGCCCTGCTCATCAGCGGCTGCGCCAACCAGATGTCCCAGCGCAGCGAGCACGAGGAGCGCGTCGAGCGAAAGCTGCTCGAACACAGTCTGCAGATCGATGTCGGCGAGCCGAAGGTGATGGAGCTGCCGCAACGACGTGTGCGCGTGCATGAGCAAAAGCGCTTCGAAGTCACCGAGTTCGAAGTCACCCGTCGCTACGACCGCTACACGCCCTACCAGCCCTGGCGGGAGATCTACGAGATCCCGCTGGGTGCGGTGGCTGTGGTGGCTGGCGTGGGGGCCAACGTGGTCAACGTCTTCGCCTTGGGTAACCTGCCTGAAAGCGTGACCCACGACTGGCTCAGCTATGGCGTGGCGGGGCTCAACCCGTTCATGAACGTGCAGTCCAACGGTCGCGCCCAGCAGAACCTTGCCGGGATCAGCGAAGTACAAAAGGACAAACGCGAAGAATCCACCAGCCTGCCCTGGAGCGAGCGCCTGGTTGAGGTCAAGGCCGGCAAGATGAACCACGAGCTGACCACCGACAGGAACGGCGTACTGCGCCTGAACCTGCTCGACAGCCCGTTCTCGGAGCAGAACCTCAACCACATCGGCACCCTGCACCTGCAGGTGGTCGATGAGGACAATGCGGTGCGCGGTGACGCCAGCCTGCTGGTCAGTGCCACCCTGCGCAACAAGCTGCTCGAAGCCCACGAACTGATCTTCGACGACCTGGAAGACGATGATGTCGGCCAGTGGGTGCACCGGGTCAAGCGCCTGTCCGAGCTGGGCCTGGAAGAGGAAGCCAGTGAAATGGAGCAGAGCCTGATCGAGCTGACGCGCAACGATCCGGAACTGCAGCAGGAATTCTTGCAATCACTGACCAAGGCCACCGGGCGGTTAGTGGCTGATCCTGGCGTGCAATAAATGACGTGCAGTAAATGAACAGGGCCGCTTTGCGGCCCTTGTTCATTTAGGTGGAAACAACTCCAGTTGCTCATGCGCACCGCGCAAATCCCGCAGCCTTACCCCTACGCCCAGCAAGCGCACCGGCTTGCCACCCCGTGCAAACGCCTGCTTCAGTAACTGCCGGTAACTCTCCAGATCCCTGCCCGCCCCCGCCTGCTCCATTGTCGTCTGGCTGAAGTCATGGAACTTGACCTTGACGAAAGGCTTGTCCGGCCGATAGCTGCTATCCATACGGGCAATGCGCTCATCAAGGCTGTCGAGCAATGCAGGAAGGCGTTCCAGGCAACTGGCCAGATCCGGCAGGTCGGTATCGTAGGTGTTCTCCACACTGACCGATTGCCTGCGGCTATCATTGTGCACGGCGCGATCGTCAATACCCCGCGCCAGCCCCCACAGCCGCTCACCAAAACTGCCGAACTCACGCACCAGCGCCAGGCGCGACCACTCACGCAGGTCAAGGCACGTGTCGATGCCCATCCGCGCCAGCTTGTCCGCCGTAACCTTGCCCACGCCGTGCAACCTGGCCACCGGCAAGGCAGCGACAAAGGCTTCGACCTCACCCGGGGTGATGACAAACAGCCCGTTGGGCTTGCGCCAGTCGCTGGCAATCTTGGCCAGGAACTTGTTGGGTGCGACACCCGCCGACACCGTGATATGCAAGGTACGGGCGACGCGCCGGCGGATATCTTCAGCAATACGCGTGGCGCTACCGGCATACCACTGGCTATCGCTTACATCCAGGTAGGCCTCATCCAGCGACAACGGCTCGATCAGCTCGGTGTAGTCACGAAAAATGGCGTGAATCTCACGCGATGCCTCGCGATAGGCTTCAAAACGCGGCTTGACGATCAACAAGTCAGGGCACAGCTTGAGCGCATGCCGCGATGACATGGCCGAGCGCACACCATAGGCGCGCGCTTCATAGTTGCAGGTGGCGATCACCCCGCGATGCTCGGCCGACCCGCCGACCGCCATGGGCCGACCGGCCAGGCGCGGGTCATCACGCATCTCGATCGCGGCGTAGAAGCAATCGCAGTCGACATGGATGATCTTGCGCAAGGACATGGATGACCGTCAGTACTGTAGATTCATACAGATAGTATCGCATGCCCCCTCTGGCGCAACAGCCTGCGCGCCGCATCGTTCGACAATCGGCCTGAAAGCCCCGCCCCGCCTGACCCGCACGCATTAATCAAACGCTAAGGGTTTGAACGAAAAAGGTTTTTTAAGTAAAAACGCTTGACATAGGTGCGTAAATCCGTAGAATTCGATCTCACAGGCGCGGGATGGAGCAGCCTGGTAGCTCGTCGGGCTCATAACCCGAAGGTCGTCGGTTCAAATCCGGCTCCCGCAACCAGATTCGAGAAAAGGCCACTGTTAACGCAGTGGCCTTTTTCTTTGCGCTAAAAAAAGACGACAGCCAAAAAGTTACGAGAAATCAAGTGTTAGCGCTTGACACTGAATCGTTAAACTGTAGAATGCGCCCCACAGACGCGGGATGGAGCAGTCTGGTAGCTCGTCGGGCTCATAACCCGAAGGTCGTCGGTTCAAATCCGGCTCCCGCAACCAAATAAAGAAAAGGCCACTGTTAACACAGTGGCCTTTTTCTTTGCATCGAAAATGATGCCGAAGAAAATAGGTTGAGAAATCAACAATTAACGCTTTACACAGCTTCAACAAGCTGTAGAATGCGCACCTCTGACGCGGGATGGAGCAGTCTGGTAGCTCGTCGGGCTCATAACCCGAAGGTCGTCGGTTCAAATCCGGCTCCCGCAACCATATTCGTCAGAACAAACCCCGCCTGTGTAACAGCAGCGCGGGGTTTGTTGTTTTTGGGTCCCATACGTTTCGTCGCCTCGCAACCCGCTTGCCTTCAGCCTTTCCCCCAGGCTTGAGATGTCGCACTCAGGATGAACTATCTTTAACCCTGCCAGCCCGCTGAAAGCGTCTGTGCCCGGAGTAATATTGGATACGTTTTCCTAAGGGACTTTCACTTGGCCGCACCTCTCCCTCGCCTCGCGCTATCGGCTCGGGGTATTGATTCATGACCTCCCACAACCCCGAACCTCCGGTGCCGCTCGCTACGGCGCTACCGGCTGCTGCGCAGCGCCTGCCCATGATCGAGCGACTGAGCCGCTACCGCCAGCCCATTGGCCTGGCGGTAACGCTGGTACTGTTCGCCATGGCATTGGTTGCCTGCCGACACCTGCTGAGCGAACTGGACATCTATGCACTGCACGATGCCATGCTCAGCGTGCCGACGCAGTCACTGCTGGGTGCCTTGCTGGCTACGGCAGCCGGGTTCGTCATTCTGCTGGGGTACGAATGGTCGGCCAGCCGCTATGCCGGCGTGAAACTGCCTGCGGGTAGTTTGATTCTGGGCGGCTTCAGCGCCTTCGCCATCGGTAACGCTATCGGCCTGTCAATGCTCTCGGGGGGCTCGGTGCGCTACCGCCTGTATGCCCGACAGGGGCTTGGGGCCGCAGAAGTCGCACGGATGACCGTGTTTGCCAGCCTGTCCTTGGGCTGTGCACTGCCGCCTCTGGCGGCCTTGGCGACCTTGAGCGATCTGCCGGCCGCCTCGACTGCGCTGGGCCTTTCGCCGGGCCTGCTGGCAGGCATTGCCGCAGCCGTACTGGTGCTGTTTGCGGTGCTGGTGATGGGGCTTTACCGCAGACGCCTGGCCGAACAACCGTTGGCCGATAACCTGCTGGTTCAACTGGGCCGCCGCACCTTGCGCCTGCCGGGCGCTCGCCTGGCTGCCCTGCAAATGCTGATCACTGCCCTGGACGTGGCCGCCGCCGCCACCGTGCTGTATCTCCTGCTGCCAGTGGCACCGCCGTTTGGCGCCTTTATCCTGGTCTACCTGCTGGCCCTGGCCGCTGGCGTACTCAGCCATGTACCCGGTGGCGTCGGCGTGTTCGAGGCGATCTTGCTGGCCGCCTTTGCCGACCAGTTGGGCGCCGCGCCACTGGCTGCCGCCCTGCTGCTGTATCGCCTGATCTATGTGGTGCTGCCGCTGCTGCTGGCCTGTGTGCTGCTGCTGGCCAACGAAGCCCGGCGCCTGCTGTTCGCGCAACAGGCCATCAAGGTCGCCTCGGGGCTGGCCGCACCGGTGTTGTCGATCCTGGTGTTTCTGTCTGGTGTGGTACTGCTGTTCTCGGGTGCCACGCCTGAGATCGACACGCGCCTGGAACACATGGGGTTTCTGGTCCCCCATCGCCTGATCGATGCATCGCACTTCGGCGCCAGCCTGATAGGCGTGCTCTGCCTGCTGCTGGCCCAAGGCCTGCGCCGACGCCTGTCTGCGGCCTGGCTGTTGACCACGACATTGCTGCTGGTCGGTGCATTGCTGTCATTGCTCAAGGGCTTCGACTGGGAAGAAGCCTGCCTGCTGACCTTCACCGCCGCGCTGCTTGCCCTGTTCCGTCGCTCGTTCTACCGCCCCAGCCGCCTGCTGGAGCTGCCCTTCTCGCCGGTATTCCTGGTGGCCAGTGCCTGCGTGGTCGGTGCTTCAGTGTGGCTGCTGCTGTTCGCCTATCAGGATGTCCCCTACAGCCACCAGTTGTGGTGGCAGTTCACCCTGGATGCCGACGCACCGCGTGGCCTGCGCGCCGCCATGGGCAGCGCGGTGCTGTTGCTGGCAGTCGCCCTGACCTGGCTGCTGCGTACCGCACCACCGGTGATCCACCTGCCCGATGACGAAGAGCTGCAACGTGCCAACCGCATCCTGCTGGCGTCCGACCAACCCGATGGCGGCCTGGCCCTGACCGGCGACAAGGCCTTGCTGTTCCACCCCGGTGACAACGCCTTCCTCATGTACGCCCGTCGCGGTCGGAGCCTGGTCGCCTTGTATGACCCGATCGGCCCCGCCCAGGAGCGCGCCGAGATGATCTGGCAGTTCCGTGACCTGTGCGACCTGCACCACGCCCGGCCAGTGTTCTATCAGGTCCGGGCGGAGAACCTGCCGTTCTACATGGACATTGGCCTGACCGCACTCAAGCTCGGCGAGGAAGCCCGGGTCGACCTGCGCCGCTTTGACCTCGAAGCCAAGGGCAAGGAGATGAAAGACCTGCGCTACACCTGGAACCGCGGTGGCCGTGACGGCCTAAGCCTGGAAATCCACGAGCCCGGTCACGCCCCGCTGGCAGAGCTCAAGGACATTTCCGATGCCTGGCTGGGTGGCAAGAACGTGCGCGAGAAAGGCTTCTCGCTCGGGCGTTTCAGCCCCGAGTACCTGCAGCACTTTCGCATCGCCCTGATTCGCTTCCAGGGCCGGCCGGTGGCATTTGCCAACCTGCTGGAAACCCACGGCAACGCGCTGGCCAGCCTCGACCTGATGCGTGCACACCCCGAAGCACCAAAGCTGACCATGGAATTCATGATGATCGGGTTGATCCTGCACTACAAAAGCCACGACTACGCCCGCTTCAGCCTGGGCATGGTCCCGCTTTCCGGGCTGCAGCCACGGCGCGGTGCGCCCTTGACCCAGCGCCTGGGCTCGATGGTGTTCCGCCGCGGCGAACAGCTCTACAACTTCCAGGGGCTTAGACGCTTCAAGGACAAGTTCCAACCGGACTGGGAACCCCGTTACATGGCCGTGCCGGCCGGGCTCGACCCGCTGGTGGCACTGGCCGACACTGCCGCCCTGATCGCTGGCGGCCTGACTGGATTGGTGAAACGCTGATGATCCGACGCTATTGGCTGTACCTGGTGATACCGCTGCTGCTCGCCGCCCTGGGCGCTGCCGTGGCCTTCTGGCTGTGGACGCGCCCTGCGCCCGAGGCGCGCCTTGAGCAGCTGACCCTCAATAACACCAGCATTACCCGTGTCACCCCTGGCGTGCACGCCAAGGCCCGGGTCGCCATCGGCGTACCTCAGGACCAGGCCCTGACCGACAAGCAGTTGCTGGACCTGAGCCAGGCCGGGGAAGCCCAGCTGGTGCAGGTGATCCTGCCGCCCAACGACTGCACCCTCCAGCAACAAGCGCTGGACCTGGCATTGGCCCAGCTGTCGGAAAAACCGACTTTGGTGGCCGGTATCGGCCCAGGCGCGGCACAGGCCTGGCGTTGGCTGGCCGCACAGACCGACGACAAGGCGCGGGCCATTTCCGTCGACTTCACCCTGGAGCAACCCGGCTGCCAGGCCGCGCTGCCCAAGTCAGCGGCCCATGGCCATTGGAACGTCGCCTGGAACGACAACCCGGATGACGCCAGCGCAGCCTTCGTGCGCGACCAGGCCAACGCCGAAACCAGCATCAGCGATTACGACATCCACTTGCCTCAGGTGCTCAAATTGCAACTGACCCAAGCCCTGGTCGGTCACGATGGCAATGCCCTGGCCATTCCGGTGGTCGAGGTGCCGGCTGGGCAAACCACTGATACCGTCACCTTGTTTCTCTCTGGGGACGGCGGCTGGCGCGACCTGGACCGCGACGTGGCCGGGGAGATGGCCAAACTGGGCTACCCGGTGGTCGGCATCGACACCCTGCGCTATTACTGGCAACACAAGACCCCCGAGCAAAGCGCCGCCGACCTGTCGGAACTGATGCAGCACTATCGCCAGAAATGGGGTACCAAGCGCTTTGTATTGACCGGCTATTCGTTTGGCGCCGACGTGCTGCCAGCGATCTACAACCGCCTGCCGGCCGAGGACCAGCAACGCATCGACGCGGTGATGCTACTGGCCTTCGCCCGCAGCGGCAGTTTCGAGATCGAGGTCGAAGGCTGGCTGGGCAAGGAAGGCCAGGAGGCACCCACTGGGCCGGAAATGGCCAAGCTGCCTGCGTCCAAGGTGGTGTGCGTGTATGGCGTGGAAGAGACCGACGAAAGCGGTTGCACCGAGAAGACGGCCGTCGGTGAGCGCCTGAAGCTGCCGGGTGGGCACCACTTCGACGAGAACTACCCTGCCCTGGCCAAGCGCCTGATCGGCGAGATCGAGACGCGCCAGGGCAAGTCGAGTGTGGCGGAACAGAACTGAGAGCCTTTTTGTAGGCCTGGGCACCAGGCCCATCAGGCTGCGGATCAGATCTCGACCTGGGTGCCCAGTTCGATCACCCGGTTCAACGGCAGATTGAAGAACCGCAGATTGCCGTTGGCATTCTTGAGCAAGAACGCGAACAGATTTCCGCGCCAGCGCGACATGCCCTCCAGCCGCGAAGCAATCACTGTTTCGCGGCTGAGGAAGTAGGTCGTGCGCATCGGGCTGAAATCCAGGTCCTCCAGATGGCACAGCTTCAAGGCCGCCGGCACGTCCGGCTCGTCCATGAAGCCAAAATGCAACAGGACGCGGAAGAACCCGTCGCCATAGGCTTCCACCTCGAAGCGCTCCTGCTCCGGCACCCGTGGCCGGTCCTCGCTGACCACCGTCAGCAGCACCACCTGGCTGTGCAGCACCTGGTTGTGCAGCATGTTGTGCAACAGCGCATGGGGTACGGCGTCCGGCCGCGCAGTCAGGAACACGGCTGTGCCTTCGACCCGGTGCGGCGGTTGTATGCGGATGCTGCTGATGAATACCGGCAGCGGCAGCGCACCCTCATCGATACGTTCTACGAGGATCTGCTTGCCGCGCTTCCAGGTGCTCATCAACAAGTAAAGAACGCCGCCCGCCAGTACCGGGAAGGCCCCGCCCTGCACGATCTTCGGCACGTTGGCAGCGAAGAACAGCCCATCCACGAACAGAAAGCCCAGCAGAATCGGCACCGCCAGCACCGGGGGCCACTTCCATAGCAGCAACATCACCGCCGACACCAGAATCGTGGTCATCAGCATGGTGCCGGTGACCGCCACACCGTACGCCGCGGCCAGGGCCCCGGAAGACTCGAAACCAATGACCAGCAGCACCACGCCGACCATCAGCGTCCAGTTCACCGCACCGATGTAGATCTGCCCCTGCTCATCGCTGGAGGTGTGCTGGATCTGCATGCGCGGTATGTACCCCAGCTGAATCGCCTGACGGGTCAGGGAGAACGCCCCGGAAATCACCGCTTGCGAAGCAATCACCGTGGCCATGGTTGCCAACCCCACCAACGGCAGCAATGCCCAGGAGGGTGCCAGCAAGTAGAAGGGGTTGCGCGCCGCCTCCGGGTTTTGCAGCAGCATTGCGCCCTGGCCAAAATAGTTGAGCACCAGCGCCGGCAGCACCAGGGCGAACCAGGCGCGGGCGATGGGTTTACGGCCGAAGTGGCCCATGTCGGCGTACAGCGCCTCGGCACCGGTCAGCGCCAGCACCACGGCGCCGAGAATGGCCACCCCCATGCCGGGATGAACGATGAAGAAGTTCACCGCCCAGCCTGGGTTGAACGCCCTGAGCACTTCCGGGCTCTGCGAGATGCCATGCACCCCCAAGGCCCCTAGCACCACGAACCAGGCCACCATGATCGGGCCAAACAACTTGCCGATCTTCTCGGTGCCATGCTTCTGCACCAGGAACAGCGCCACCAGCACCACCAGCGAGATCGGGACCACCCAGTGATCGATGCCGTCGAAGGCCAGGCCCATGCCCTCTACAGCCGACAGCACCGACACTGCCGGGGTGATCATGCTGTCGCCATAGAACAGCGAAGCACCAATCAACCCGCAGATAACCATCAATGTACGCAGCCGTGGATGGGCCGCCGTGGCCCGCCGCGCCAGTGCGGTAAGCGCCATGGTGCCACCCTCGCCTTGGTTGTCGGCACGCAGGATGAACATCACGTACTTGAACGACACCACCCACAGCAGCGACCAGAGGATCAGCGACAGGATCCCCAGCACGCCGTCATGGTTGACCGGCACTCCATAGCCACCGGTAAAGACTTCCTTGAGTGTATACAGCGGGCTGGTGCCGATATCGCCATAAACCACCCCGACAGCCGCCACGAGCAGGCCCAGCGACCGCGTCGCGCCCTGCTTTCCCTCGTGTCCGCCTTCGGCATGACTGCTTGCCTGAACCATCGACCACTCCCGCAGACGGCCCTCTGGGCCGATAGAATTCACCCCCGCGCCTGGGCATGGCAGATGCCTAGGCGCAACGGCGCGAAGCATAGCGCAGCGTTCGTCGTATTTCTGCTAGTCAAGCGACCTTACGCTCGCTAGAATTGCGCACTTTTTGATCAGAGGCGCCAAAAAGCGCCCGTCAAGATCGCCCCCGTTTCCGGCCGGGCGACCTGTATTCAATACCGAGGTTAGTCATGTCCACCACTCCCGCCACTCCTAAGGTAGGTTTCGTAAGCCTGGGTTGCCCTAAAGCCCTGGTCGATTCCGAGCGCATTCTGACCCAGCTGCGCATGGAAGGTTATGAAGTCGTGCCTACTTACGAGGACGCCGACGTGGTGGTGGTCAACACCTGCGGCTTCATCGACAGCGCCAAGGCCGAGTCGCTCGAAGTGATCGGCGAAGCGATCAAGGAAAACGGCAAGGTCATCGTCACCGGCTGCATGGGTGTCGAGGAAGGCAGCATCCGTGATGTGCACCCGAGCGTGCTGTCGGTTACCGGCCCGCAGCAGTACGAGCAGGTGGTCAACGCCGTGCACGAAGTGGTACCGCCGCGCCAGGACCACAACCCGCTGATCGACCTGGTGCCGCCACAGGGCATCAAGCTGACCCCGCGCCACTATGCGTACCTGAAAATTTCCGAAGGCTGCAACCACAGCTGCAGCTTCTGCATCATCCCGTCGATGCGCGGCAAGCTGGTCAGCCGCCCGGTGGGTGAAGTGCTGAGCGAGGCCGAGCGCCTGGTCAAGGCGGGCGTCAAGGAGATCCTGGTAATTTCCCAGGACACCAGCGCCTACGGCGTCGACGTCAAGTACAAGACCGACTTCTGGAACGGCCGCCCGGTCAAGACCCGAATGCTCGAGCTGTGCGAAGCGCTGAGCAGCCTGGGCGCCTGGGTGCGCCTGCACTATGTGTACCCGTACCCGAACGTCGACGACGTGATCCCGCTGATGGCCGCCGGCAAGATCCTGCCGTACCTGGATATCCCCTTCCAGCACGCCAGCCCCAAGGTGCTCAAGTCGATGAAGCGCCCGGCCTTCGAAGACCGCACCCTGGCGCGCATCAAGAACTGGCGCGAGCAGTGCCCTGAGCTGGTGATCCGTTCGACCTTCATCGTCGGCTTCCCCGGCGAGACCGAAGAAGACTTCCAGTACCTGCTCGACTGGCTGACCGAAGCCCAGCTCGACCGCGTCGGCTGCTTCCAGTATTCGCCTGTCGAAGGTGCCCCGGCCAATGACCTGGGCCTGGACGAAGTGCCAGATGACGTCAAGCAGGACCGCTGGGACCGCTTCATGGCGCATCAGCAGGCCATTAGCAGCGCCCGCCTGCAACTGCGCATCGGCAAGGAGATCGAAGTACTGATCGACGAAGTCGAGGAGCAAGGTTCGGTTGGCCGCAGCTTCTTCGATGCACCGGAGATCGACGGCAGCGTGTTCATCGATGGCGACCACGGTTTCAAACCGGGCGACAAAGTGCGTTGCCGGGTGGTGGATGCCGACGAGTACGACATGTGGGCTGAGCCTGTCTGATCGACGCATCACCTTTGTAATGCCGGGGGCTGCAAAGCAGCCCCAACATCTCCCAGGCCACTTCTGGCTTTTGCATCTATGTTTTCCTCAATCCACAGGAGGAATACGCGGATGGTCCAGGTCTCGACGCTACAAACACCACACCTGAGCGATTACCCCGAACTGACTCAGGTTTGGGAAGACTCAGTGCGCGCGACCCACGACTTCCTGCCTGATGCCTACATCGTCCTGCTTCGCGAGCATGTACTGCGCCAGTACCTCGACGCGGTCATGCTGATCTGTTGCAAGGACCGACACCAGCGTATCCAGGGCTTTGCCGGGGTGTCCAAGCGGCAGGTGGACATGCTGTTCGTCGCGCCCGCCTGGCGCGGCAAGGGCATTGGCAAGCGGCTGCTGCACTATGCCATCAAGGAGCTCAATGCCGAACGCCTGGACGTCAACGAACAGAACCCCCAAGCCTTGGGGTTCTATCTGCACGAAGGTTTTGAGGTAGTCGGCCGTTCAGAGACCGATGGGCTGGGGCAGCCCTACCCCTTGCTGCACCTGCGACTGATCCGCGCAGAGGCCTGACCCGGCTGCCGTACTCTCTCGCCAAAACGGCGTAAATGACACAGATTCCCAGCCCTTCGGCCGTTCAGGCAGGTACAATGACGGCCTTTCCCTGCCTTTGCGAATCGTCGTCATGTCTGAGCCCGTCCGCCTGTCCAAACGCCTTATCGAGCAGTTCGGCTGCTCCCGCCGCGAAGCCGAGCTGTATATCGAAGGCGGCTGGGTCACGGTCGATGGCGTGGTGGTCGAGCAGCCGCAGTTCAAGGTCGAAGGCCAGCAGGTCGCGCTGCTGCCCGGCGCGCGTGCCGAGAACCTTGAGCCCGTGACCCTCCTGCTCAACCAGCCTGCCGGCCTGGACACCGAGTCGGCACGTATCAGCATGACCATGGACAGCCTCAGCGAGGCGCACCGTGAAGGGGTACGCCCCCTGCATGGGCACTTCACCAAGTTGTCCTGCATTGCCCCGCTGGAGCGCGGCGCCAGCGGCCTGCAGGTGTTCACCCAGGATTGGCGGGTTTCCCGCAAGATCGACGCCGACCTGCGTCGCCTGGAGCAGGAATACATCATCGAAGTCAGCGGCGAAGCCACGCCACAGGCGCTGGAACGCCTGGCTCGTGGTGTCATGCGCAATGACCGGGAGCTGCCCAAGGCCAAAGCCAGCTGGCAGAACGAAACCCACCTGCGCCTGGCCTTGAAAAACCCGCAACCGGGGCAAATTTCCGAGCTGTGCGCCAGCCTGCGCCTGCAGATAATCAGCATGCGCCGCATTCGCCTGGGCGGTGTGTCCATGGGCAAGCTGCCACTGGGACAGTGGCGTTACATGGCCTCCAGCGAACGCTTCTAAGCAATACCGCCGCGCCGGATCGCGCGGCTCAGAACAGGATTCGAGTCAAATGAACCACAACGATGTACTGCGCAGCCTGCGCTACATGCTCAAGATCAACGATGCCAAAATGGTCGGCATCATCAAGCTGTCTGGCCTGGACGTCACCGCCGAGGCCTTGGCCAACTACCTCAAGAAAGAGGAAGAGCCAGGTTTCGTGCGCTGCCCCGAGCCGGTCATGGCGCACTTTCTTGATGGCCTGGTGATCCACCGCCGTGGCAAGGACGACAGCCGCCCTGCACAGCCGGTCGAACTGCCGGTGACCAACAACACCATTCTGAAAAAGCTGCGGGTCGCATTCGAGCTCAAGGAAGAAGACCTGCACGTAATACTCAAGTCGGTCAACTTCCCGGTCTCCAAGCCCGAGCTCAGCGCCCTGTTCCGTAAGGTCGGCCATGACAACTACCGGCCCTGCGGCGACCAACTGCTGCGCAACTTCCTCAAGGGCCTGACCCTACGCGTGCGCGGCTGAGTGGCCATGCAGCATACGGTTTCATCGGTCGGCATCGTCCGCTCCTGCTTCAAGGAAAAGTTCGCCATCCCGCGCCAGCCACAGCTGGCACCTGCGGCGCGTGGTGTGCTGGAGTTGCTGCCACCGTTCGACCAGGGTGATGCCGTGGCGGGCCTGGAACAGGTCAGCCATGTGTGGCTGCTGTTTCTGTTCCACCAGGCCCTGGAAGACACGCCACGCCTGAAAGTGCGCCCACCTCGCCTGGGCGGCAACAAGAGCATGGGGGTGTTCGCCACCCGTGCCACCCACCGGCCCAACGGTATCGGCCAGTCGGTGGTACGCCTGGAGGGCGTCGAGCCGGGGCGCCTGCTGCTTTCCGGGATCGACTTGCTCGATGGCACCCCGGTGCTGGATATCAAGCCCTACGTACCGTACGCCGACAGCATTGCCGGCGCCCGTAACCAGATGGCCAGCGAAGCACCTGCCGCAATCGCCGTAGCGTGGCACGACAATGCCCTGCCCCAGGCCCGCGAGCATGCCCTGCGCCTGGGTGAACCCCTGGTGGAGCTGATCGAGCAGTGCCTGGGACAGGACCCTCGACCGGCGTATCAGGTACCCGCACCGGAGCGGGTATACGGGGTGAAGTTCTGGGATGTGCAGGTGCGCTGGCACTATCCGCAACCGGAACAGATCCGCGTGCTGGAAGTGGTCCTCGACCGTTGATCCAAGCAGCTACAAAAAAGGCGACCCGAAGGTCGCCTTTTTCATTTCAGCGCGCGATCAGCGAGCCGGGCCTTCAGCCACGCCGAGGTCGTCGGTCGGGCGAGTATCTTCCAGCGGTGCGCCGCCGGATGCCAGTTCCGATGCCAGCTTGTCGTCGTCCATTTCGTTGACCCACTTGGCCACGACCACGGTAGCAACGGCGTTACCGACCAGGTTGGTCAGGGCGCGGGCTTCGGACATGAAGCGGTCGATACCCAGGATCAGCGCCAGGCCGGCAACCGGCAGGTGGCCAACAGCCGACAGGGTGGCGGCCAGCACGATGAAGCCCGAACCGGTCACGCCTGCAGCACCTTTGGAGGCAACCAGCAGCACCAGCAGCAGGGTGATCTGGTGGGTGATGTCCATGGTGGTGTCAGTCGCCTGGGCGATGAACACGGCAGCCATGGTCAGGTAGATCGAGGTGCCGTCCAGGTTGAACGAGTAACCGGTCGGGATCACCAGGCCAACCACGGATTTCTTCGCACCCAGACGCTCCATCTTGGCCAGCATGCGTGGCAAGGCGGACTCGGAGGAGGAAGTGCCCAGCACGATCATCAGCTCTTCGCGGATGTAGCGGATCAGCTTGATGACGCTGAAGCCGTGGGCGCGGCAGATACCACCGAGGACCACCAGGACGAACAGCAGGCAGGTCACGTAGAAGCAGGCCATCAAGTAGCCCAGCTGCACCAGCGAACCCACACCGTACTGGCCGATGGTGAAGGCCATGGCGCCGAAGGCACCGACCGGGGCCAGTTTCATGATCATGTTGATGATGTTGAACATGACATGGGCGAAGCGGTCGATCAGGTCGAGCACCGGCTTGCCATAGCTGCCCAGGCGGTGCAGGGCGAAACCGAAGATCACCGAGAACATCAGCACTTGCAGGATGTCGCCGTTGGCGAAGGCACCGACCACGGTGTTGGGGATGATGTTGAGCAGGAAGCCAACGGTGGTCTGCTGCGCGCCGGCGGCGGCGTAGGCGGCCACGCTGCTGGCGTTCAGGGTGGAGACGTCGATGTGCATGCCAGCGCCTGGCTTGACCACGTTGACGACGACAAGGCCAATGATCAGGGCGATGGTGGAAACGATCTCAAAGTACAGGAGCGCGTAGCCGCCGGTCTTGCCTACCGACTTCATGCTCTGCATGCCGGCGATGCCGCTGACCACGGTGCAGAAGATGATCGGGGCGATGACCATCTTGATCAGTTTGACGAACCCGTCACCCAGGGGTTTGAGGGCGACGCCGGTTTCCGGGTAGAAGTGGCCGAGCAGGATGCCGATGGTGATGGCGACCAACACCTGGACATACAGGGATTTGTACAGCGGCTGACGTGTCGTCATGGCTAATTTCCTCAAGTGTGCCGGTTTCACCCTTCCCAGGGCGAAGGCACCTGAATCGCTAACCCTCCTGCACATGGAGGGATTTGTCGTTGTGTTCGAGCTGCCTGGGCAGGCCTCTGCCAGGATCAATAGCAAGGGCAATGCCAAATTGCCCAAGAAGGGTGCAAAGGCACTGTTTGCTAGGGATCATTGCCCAACGACAGGGCGAAAAAGCTGAGGAAGGCTGGCGGATTTCCGCCCGGTGGCGGGATTTGTACAAGGGCGGATGGCGGGAATCCGCCCATCATGGGCCGCTACTGGCTGCAGATCAATCCAGCTTGAAGGTGATCCGGAACGCTGCACCACCCAGCGGCGAATCGCCCAAACTCAAGCCGGCGTCATAGCTGTCGACGATGTCCTTGACCACCGCCAGCCCGATGCCCTGCCCCGGGTGCTGGCTGTCCAGCCGCTCACCACGCTCCAGAATGCGCTCGCGCTGATCGGCCGGTACCCCCGGCCCATCGTCTTCAATGCACAGCGTCAGTTGCCCTGGCGCCTCTTCCAGGCTTACCCGCACCTGGCCCAGGCTCAGCCGGTAGGCGTTCTCCAGCAGGTTGCCAAGCAGCTCCAGCAAGGCGCCCTGCTCCATTGGTACCTGCGCGGCCTCGGGGATCTCCAGTGCGACGCTGACACGCTTATCTCGATAGACTTTGGCCAGCGTGCTGCACAAGCTGTCGAGCAGCGGCTTGAGCAGCACGCTGTGGCGCACCAGGCCGCTCTTGCGCAAACTGGCGCGCTGCAGTTGATAGTCGATCTGCTGGCTCATGCGTTCGATCTGGCTCTGCAGCACCCGCGCCTGTTCGCGCTCGCCGCTGCGCTGGCGCAGGCTCTCGCCGACCCCCTGCAACACCGCCAACGGTGTCTTGAGGCTGTGCGCCAGGTCGTCCAACGAGTCGCGATAGCGCTGACGCTGCTCACGTTCGCTGTGCAGCAGACGGTTCAACGAACCGGTCAGGCGCAGCAGTTCACGCGGGTGCTCGCCGCTCAAGCCGTCCCGTGCCCCCGCCTCGACCTCGTCCAGCTCCCGGCTCAACCGCCGCAGCGAACGCAGCCCCCAGGTCAAGCCGGCCCAGAGCAGCACCAGCAGCGCCAGCAGCGCGGCGCCAAACCCCAGGTAGAGCTTTTCGCGCAGGCCATCGAGGGTGTGCTGGTACTCGCGCACCGGCTGCAGCGCAACGATGCTGTAGGCCGCGCTCTGGCCGCCGAGCAGCTTGATCTCGACGTCATAGACGAAGAACTCATCGCCATTGGCCTGATGGGTGCGGGCGAATTCGTTGCCACGGCCGTCATAGCGGGGCCGGTAGTTGATGTTCTGGTCTGCAGTGGCCCGTGACTGCCACACCAGGTTACCGTCGCGGTCGAAGATATAACCCAGCAGGCCGGTGTAGGGCAGGTTGTAGCGCTCGTCCGGCAACAGGGTGGGCATCTGCAACTGGCCGTGCTCAATGCGGGCGGCGGAGATCAGCGTGGTCACGTCCGAGGCCAGGCGTTGCTCGATGGACTCCTGCAGGGCCAGGCTGAACGCCTTCTGCAAGGCAGGCAGCAGCGCCAGCATGAACAGCAGCGCCAGCACTGCGGCGGCCAGCATCAGGCGCACCCGCAGGGAGCGGATCATCGGCAGCGCTCGGTGAACAGGTAACCCAGCCCGCGCACCGTGTCGATGGGTTTGAACCCCTGCTCACCCTCCAGCTTGCGGCGCAGGCGCCCGACCAGCACCTCGATGACATTGGGGTCCCGTTCTTCATCGCCTGGATAGAGCTGCTCCATCAGACGGTCCTTGGCCACCACCTGCTGATGATGGCGCATGAGGTATTCGAGGATGCGGTATTCGTAGGCGGTCAGGGCCAGGGGCTGATCGTCCAGGGCCGCCTGTTTGCGGTTGAGGTCGAGTACCAGTGGCCCTGCAGCAATGGTCGACTGGGTAAACCCGCTGGAGCGGCGCAACAGGGCGTTGAGGCGCGCCTCGAGCTCTTCGAACTGAAAGGGTTTGACCAGGTAGTCGTCGGCACCGGCGGCCAGGCCTTCGACCTTGTCCTGCCAGTTGCCACGGGCGGTCAGGATGAGGATGGGGAAAGTCTTGTCCTGGCTGCGCAGGCGGCCGATTAGTTCCAGGCCGCTCATGCCGGGCAGCCCCAGGTCGATCACGGCCAGGTCGAAGTGGTACTGCTCGGCTTGGTACAGCGCCTCTTCGGCGTCGGCGACGGCCTGGACCACGTGGCCGCTTTCGCCCAGACGGGTGTAGAGGTGATGGCGAAGCAGCGCTTCGTCCTCGACCACCAGCAGTTTCATGTGAAGCTCCTTTTTTTATGGCCTGTGCCGGCCTCTTCGCAGCACAAGGCTGCTCCATCGGGCGATCTCTGCGCCTGGAGCAGCCTTGTGCTGCGAAGCGGCCGGTACAGGATAACAACTACCTCAGAACTTGTAGTTGGCCGACAGGTAAGTCTGTGCACTGCTGGTCAGGCGCAGGGTGCCGTCCTTGGGCCCGCCACTGGCGCCAACCTCAGTAGCGGCATTGGTGCGCAGGTAACGGTAGCCCAACTCCACCGAAGCCTTGTCGGTGATTTCCTGGATCACGCCTGCCTGTAGGCCCACGGCGTAGCCATAGTCGGTATCACGGCTGGCACCTGGGGAGTCCTGGGTCAGCTTGGTCATGCCCAGGCTGCCACCGCCGAACAGTTTGGTGGTGTCGCCCACCGGCAGGAACAGGTCATAGCTGCCCAGCAGGTTTTCCTGGCGCAGCTTGAGGCCGCTGTGGTCGCCCGAGACGTTGTCGTAGGTCATGTAGTAGCGACCCTGGTCGTTGATTTTGCCGACACGTACACCCCAGGTGTCGTCCTTGCCGATGATGCCGTCGGCGTTCAGGTGGTCGGTGTTGCGCTGCAGCAGGCCGGACTTGCGGACTTTGTCGCTGGTCTGGCCATAGGTCAGGCTGGCGAAGGTGTCGTCGGCGGCCTGGGCGGTGGTGACGCCAGCGGCGCAGACGGCCATGGCGGCGAGCAAGGTATTGATGGTTTTCAAGGCTTCGTACTCCAGTTGGATGCGCTGTTTCGGTCTGGAAGCTAGAGTAAGGAAGGCACCCTGAACCGTGACTGAACCCTGGCTGAACCACGGCTGAACGAACTGTCCGCAAGACAAGGAGTTGTAAACATGCGTGCCCTGCTAGCCCTGACCCTGATGTGCAGCGCCGCCCTCGCCCAGGCGGCAGTAGTGACCCGCGAGATCCCCTACCAGGACGACGACGGCAACCGCCTCGTCGGCTACTACGCCTACGACGATGCGCTGGACGACAAGCGCCCAGGCATCGTCGTGGTGCACGAATGGTGGGGCCTGAACGACTATGCCAAGCGTCGCGCACGAGACTTGGCTGCGCTGGGCTACAAGGCGATGGCCATCGACATGTACGGCGATGGCAAGCACACCGAGCATCCGCAGGATGCCCAGGCATTCATGGCCGAAGCGATGAAGGACCCGGCCGCGGCGGCGGCGCGTTTCGACGCCGGCCTCGAACTGCTGAAAAAGCAGCCGAACGTCAACAAGCATCAACTGGGCGCCGTGGGTTACTGCTTCGGTGGCAAGGTGGTACTCGATGCGGCGCGTCGGGGAGAGAAGCTCGATGGCGTGGTGAGTTTTCATGGCGCGCTGGCCACCCAGACACCGGCCAAGCCTGGCGTGGTCAGGGCCGACATACTGGTTGAACACGGCGCGGCGGACAGCATGGTCACCGAGGAGCAGGTCACCGCGTTCAAGGCGGAAATGGACGCGGCCAAGGTCAATTATCAGTTCGTCAGCATCCCCGGGGCCAAGCATGGCTTCACCAACCCCGATGCCGACCGCTTGAGCCATGGCGAGCATGGCGGGCCGGACATTGGTTACAACAAGGCCGCCGATGAAAGCGCGTGGGCGGATATGCAGGCGTTCTTCAAGAAAGTGTTCAAGTAACGATCGCCGGGGCCGCTTTGCGGCCCATCGCGACGCAAGGCCGCTCCCACACATCCGTCGCGGCTGGCACAATAGCGCCCATGAACAGACTCCCCACTTGCTGCGCCCCACTCCAGCACCACTGGCCCCTGCCTCGGCCGCTGCCGGGCGCCGTCCTGGTCAGTTGTGCCTTCGACCCCGCTCACCTGGCTGCCGACGACTTCCAGCGTGCCGGCATTGCACAAAGCGCCAGCCTGCAACGCTCGGTGGCCAAGCGCCAGGCCGAGTACCTGGCCGGCCGTGTCTGCGCCCGCGCCGCACTGCAACACCTTGACGGCCGCGACTATGTGCCAGGCACCCATGAAGACCGCTCGCCCATCTGGCCTGCCGGCATCCACGGCTCGATCACCCACGGCAAAGGCTGGGCCGCTGCCATTGTCGCGGGCCAGGGCAGTTGCCGCGGCCTGGGCCTGGATCAGGAGTCACTGCTGGATGACGAACGCGCCGAGCGCCTGATGGCCGAAATCCTCACGCCAGCAGAACTTGAGCGCTTGGACCGCAACCAGCTCGGCCTGGCAGTGACCCTGACCTTCTCGCTCAAGGAAAGCCTGTTCAAAACCCTCTACCCGCTAACCCGCCAGCGTTTCTATTTTGAGCACGCCGAAGTGCTGGAATGGTCGGCCGAGGGCCTGGCCCGCCTGCGCCTGCTCACCGACCTGTCACCCGAGTGGCAACAGGGCAGCGAGCTGCAGGGCCAGTTCTGCCTTCAAGACGGCCACCTGCTCAGCTTGGTCAGCGTCTGACCCTCACTGCGGCGCCTGTGCCCGTGGCCAGCTGAGGCTGAAGCAGGCGCCGCCAAGGGCCTCGCTGCGCCCTACCGTGGCCCGGCCTGCGTGCCAGTAGATGATCCGCCGCACGATCGACAGGCCCAACCCATGCCCGCCCGAGGCACGCGTGCGGCTGTCGTCGAGCCGGGTGAAGGGCGTGAAGATGCGGTCCCAGACGCCTTCCGGGATACCCGGCCCGTCATCTTCCACATCGACCCTGCAGCGTTGCTGCCCCAGCTGGTAACTCAGGCGCACCTCGCCCTCGGCATGGCGCATGGCGTTGCTCACCAGGTTTTGCAGGGCCCGGTGCAGGTAGCGCGGCTCGGCCTCAACCCAGGCGCCATCTGATTCAGCGCCTTGGCAGGCGCCGCGTACCACCTTGATTTCAGCCCGCAGCGGCGCAAGTTCTTCGATCACCCGGTCCAGCAATGCGTCGAGATCGACCCGCTGAAACTTCAGGGCCGGCGCGCCTTGCTCAAGGCGCGCGTAGGTCAGCATCTCGTCGACCAGCTTGTCCAGGTCCTGGATGTCGCCATCCATGCCGGCCAGGTGCTTGGCGCGGGCCTGGTCGGTGCTCGCGGTCTCGATCATCTCCAGGCCAAAACGCAGCCGCGCCACCGGTGTGCGCAGCTCGTGAGACACCGCCCGCACCAGCTCGCGCTGCATGGTCAACGAGCGCTGCAGGTGCTCGGCCATGCCGTTGAATGCTGCGGCCAGGCGCCCGACCGAGTCAGCGTCACCGGCCGGTACACGGGTGTCCAGGCTGCCCTGGGCAATACGCGTGGCGGCGATTTCCAGGCCCGACACCCGCCGCTCCAACTGACGCACCAGCAGGTACACCACCAGCCCGATCAGGCACAGCCCGAGGAAGGCGATCAGAATCAACAACTGCGGCGGGTACGGGTTGAGCTGATGCAATGGCCCGATTTCCAGCACCCAGGGCGACCCCGACAGGCCCGAGAACACCCGGATCGAATCGCCATCCTTGCCCAAGGCCATGACCGTGTCGCCCTCTTCGACCCGACGCCGCTGGTCGTCGTCCAGGCCGACCCGCTCCAGGCGCTGCAGGGCAATATCAAAGCCAAAGCCCTTGCTCTGCTTGATCTGCGCCAGGCGCTGCTGCTGCTCGGTCACCGGGTAACGCACCAGTTCGTCAGCCAACAGATAAAGGGTGGCCCGCGCCAGTTGCTCGCTGACCTGCTTGACCTGGGCCACCAGCAGCACATCCTCGCGGCCAACCTTGCGCAGCACCTGTGCGGCGTGCGGGCCGGTCTTCTCTACCACCACCAGGCCACGATGCAAACGGGCACGCTGGCCACCGTCGAGGGTACGCGCCGACATCGGTTGCAGCGCCAGCGGCACACCGAGCAAGCGCTCCCACATCAGCAGCGAGCGCTTGCGTTCGGTGTCGTTCTGCCCGGCCAGGTTGTCGGCCATCAGGCTGAAGGTGCCCTGGGCCAGCCCCTCACGGTGCTGGGCGGCGCGCACTTCGTTGACCAGGTGCAGGCTGAGCACGCCGAGCAGCGCCACCAGCACCAGCACGCCGAGCATGCCGCCATAGATGCGCAGAAAGATCGAGTTGTTCATGGCGCCTCGCCGACGAACAGGTAGCCCTTGCTGCGCAGGGTCTTGATCAGGCGTGGGTGGATCGGGTCGTCGCCGATCTTGGGGCGAATCTTGGAGATGCGCACATCGATGGAGCGGTCCTGGCCGTCATAGCCGACACCGCGCAGGGCGGTGAAGATCTGTTCGCGCGACAATACCCGGCCGGCATTGCTGGCCAGCAGCCAGAGCAGGTCGAACTCGGCGCCGGTCAGGTCTATCAGCTGTTCGCCAAGCCGGGCTTCGCGCAGGCGGTTGTCGATGTGCAGCGGGCCGAATGCCAGGTCTTGGCGCTTGCTTTCCGGTGCTTCGCTGCGCCGCAGCAAGGCCTGGATACGGGCCAGCAACACGCGCGGGCGCACCGGTTTGCAGACGTAATCATCGGCGCCCAGGTCCAGGCCCTGGACCTGATCGAGCTCGTCGCTGCGGGCGGTGAGCATGAGGATCGGGCCTGCGTAGTGGCTGCGCGCCCGACGGCAGATACTCAGGCCGTCTTCACCGGGCAGCATGAGGTCGAGAATCACCAGGTCAGGCTGGCTGTCGACGATCCGTCGCACGGCGCGGCCACCATCGCCCTCGACTGCGACATCGAAGCCGTTGGCCTGGAGGTATTCGGCGGTGAGCTCGGCCAAACGCTGGTCGTCTTCGACGATAAGGATGCGCGGTGTGGGTTGGTCCATGGCTTTTGCCTTTCAATTGTTGTTCTTCTATCGCCGATAGTACGTCCCGCCCCAGGCACTGCCAACCAACCTGCCGTGCCTCACAAGCCACTGGACTGAACCGTTTTTTGTGGTAGGGTTCGCGCCCTCAAAATTCTGCCGTGGGGCAGCGCGCCGAAGAAAAATACTGCAAACCACTTGGCACAAGGCCTACAGGCCATACCCACAAAGTACGCACAACTTATCCACAGGCGCTCGCCTTGCAAAGACCCTGATACCGCATTATCTTGTATCCCGATCGCAGCGAACCACTACATGTTGGGGTTCGTGCAAAATCACACACAAAAGTCAACCCGGCAAATTATTCGATTTTCCGGTTGAACTTCAGGTGATTTGACCAGCCATACCGCTCCAGCGGACTACTGAACTGCAACAGCTTTTGGGTACTGCCCAAAGCCTTTGACTTCGGCCAGGGAGCGGCAAGCTATTGCCCCTTATTCCTGAGTCTGTCCCGAAGTCGGTACGCCCGAGCGGGCGGATGCGTGCGCATGACGCATCCCCCGCACGGGTGATCGAGCAAGTGGACGGAACGGTGGGCGCCCAAAAGGCGCCTGTACAATATAGAAACTGTGGAGACACCCACCCATGCAAACCGACACAACTCGCGAGAACCCGCAGGCCCAGGTGCCGCAGGCCGCCGATTCCAACCAGGATCTGGCTGCCACCGCGCCCGGCCAACTGCGCGTGATCAAGCGTAACGGCACTGTCGTCCCCTACACCGACGACAAGATCACCGTGGCCATCACCAAGGCGTTCCTCGCAGTTGAAGGCGGCACCGCCGCCGCCTCGTCGCGCATCCACGACACCGTCGCGCGCCTGACCGAGCAGGTCACCGCCACGTTCAAGCGTCGCATGCCATCGGGTGGCACCATCCACATCGAAGAAATCCAGGACCAGGTCGAACTGGCCCTGATGCGTGCCGGTGAGCAGAAAGTCGCCCGCGACTACGTGATCTACCGCGACCAGCGGGCGAAAGAGCGCGCCACCCGCGCCAACACCGACGCCGTGGTCGAGCCACACCCAAGCATCCGCATCACCCTGGCCGACGGCAGCCTGGCGCCGCTGGACATGGCACGCCTGAACACCATCATCAGCGAAGCCTGCGAAGGCCTGGCCGAAGTCGATGGCGACCTGATCCAGCGCGAAACCCTGAAAAACCTGTACGACGGCGTGGCCATCAAGGACGTCAACACCGCCCTGGTGATGACCGCCCGTACCCTGGTCGAGCGCGAGCCGAACTACTCGTTCGTCACCGCCCGCCTGCTGATGGACACCCTGCGTGCCGAAGGCCTGGCCTTCCTCAGCGTTGCCGACAGCGCCACCCACCACGAGATGGCTGACCTGTACGCCAAGGCGCTGCCGGCCTACGTCGCCAAAGGTATCGAGTTCGAGCTGCTGAACCCGGCCCTGGCCGACTTCGACCTGGAAAAACTGGGCAAGGCGATCAACCACGAGCGCGACCAGCAGTTCACCTACCTGGGCCTGCAGACCCTGTACGACCGTTACTTCATCCACAAGGATGGCGTGCGCTTCGAGCTGCCACAGGTGTTCTTCATGCGTGTGGCCATGGGCCTGGCGCTGGAAGAGAAAGACAAAGAAGCCCGTGCGATCGAGTTCTACAACCTGTTGTCGTCCTTCGACTACATGGCCTCGACCCCGACCCTGTTCAACGCCGGTACCCTGCGCCCGCAGCTGTCCAGCTGCTACCTGACCACCGTGCCGGACGACCTGTCGGGCATCTACCACGCGATCCACGACAACGCCATGCTGTCGAAATTCGCCGGTGGCCTGGGCAACGACTGGACCCCTGTGCGTGCACTGGGCTCCTACATCAAGGGCACCAACGGTAAATCCCAGGGCGTCGTACCCTTCCTGAAAGTGGTCAACGACACCGCCGTTGCGGTCAACCAGGGTGGCAAGCGCAAAGGCGCTGTGTGTGCCTACCTGGAAACCTGGCACCTGGACATCGAAGAATTCATCGAGCTGCGCAAGAACACCGGTGATGACCGTCGTCGTACCCACGACATGAACACCGCCAACTGGATCCCAGACCTGTTCATGAAGCGCGTCTTCGATGACGGCAAGTGGACCCTGTTCTCGCCGTCGGAAGTGCCTGATCTGCACGACCTGACCGGCAAGGCCTTCGAAGAGCGCTACGAGTACTACGAAGCCCTGACCGAGTACAACAAGATCAAGGTGTTCAAGACCATCCAGGCCAAAGACCTGTGGCGCAAGATGCTGTCGATGCTGTTCGAGACCGGCCACCCATGGCTGACCTTCAAGGACCCGTGCAACCTGCGCTCGCCGCAGCAGCACGTGGGCGTGGTCCACAGCTCGAACCTGTGCACCGAGATCACCCTGAACACCAACAAGGACGAGATCGCGGTCTGCAACCTGGGCTCGATCAACCTGCCGAACCACATCGTCGACGGCAAGCTGGACACCGCCAAGCTGCAACGCACCGTGAACACCGCCGTGCGCATGCTCGACAACGTGATCGACATCAACTACTACTCGGTGCCGCAAGCGCGTAACTCGAACCTCAAGCACCGCCCGGTCGGCTTAGGGATCATGGGCTTCCAGGACGCACTGTACCTGCAGCACATCGCCTACGGTTCCGACGCTGCGGTCGAGTTCGCCGACAAGTCGATGGAAGCGGTCAGCTACTTCGCGATCCAGGCGTCCTGCGACCTGGCCGACGAGCGTGGCGCCTACGAGACCTTCCAGGGTTCGCTGTGGTCCAAAGGCATCCTGCCGCTGGATTCGCAACAGATCCTGATCGAGGCCCGTGGCCAGAAGTACATCGACGTCGACCTGAACGAGACCCTGGACTGGGCGCCGGTGCGTGCTCGCGTACAAAAAGGTATTCGTAACTCGAACATCATGGCCATCGCGCCGACCGCCACCATCGCCAACATCACTGGCGTGTCGCAGTCCATCGAGCCGACCTACCAGAACCTGTACGTGAAATCGAACCTGTCGGGCGAATTCACCGTGATCAACCCGTACCTGGTTCGCGACCTGAAAGCCCGCGGCCTGTGGGACTCGGTCATGATCAACGACCTGAAGTACTACGACGGTTCGGTCCAGCAGATCGAGCGTATCCCGCAAGAGCTCAAAGACCTGTACGCCACCGCGTTCGAAGTCGAGACCAAGTGGATCGTCGATGCCGCCTCGCGTCGCCAGAAGTGGATCGACCAGGCCCAGTCGCTGAACCTGTACATCGCCGGCGCTTCGGGCAAGAAGCTGGACGTGACCTACCGCATGGCCTGGTACCGTGGTCTGAAGACCACCTACTACCTCCGTGCCCTGGCCGCGACCAGCACCGAGAAGTCGACCATCAACACCGGCAAGCTCAACGCCGTTTCCAGCGGCGGCGACAGCGCCCCGGTCCAGGCCGCCGGCCCGGCCCCTGTGCCGAAGGCTTGCGCGATCGACGAGCCGGATTGCGAAGCCTGCCAATAAGGCGTTCGCACCGCTGAGGTGACCATGCCGTCTCAACCGCCTTCGGGGGGTTGAGGCGGCATTTTTTTTGCGGCAAAAAAGCCCGTAAGCGGCCGTTACACTACTCCCACCAATAGGTGCTGATCAGGGTCAAAACACCATATGCTGTGTCTGCAAAAAAAAATCACACAAGATATAGGATCTGATCTCATTTAGGGCTAGACTCACACCCCGTGGTGGAACAACAGGTTTCAGGTGAACGGAAGCACGCAACGCCGGTCGAAAATATACCTTTGCATGGCCTTTGCACCGCCCCGATCCACCCTGAATTCCGGTATACTTCGCGCCCCCAAAAAGGGTTGAGCTAATGATCAACTGCGAGACGCAAGCGCCGCTTGCCCAGACCGCATGTTTTATCGTGGCCGTACAGCTTTCAAGTGGCTTGGCCCCTCGCTCGAGGTTAGGACAAGCGCTGACTCGAACAACTTCAAACGTGACGAGAGCCCGCTCTCACTGCCTGCCGTAACGCCTGATGGGCCTTGCGCAGTACAGGCATCACCTCAAAATCCAACCGGTTGCCGCTAGCAACCCTCAAGCAGGAGCCAAACCATGCTGAGCTGGGACGAATTCGACAAGGAAGACGGCGAAATAGCCGCCAAAGGCAACACCCCTGCGCAGGCCAACGCCGCTGCCACCCTCGACAAGCTCGACAGCGCCGGCGGTGCCGCCGCCCTGGAAGCCCGTGCCGCTACCGCTTCTGACTCCGAAGCCGTAAAACGCGCCAAAGCCGCCCTCGACGCCCTCGACGTTGCCGAAGGCCTGGCCGAGCTGGAAGGCTCCGCCGCCCGCGTCGCGGTCGACGAAAAGCGCATGATCAACTGCCGCGCCGACCTTAACCAGCTGGTACCGTTCAAGTACGACTGGGCCTGGCAGAAGTACCTCGACGGCTGCGCCAACCACTGGATGCCGCAAGAGGTCAACATGACCGCCGACATCGCCTTGTGGAAAAGCCAGGACGGCCTGACCGAAGACGAGCGCCGCATCGTCATGCGTAACCTGGGCTTCTTCTCCACCGCCGACTCCCTGGTTGCCAACAACCTGGCCCTGGCCGTGTACCGCCTGATCACCAACCCGGAGTGCCGCCAGTACATCCTGCGCCAGGCCTTCGAAGAGGCGATCCACACCCACGCCTACCAGTACTGCATCGAGTCGCTGGGCATGGATGAAGGCGAGATCTTCAACATGTACCACGAGATCCCGTCGGTCGCGAAAAAAGCCGCCTGGGGCCTGAAGTACACCCGCGCCATCTCCGACCCGGAATTCAACACCGGCACCCCGGAAACCGACAAAGAGCTGCTGCGCAACCTGATCGCTTACTACTGCGTTCTGGAAGGCATCTTCTTCTACTGCGGCTTCACCCAGATTCTGTCGATGGGCCGCCGTAACAAGATGACCGGCGTTGCCGAGCAGTTCCAGTACATCCTGCGTGACGAGTCGATGCACCTGAACTTCGGTATCGACGTGATCAACCAGATCAAGATCGAGAACCCGCACCTGTGGGATGCCTCGATGAAGGAAGAAGCGACCCAGATGATCCTGCAAGGGACCCAGCTGGAGATCGAATACGCCCGCGACACCATGCCGCGCGGTGTACTGGGCATGAACGCAGCGATGATGGAGGACTACCTCAAGTTCATCGCCAACCGTCGCCTGACCCAGATTGGCCTGAAGGAAGAGTACCCAGGGACCACCAACCCGTTCCCTTGGATGAGCGAGATCATGGACTTGAAGAAGGAGAAGAACTTCTTTGAGACGCGGGTGATTGAGTATCAGACGGGTGGGGCGTTGAGCTGGGATTAACTTAATCATCAGCCCTTCCCAGCCATAACAGGTATCACATTAAGCCACTCACGCCGACAAGGCATGAGTGGCTTTTTTATAAGTTCTGGATACACCAATAATAACAACCCAGGCATTTTCAACCCGCGTTCTCGGCAATACCGCATTCGTAGAACAACGCATCTATTAGTGATTCAGCAGGAGCCTGTTGGAGCGGGCTTGGCCCGCGAACACCGGCGAAGCCGGTGCCATACTCCGCGTGGCCCCATTCGCGGGGCAAGCCCGCTCCCACAGGATTGGCAGGCCGACTGCTTATGCAACCCAAAGGGCGACAACCTCATTGTCGATCACCTGGTAAACCAACCGGTAGCCACTGCTACGCAGTTTGATCTTGTAGCAGTCCGGAAACGCATGCAGCCGATTGGGGCCTCAGTGCCCTACGCAGGCAGCGCCATGCGGTACTCGATCACCCCCGGCTTTTCAGCGATCCAGTCATACAGCCGCTGTGCCGTCTGGTTGGTTTCCTGGGTATGCCAATACAGCCGATCGCACTGTTTCTCCCGCGCCTGGCCCTGAACGAATTCGATCAACTGCTTGCCAACCTGCTTGCCTCGCGCACTTGGGCAGACGTACAGGTCTTCCAGATAGCAAAAGTCGTTACGCCCCCAGGTCGAGCGATGGAACACAAAATGGACGAAACCGAGGATGCGCTCACCGTCCGTGGCGACGGCGCAGTGCACGGGCTCTGCCGGGTCGAAAAAACGGGCCCAGGTCAGCTCGGTCGTGGCCTTGCTCAGTTCCACTTTGTAGAACGCCTGGTACTGGTCCCAGTAGGCGGACCATTGTGGAAAATCGCTCTGCTCCAACTCACGAACCGAAACCAATGTTTGTGCAACTGTCATCGTGAAACCCCTTTCAATGTGGGAATGGTCTGAAAACAGGTGCATTTATAGCGATAGAATGGCTGGAATATCCCCGCCACTTTCTACAAGTGAACCAGACCAATGTTCAAGCATGCCCAGCTGCAATCGGTCAAAGCCTGGATGAGCGACCCAGCCCATGGGGCGTTGTCGCTGCATGTGCGGATCCAGCGGGCGATTCGCCAATTGATCCTTGATGGTGCATTGCCGGTCGGCAAGTCACTGCCGGCTTCCCGGCCACTGGCCCAGTCGCTGGGCGTCTCGCGGGATACCGTGGAGGCGGCTTACAGCCAGCTGCACGCAGAGGGCTTCATCGAACGGCGCGTGGGCAGTGGAAGCTTCGTGTCGCAACGCGCGCGGCACCTGCCGCTGCGAAAGCGCCAACGCGAGGTTCTGTGCAATGAGCCACCGCAGTTGAGTCGCAGAGCGATGGCAGTGTTGCAGAGCGGGGGCGTGCACAACTTTCAAGCGCCCCGCCCATTCGCCCCCGGAGTGGCCGAGACCCGGCACTTTCCCCTGGCGATCTGGGAGAAGCTGGAGCGCCAGGTGTACAAGGAATACGGCACCCAGGCATTGGAGCACAGTGCGCCACAGGGCATGGCCTGCCTGCGCAGTGCGATCGCTGACTACCTTAACCTTGAACGCGGGGCGCAGGCGTCTGCTGATCGGGTGCTGATACTCACCAGCTCACAGCAGGCGCTTGGCCTGTGCGCGCAGGTGCTCATGGATGCGGGCGATCAGGTGTTGGTCGAAGACCCGCTCTACCAAGGCACGCGCAAAGCCGTCGCCGCCGCAGGCCTGGAAAGCGTACCCGTGCCAGTGGACGAAGGCGGCATGCAGGTGGAAAGCATGGCCAGGCTGGCGACCAATGCCAGGGCGGTGTTTCTGACGCCGTCTCATCAATACCCCACCGGCGCGACGTTGTCGCTGGACAGGCGCCTGCAGGCCATCGAATGGGCAAGGCAGCAACGCGCCTGGATCATCGAAGATGACTACGACAGCGAGTTCCACTACGAAGGCAGGCCGACGGCCTGCGTGCAGGGCCTGGACCCGCATCAACGGACGCTCTACATCGGCACCTTCACCAAGTCGCTGTTCGCCGGGCTACGCATCGGCTACTTGCTGTTGCCGCCTGCTCTCGTCGCGCCAATGACCTGTGCACGCACGCTGCAGGATGGGCATACGGCGTCCATTGCCCAGCTGACCCTAGCGCGCTTCATGGACGGTGGGCACTACACGGCGCATGTGCGGAGCATGCGGGCGCTGTATGCCGCGCGCCGGGACATGCTCGCCGAACTGGTGCACAAGCACCTGGGGGCGTTTCTGGCGCCTACCATTCCGGCCGGAGGGCTGCAGATACCCTGCCATTTCGTGCAGGACTTCCCAGAAGATACCGTGGTCAGGGCGGCGAATGCGGTGGGGATCGACTTGTTGGGGCTCGGCAGTTTGTATGCATCGCCGAGGAATGACGCAGGCCTGTTAATGGGGTTCGCGGCGCTGACGCCTGGCGAGATGCGTTTAGCGGTAGAGAAGCTGGCGAAGGTGTTTGCGAGACTTAAGTAAAGGGCTCGCCCTCGCCACCAAGGCATCGATGTGCCGTACTGGGGCGCCCAGAGACGTGGTCGAGGGCGAGACCGTTTCTAAGTTTAAAAGCAATTGCGGCTGCATCAACTCATCGACTGGAGCAGCGCACTGTTTTCGTCGATACGGCCTTGCACGGTTTGCAGCGTGTCCTGGGTGATCATCTGCGGGTACATACGCTCGGCCATGCTCGTAAACTGGCTGGCTGCAGCGCATATACGGTCGATGATGGCGGCGGCGGACGCCGGCGTAACTTCTGCTTCGCTTGCCAGGGCCAGTATCGCTTTGCGGTCGATCGCCAAGGCCTCACCCATCACATCCATCTGATGATAGCCGCCAGAGCCTTCGCAAAACGTCACGTCATACGCGGGTGCCAGTTTCCACTCGCCTGCCCGAGACATCACGTAAGAAAAATTCTTGGGATGGTCATCGCGGTTATTGAACACCACGTTAAACACAGCTCGCTCAAAGGCTCGCGCTTTCTCTCGCAGGTCGTTGGTGCACAGATGAGTCGCCCGCAAGAAGTTGATGTAATCCAGCGCACCGGG
The DNA here is from genome assembly GCF_025905425.1 of Pseudomonas putida. Lineage (NCBI taxonomy): Bacteria > Pseudomonadati > Pseudomonadota > Gammaproteobacteria > Pseudomonadales > Pseudomonadaceae > Pseudomonas > Pseudomonas putida. Next base: position 489,528 of record NZ_CP109603.1, on the reverse strand, counting down.
TGACCTGAAGTCGGCACCGGTATAGGCCGCCAGGCTCTGCATCGGCACACGCAGATCACCCTGGCGATCAAAACGTCGACTGGCGAAGGCCGCCAGCCCATTTGGCAAACTGAAATGCTGGGTATCCGGCGTCGGGATGCCGCACTGACGCAGGCACTCGGCATAGACCATTTCGATGGCGCAGACTTCTGGGTGCTCTTCTCGCGCCGGGAACTTGATCAGCCACGCTTCCAGACCTGTCTTGGCAACGGTAGTGAAGGCCCCGGTGTATGGATCGCGATAGGCCAAGGCTTTAGGCCTCGCGCCTTGAGGGGAGCCGCCCACCAGCAACAGCTTCTGCAGAAACGCGCCTCCGTCCCCCTTGAGCACCTCTTGTACCTCGGCGGCCAGCACGTCGAGCGGGATATGCTCCTGCGGTTGCAGCCCCTCGGCCGCAACGGGCTCGAACGAAAGGGCCCCCATGGCGTTATTGCCGATGTAAGCCAACCGCTCCAACGGCCCTACGCGAGCAACGTTGAGCCCACGGCGCTTGAAGAGGCGGTCCATCAGCAGCATGCCCCAGCCATCTGGCATCGCATCGTAGACAGGCCCCGGCAAACCGGACTGATGGGCCGGGAAGCCTCTACGCAACGCATCACCTTGCAATGGCATGGCATACGACGACAACTCAAGGCCACGTTGCTTCGCTTCGCTGCTGTACTCGAACACTATCTGCGGACGGCTAGAGACGGCTGTGGTGGACACGAGTGTGCCCCACAGCCAGCGCTCACCCCAGCCTTGATAATAGATGCGCACTTGCTCAAGCATTGTCGTGCTTGCTCCTGATACGCTGCCGCTTGGCACTCTGCTCATAGCGATGCAGGTCAGCGAGGCTGTCCAGTTTGGGCAAGAAAAGGCTTTCCAGCTCCTTGCCGCGCCCTAGCACCATGGCCACCCTGACCAGGTTCTCAAAGCCGACATTACGCCCAGCCTCCAGATTGGACACGGTATTGGTAGCGATACCAGCCCTGCCAGCCACATCCGCCTGCGTCATCTGCTGCGCTAGCCGCTCGGTGCGCAAACGTTCGCAAAGACGTTTTACGACCTCACTCGGCTTGCTGAGGCTTAAATCCAGCATAACGTGCATTAAACCCATGAAATCCACTTAATACACAACATAGTAGTACTCTGGCCTCAGCGCGATCAATTTCTTTAGAAGCAAAATTTTGTGTCTTATATTGAATAATATTCGTTTATACACAGAATACTGGAATTAAAATAAAGTGCGCGTACACGATCTTGATGTTAGGCGGCCTATCAGAAAATTCATGCACGCCTGCCTACGCATGGCTCAGTGATCTCGCCTTCATCGCACCACAAAGCGTTGACATCCCCACCACCACTTGATAAAAATCGCCACAGTTGTACGACAACGCATAACAAAAACAACAATCAGTGGACGATCGCCATGTCGACATCAATCGCGCTATCCCCCCACGTTTCACCGTTCCCAATTTCGTCACCTGCGGCCACAGCGCCGTAAGCCCGTTTCACCCTCCCTGGCCCTGACCGGCCCGTTACCCACCCGCCCCTGCCGCAGGCCGCTCGCGCGTGCCCGGTGGACGGGCCGCCACACCCTTTTGCGGAGCACAACAATAATGAAAATCTGCCAAACCCTCCCCTTTGCCTTGCTCGGCGTCGGCCTGCTCGGCAGCCTGCCGGGCACCACTGTGGCGGCGGGCTTTGTCGAGGATGCCAAGGCCACGCTCGGCCTGCGCAATTTCTACATCAACCGCAACTTCACCAACCCCAGCAACCCGCAAAGCAAGGCTGAGGAATGGACGCAGAGCTTTATCCTCGATGCGCGTTCGGGTTTCACCGAAGGGCCGGTCGGGTTCGGCGTGGATGTGCTGGGGCTGTGGTCGGTCAAGCTCGATGGCGGTGGCGGCACCTACGGCACCGGGCTGCTGCCGCGCCACGACGATGGGCGGCCGGCCGATGACTACGGGCGCCTGGCGGTGGCGGGCAAGGCGCGGGTTTCGAAGACTGAGCTGAAGATCGGCGAATGGATGCCGGTGCTGCCGATCCTGCGCTCCGACGACGGCCGCTCGCTGCCGCAGACGTTCCGCGGGGGGCAGGTCACCTCCAACGAAATCCGCGGGCTGACGCTGTATGGCGGGCAGTTCCGTGGCAACAGCCCGCGCAATGACGCGAGCATGGACGACATGAGCTACGGCGGTGGGCTTTCGGACCGCTTCAACTTCGTCGGTGGCGAATACAAGTTCAACCAGGACCGCACATTGGTCGGGCTGTGGAACGCAGTGCTCAAGGACGTCTACCAGCAACAGTACTTGCAAGTGAGCCACAGCCAGCCCTTGGGTGACTGGACCCTGGGTGCCAACCTTGGCTACTTCCATGGCAACGAAGACGGCTCCGAGCGTGCCGGGCAGTTGGACAACAAGACCTATTCGGGGATGTTCTCGGCCAAGTATGGCGGCAGCACCTTCTGGGTCGGCCTGCAGAAAGTTGATGGCGATACCTGGATGCGGGTCAATGGCACCAGCGGCGGCACGCTGGCTAACGACAGCTACAACTCCAGTTTCGATAACGCCAACGAGCGCTCGTGGCAGGTGCGACATGACTTCAACTTCGTCACCGTCGGGGTGCCGGGGTTGACGCTGATGAACCGGTACATCAGTGGGCAGGATGTGCACGCAGGGGCGGTTACCGATGGCAAAGAGTGGGTACGGGAGACGGAGCTGGCGTATGTGATCCAGAGCGGGGCGTTCAAGGATTTGAGCGTGAAGTGGCGCAACTCGAGCATTCGCCGGGACTACAGCAACAACGAGTTTGATGAGAACCGGTTGATCTTCAACTATCCGTTGTCATTGTTGTAAGAGGGGGCCGCTTTGCGGCCCATCGCGGGCAAGCCCGCTCCTACACGGACCGCGTGAAGCCTGTAGGTGCGGGTTTGCCGCAATGAGGCACACAGGGTCACAGAATTAACATTGACAACTCTGGAACCCGCTGCCGATAATTCAGCCAAGTCATACGACAACCTACAACAACCAACAATGAGCCGGCCATGACCATTACTCCCCTCAATCGCCTGCTGCTCACCGGAGCCGCAGGCGGCCTGGGCAAGGTCCTTCGCGAACGCCTGCAAGGCTACGCCGAGGTCCTGCGCCTTTCCGATATCAGCCCGATGCCACCTGCCGCGGGCCCGCATGAAGAGGTGGTGGCCTGCGACCTCGCCGACAAGGCTGCCGTCCACGCACTGGTCGAAGGCGTGGACGCCATCATCCACTTCGGCGGCGTGTCCACCGAACATGCCTTCGAAGACATCCTCGGCCCCAACATCTGCGGCGTGTTCCATGTCTACGAAGCGGCGCGCAAACATGGCGTCAAACGCATCATCTTCGCCAGCTCCAATCACACCATCGGTTTCTACCACCAGGACGAGCGCATCGACGCCCACTCCCCGCGCCGCCCCGACAGCTACTACGGGCTGTCCAAATGTTACGGCGAGGACGTCGCCAGCTTCTACTTCGATCGCTATGGCATCGAGACCGTGAGCATCCGCATCGGCTCGTCGTTCCCGCAACCGCAGAACCCGCGCATGCTCTGCACCTGGCTGAGCTACGACGACCTGGTGCAACTGATCGAGCGCGGGCTGTTCACGCCCAACGTCGGCCACACCATCGTCTATGGCGCCTCCGACAACCGCACTGTGTGGTGGGACAACCGCCATGCCGCGCACCTGGGCTATGCGCCTAAAGACACCTCAGAGGTGTTCCGCGAAGCGGTCGAGGCACAGCCGTCGCCTGCCGCCGATGACCCGAGCATGGTCTATCAGGGCGGCGCCTTCGCCGTGGCCGGACCGTTCAACTGACCCCAGCGCGCCAGGAGGCACGGCCATGAACTGCGAACTGATCGTCGATGCCCGCAACGGTACCGGCGAAAGCCCTGTGTGGCACCCTATCGAACAGGCCCTTTACTGGGTCGACATCCCCGCCCGCACATTGCACCGCTGGCAGCCCAACGGCGCTCACAACACCTGGCAAGGCGACGAGATGCTCGCCTGCATCGCCCGCACCGAACAGGGGTGGGTCGCGGGCATGGAAAGCGGCATTTTCCAGCTCGAAGCCAACGCCGATGGCAGCCTCGACAGCCGCCTGCTCAGTGCCGTCGAACATGCCCAGGGCGGCATGCGCTTCAACGATGGGCGCTGCGACCGCCAGGGCCGTTTCTGGGCCGGCACCATGCTCATGGACATGTCACAAGGTGCCCATGTCGGGGCGCTGTACCGGCATGACGGCGAAGGGCAATTGCACCTGCAGCAGGACGGCATGATCGTGCCCAATGGCCTGGCCTTCAGCCCCGACGGCACACGCATGTACCTGTCGGACTCGCACCCCAACGTGCAGAAGATCTGGGTGTTCGACTACGACATCGACAGCGGCACGCCCCACAGCAAGCGCCTGTTCGTCGACATGCACGCCTTCCCCGGCCGCCCCGACGGTGCCGCCATCGACCAGGACGGCTGCTACTGGATCTGTGGCAACGACGCCGGCCAGATCCACCGCTTCACCCCCGAAGGCCGCCTCGATCGCTCACTCAGCGTGCCGGTGAAGAAACCGGCGATGTGCGCCTTTGGCGGCGCCAACCTGGACACCCTGTTCGTCACCTCGATCCGCCCTTCGGGCATCGACCTCTGCGACCAGCCGCTGGCCGGCGGGGTATTTGCCTTCGAGCTTGGCATCAAAGGCCTGGAGGAACCTGCCTACCGGGGCTGAACGCCCGCTCTGCCACGCACACTTGCACACACGAAACCGGATAATAAAAACCACGGAGTTTCATCATGACGTTCAAACGCAAGCTGCTCCTTGCCGTACTCCCTTTCGCCTTCAGCGTGTCGATGCCAGCCTTTGCGCTGGACATCAAGTTCGCCGAGATTCACCCGGCCGGCTACCCGACCGTGGTTGCCGAACAGAACATGGGCAAGAAGCTCGAAGCCGCCAGCAATGGCGAGATCACCTTCAAGATGTTCGCCGGTGGGGTGCTCGGCTCCGAGAAGGAAGTGATCGAACAGGCACAGATCGGTGCCGTGCAGATGACCCGCGTCAGCCTGGGAATCGTCGGCCCGGTAGTGCCGGATGTGAACGTGTTCAACATGCCGTTCGTGTTCCGCGACCATGAGCACATGCGCAAGATCATCGACGGCGACATCGGCCAGGAAATCCTCGACAAGATCACCCACTCCGAATTCAACCTGGTAGCCCTGGCCTGGATGGATGGCGGTTCGCGCAGCATCTACACGAAAAAACCAGTACGCAGCCTCGAAGACCTCAAGGGCATGAAGATTCGCGTGCAGGGCAACCCGCTGTTCATCGACATGATGAACGCCATGGGTGGCAACGGCATCGCCATGGACACCGGCGAAATCTTCAGCGCCCTGCAGACTGGCGTGATCGACGGCGCCGAGAACAACCCGCCCACCCTGCTTGAGCACAATCACTTCCAGAGCGCCAAGTACTACACCCTCACCGGCCACCTGATCCTGCCTGAGCCGGTGGTGATGTCCAAGACCACCTGGAACACGCTCACCCCTGAGCAGCAGACCCTGGTGAAGAAAGTCGCACGTGAAGCGCAGATGGAAGAACGTGCGCTGTGGGACGCCAAGTCGTCTGCCAGCGAAGAGAAGCTCAAGGCTGCCGGTGTCGAGTTCATCACCGTCGACAAGAAGCCGTTCTTCGAGGCCACCGCATCGGTACGCGAGAAGTACGGCGCGCCTTACGCCGACCTGATGAAGCGTATCGAAGCCGTCCAGTAATACCGGCCCCTTCCAAGACGACCTCGGCAGTGCGGCGCCCGCCGCCCTGTCGCTTTGGTGATGCCTATGAAATCGCTATTTCTGAACGTGAACGACACGCTGTACCGCAGTTGCATCTGGATCGCGGGCCTGTCGATCCTGACCATGACGCTGATCATCCCGTGGGGCATCTTCGCCCGCTACGTGCTGGGCACCGGTTCCAGCTGGCCGGAGCCGGTCTCGATCCTGCTGATGGTGGTGTTCACCTTCGTCGGTGCCGCCGCCAGCTACCGGGCTGGCGCGCACATGGCGGTGGCGATGATCACCGACCGCCTGCCACCGCTGCAGCGCAAAGTGGTCGGGCTGCTGGTACAGGTGTTGATGATTCTGGTGTGCGTGTTCATGACCTACTACGGCGCCAAGCTGTGCATCACCACCTGGAACCAGTACCTGGCCTCGCTGCCCGGCATTCGCGTGGGCATGACCTACGCGCCGATCCCGGTGGGTGGCGTGCTGACGCTGATTTTTGTCGTGGAAAAACTCCTGCTGGGCGACCAAAGCAACCGCAAGGTGGTGCGCTTCGACCTGGCTGAAGAAAGCGAAGGAGCTGCGTAAATGGATGCGTTCATTCTGTTGGGCAGTTTCATCGCGCTCATCCTGCTGGGCATGCCGGTGGCCTATGCGCTGGGGCTGTCGGCATTGATCGGTGCCTGGTGGATCGATATCCCGCTGCAGGCGATGATGATCCAGGTCGCCAGTGGGGTTAACAAGTTTTCGCTGCTGGCGATTCCGTTCTTCGTGCTGGCCGGCGCGATCATGGCCGAGGGCGGTATGTCCCGGCGGCTGGTGGCATTCGCCGGGGTGCTGGTGGGCTTCGTGCGGGGCGGGTTGTCGCTGGTCAACATCATGGCCTCGACGTTCTTTGGCGCTATCTCGGGCTCGTCGGTGGCCGACACCGCGTCGGTGGGTTCGGTGCTGATTCCGGAAATGGAGCGCAAAGGCTACCCGCGTGAGTTCTCCACCGCCGTGACTGTCAGTGGCTCGGTGCAGGCACTGCTGACCCCACCCAGCCACAACTCGGTGCTGTACTCGCTGGCGGCGGGTGGCACGGTGTCGATCGCCTCGCTGTTCATGGCTGGGGTGATGCCCGGGCTGTTGCTGAGCGCAGTGATGATGGGCCTGTGCCTGATCTTCGCGAAAAAGCGCAACTACCCCAAAGGCGAAGTCATTCCGTTGCGCCAGGCGCTGAAAATCGCCGGTGAGGCGCTGTGGGGGCTGATGGCGATGGTCATCATCCTCGGTGGCATTCTGTCGGGTGTGTTCACCGCGACCGAGTCGGCCGCCGTGGCGGTGGTCTGGTCGTTCTTCGTGACCATGTTCATCTACCGCGACTACAAATGGCGTGACCTGCCCAAGTTGATGCACCGCACGGTACGCACCATCTCGATCGTGATGATCCTGATCGGCTTTGCCGCAAGCTTTGGCTACGTGATGACGCTGATGCAGATCCCCTCGAAGATCACCACCACGTTCCTGACCCTGTCGGACAACCGTTACGTGATCCTCATGTGCATCAACTTCATGCTGTTGCTGCTGGGCACGGTAATGGACATGGCGCCGCTGATTTTGATCCTGACGCCGATCCTGCTGCCGGTGATCAATGGCATCGGCGTGGATCCGGTGCACTTCGGCATGATCATGCTGGTGAACCTGGGCATCGGTTTGATCACGCCACCGGTGGGCGCGGTGCTGTTCGTGGGCTCGGCCATCGGCAAGGTGAGCATCGAGTCGACGGTGAAGGCGCTGCTGCCGTTCTACCTGGCGTTGTTCCTGGTACTAATGGCCGTGACCTACATCCCTGCCATCTCGCTCTGGCTGCCCAGCGTGGTGCTGTAAAGCCAAATGGGGCCGCTTGCGGCCCCATCCTCTTTTGCAAATGGATCCTGCACATGGCTGTTCCCTCCTCTGCCCCACCTCTCTTTCCTCGCAAGCTGGCGATTGCGCTATTGGCGCTGCTGGCATGCTCGTTCGCCGCCAACCACGTTGCCGCGCGCATCGCCTTCGATGACGGCACCGGCGTGCTGCTGGCGATTCTCTGCCGCTCAGGCATCACCTTCCTGGTCCTGGCCTGCCTGCTGTTGTGGCAGCGCCAGGCACTGGGCCTACCGACGGGTACGCGGCGCTGGCAACTGCTGCTCGGCCTGCTGATCGCCACGCAGAGCCTGTGCCTGTATTCGGCGGTGGCGCGCATCCCGGTGGCACTGGCGCTGCTGGTGGGCAATACCTTCCCGATGTTGCTCGCGCTGCTCACGTGGGCGCTGGGCGGCGCGCGCCCGACGGGCCGCACCGTACTGTTCATGGGCCTGATTCTCTGCGGCCTGGTGCTGGCGCTGGATGTACCGGCACGGCTGGCCGACAGCGCCGACGCCAACCCGCATTGGGCCCAGGGCGTCAGCCTGGCCTTCTGCGCCGCGTGTGCCTTCGCCTGCGCGCTGTGGATTACCGATCACAAACTGGCCGCCGTGCGCGGCCCGGTACGCAGCCTGCTGACCTTGCTGATCGTGTTCTCCAGCATGCTGGTCGCAGGCGTAAGCGGCGTGATGCCTTCCGGGCTGTCGCTGCCCGCCAGCACCAGCGGCTGGGCGGCGTTGGCCAGCCTGGTGGTGCTGTATGGCGTGGCCTTCACCCTGCTGTTTGTCTGTGTGCCCCGGCTGAACATGGCGCAGAACGCACCGGTGATGAACATCGAACCGATCGCCACCCTGCTGCTGGGCTGGGCGTTGCTCGATCAGCGCTTGAGTACCTTGCAACTGATGGGTGGGGCCGTGGTGGTGTGCGGCATCGTACTGTTGACCTACCGCCGGGCGAGCTGAGCAAACCCTTCTGAAAGGAGCCGCTGATGGCTGTCACCGAACTGCACCTGCAAGACCACCTGACCCGCCTGAGCCTGGCGCCAGAACTGGGCGCCAGCCTGATCAACTGGGAAGTGAAGGCGACCGGGCAGGCGCTGCTGCGCCACTCCGACCAGGCCGCGCTGGCCAGCGGTACGCCGCGGCAACTGGCCTGCTACCCGTTGGCGCCCTGGTCCAACCGGATTGCCGAAGGTGGTTTCGCACGGCCCGAGGGCTGGCTGGCCTTGGCGCCCAACACCGCACATGACGCCTACCCGATACATGGCACGGCCTGGCAGCAGGCCTGGCAGGTGGACCACCACAGTGAGCGCCGTGCCCGGCTGACGCTCGACAGCAAGGTGCCATTTGCCTACCGGGCGACGCTGGATGTGCACCTGCAGGCGGGGTGCCTGAACCTTGACTTGCATGTGACCCACCTGGATCGAGCGGCCACCTGGTATGGGCTGGGGCTGCATCCTTATTTCCCGCGCTACCCGGACACTCGCCTGAGCGCTGCGGCGCAGCATGTGTGGCTGGCTGAACAAGACCGGCTGCCATCGTGCCGGGCAGCGGTGCCGCAAGACTGGCGCTTCGAGGCACCTGGCGCGCTGCCAGCGACTGGGGTGGATCATGCATTCGGCGGTTGGCCTGGCAGCTGCGTGATCGAACAGCCCAGCGCGGGCTATGCCCTGCAATGCACTGCCAGCGGTTGCGAGCACTTCCTGTTGTTCTGCCCCCCGGGCAAGGCGTTTTTCTGCTTCGAGCCGGTCAGCCACCCGATCAACGCGCATCACCTGCCAGGGCGACCAGGGTTGCGGTTGCTGCAGCAGGGTGAAGCGATGAGCTTGGGGTTCAGGATGCAGTATCGGGCGCTGTAAACGGGTTGCCTGTATTGGGGCCGCTCTGCGGCCCCACGACCTCAAGCTTTAAACAAGCACTTCGCCAGTGGCCACGCCCTGACGCGCCACCGGCTCACCCCGTACCTCGCGCGCGACCTTCCACACCAGCACCGCCGCAATGATATCGAACGCTGCCAGCACCACGAACAGCGGGCTGTAGCCTATCTGCGTCACCAAAATCCCGAACACCAGGGTAAACACTGCCGCCCCCAGGTAACCGCACATCCCGCCCATGCCTGTCGCGGTAGCCACCTGATCCTTGCTGAACGAGTCCGAGGTGATCGAGTACAGCGCCCCCGACAGCGTCTGATGCGCAAAACCGCCAATGCACAGCAGCAAAATCGCGGTATACGGGCTTTCCACCAGGCCGATGCACGCCGGGCCGATCATGCAGCTGGCACCAAACACCAGCACCATCTTGCGCGAGGTGAACAACGACACCTTCAAGTAACGGTGGAACAACGGGCTCAGGTAACCGCCGAGCACGCAACCGATGTCGGCAGCGAGGAACGGCAGCCAGGCGAACATCGCCACTTCCTTGATGTTCATGTGCCGCTCAGTCATCAGGTACAGCGGGATCCAGGCATTGAAGGTCTGCCAGGCCGGCTCCGAAAGAATGCGCGCCGAGGCGATGGCGTAGAAGTTGCGGGTCTTGAAGATGCGCTTCCAGGCGCCCTTCTCACGTTTCTCGTCCTTGAAGTGCGCTTCCTGGCCAGAAAGGATGTAGTCACGTTCGTCGCTGCTCAAGCGCTTCTGATCGCGTGGGTGCTTGTAGAACAGCATCCACAGCACGGTCCAGACGATGCCAGATACCCCGACGATCACGAAGGCAAGCTGCCAGCCGCTGTGCAGGATCGCCCACACCACCAGGGGCGGCGCCAGCAAGGCACCGAGTGAGGAGCCGATGTTGAACCAGCCGATGGCCACCGAACGTTCCTTGGCCGGGAACCATTCGGTGGTGGCCTTGACGCCGGCAGGCAGGCCGGCCGCCTCGGTCATGCCCAACACGCCGCGCATAAACGCCATGCTCTGCCAGCCCGTGGCCAAAGCCGCGCCGGCACAGGCCACCGACCAGGCCATGGCGAACACGGCAAAACCCAGTTTGGTGCCGATGAAGTCGATGAACCAGCCGGCAACCGGCTGCATGAGGGCGTAGCACACCTGCCAGGCGGCGACGATCTTGGCGTATTGCTCGGTCGTGATGGAGAGGTCGGTCATCAAGGTGGGGGCAGCCACCGAGAGGGTGTTGCGGGCGAGGTAGTTAACGACGAGCCCAGCCGTGACGAGGCTGACCATCCACCAACGGATGCCTTTCATCTTCATGGATCACCTGAATATTATTTTTAGAGGCGCGGGTGATTGGCTCAATGCCGGCATGGCGAATTGAGACAATTTGTTTCAGGCGAAGATTGCCATGTCATAGGTCGTCGTACAACACAAATTATTAACTGGAACGCTATGGACTGGCCTGACGCGATGAGATCAAGCCAAAAAATCAGATTGTTGTACGATCTCAATCCAGCCCTTGGGCACGCAGATCATGGGCCAGCATGTCGATGAACGTCCTCACCTTGGACGACCCGTACTTGCTCTCCCGGTGCAGCACATGAATCGGCCAGGGCGCCTCCTCATACTCGGCAAGAATCACCTGCAACTGCCCGTTCGCCAGCTCGTCCGCCACCTGATAAGACAGCAACCGCGCAATACCCAGCCCACCACTCGCTGCGGCGATCGCCCCATCATTGCTGGTCACCGTCAGCCGGGGCTTCATGCGCACCAGGGTCGGTTCATCGGCCACACCGAACCGCCAACCGGCCCGGGGCGACAGATTGGTCGTGCCAATTACCGCATGACCCGGCAAATCCGAAGGGTGCTGCGGTACGCCATGACGCGTCAGGTAATCGGGTGAGGCACAGAGCATGCGCCGCACCCTGCCCACGCGCAGCGCCTTGAGCCCGGAGTCTGGCAGCGGGCCGATACGCACAGCCACATCCATCCCCTCCTCGACCATGTTCACCACCCGGTCGAGGAAGTACGCAGACACGTCGACATCGGGGTAGCGCTGCAGGTAACGAACGATGCACGGCATGACGTACTTCTTGCCAAACAGGATAGGCGCGGTAACGGCCAGATCGCCTTTGGGCGTGGCATTGATGCCAGCCGCGGCTTCATTGGCCTCGTGGATGCTGGCGAGGATGTGCCGGGTGTCCTCAAGATAGCGGCCACCTGCCTCGGTCAGGCGCACACTGCGGGTGGTGCGCAGCAGCAGCTTGACCCCTAGCTGCTCTTCCAGGGCACTGACGGCACGGGTGACCGCTGCGGGCGAGATGTCCAGCCGGCGGGCGGCAGCGGCGAAGCTTTCCAGCTCGCCGACTGCGACGAACACCTTCATCAGGTGAATCTGATCCATGCCGGCTCCTGGGGTGTCGGGGGGTTATCGGGTATCTGCGGTTTTATACTGCCTGTACAACTGAAATCAAAGCTCAAGCACCAGCCCTGCTTCCTCCCCTTTACCCGGCACGGCACAGCAGATCAGTACCGCCCCCGCTTCAGGCATCTCCGCTGGCGGGTTCGGGTAATGCACCTGCCCGCTCACCACCTTGGTCTTGCAGGTGCCGCATGAACCTCCCCGGCAACTGAAATCCGGCGACAGCCCGCGCGCCTCGGCAAGCTCCAGCAAGGTGCCGCTGCCCGGTACCCAGCGCGCCTCCTTGGCCGAGCTGGCGAAGTACACCGGCACAGGTTCGCTCGCAGCCGGTGGCTGTGGCAGCACAGGTTGGTCGTCATCGGTGTGCCGCCTGAGGGTCGAAGGCCCGAAGGCTTCGGCGTGTATGCGAGCGTCGGGCACGTGCACGGCGCGCAAGCCTTCATACAGGTCCTGGGTAAAACTGGCTGGGCCACACAGGTAAACGTCGTAGTCATCCAGCGTCAGTGTGGCCTTCACCTGCTCGATGCCAAGCCGGCCAACATGCTCGTAGTCACGGCCCTGCACAGCAGTTGCTTCCGGCTGGCTCAGGCAGCGGTGCAGGCTCAACAGCTCGCCCGCCTCCTGTCGCAGGCTGTCGAGCTCTAGCTGGAACGGCAAGTCAGCCAGGCTGCGCGCACCGTGAAACAGGTGAATACGCCGTGCCTGACGCTTGGCCAACTGCTCGCGCAGCATGGCGATCAGTGGGGTGATGCCCACGCCCGCGCCGATCAGCACGATCGGCCGTTCGCTTTGCTCATCCAGGGTAAAACTGCCCATGGGTAGGCGCACGTCGAGCAGGTCACCCACGGCGATGCGCTCATGCAGATAGCGCGATGCCGGGCCCTGAGCCTTGACGCTGATGCGCAGGTAGCCGTCCGACGGCGCGCTGGAAACGCTGTAGGTGCGAATCAGCGGGGCATCACTGCCCAACGCAATGCGCACTGGGATGTGCTGCCCCGGTGCAAACGCCACCGGTGCATCTGCTGCCAGATACAGCGAGCGTATATCCCGGCTCTCCTGCTCCAGGCGCACCACGCGCCACGCCAACCATTGACGCTGGCGTTCGCGCTGCTGCAGGCGCTGTTCGGCCTCGGCCCAAGTGCCGGTCATCAGGCTGGTTGGCGCGTACGCCTGCAATGCCCAGCGTAGCGACACCGCAGCCGGGCGCCACACCACCTGCTCGACATCCAGCGTCCACAGCCGCTCGGCACCCTCGAACGCGTTGATGGCAGGGCTCTGCAGTATCACCTCGGTACGCCCACAGAGCTGCAGTACATTGCCAGTGGCGAAGTCGATGAACAGCAAGCCTGCCTGCGGGTTGACCAGCAAGTTGCCCAGTGTGTTGAAGTGCAGGTTGCCGGCGTAATCGGGAATGGTCAGGCGGTTGCCTTCGACTTTGACGAACCCTGGCCGGCCGCCGCGGTGCGACACATCCACAGAGCGCTGACCGCCTTCATGGTCAACGAAGCTTGCGACAAAGAAGGTGTCGGCCGTCTCGATCATGGTGACCGCACGAGCATCCAGCGCTGTCGCATCGAAGCGACCTTGTGCGGGCTCATCGATGCGGGTGTAGTCGCGCAGCTGGATGTACTGTGGGCAGTTGCCGAACGACTGCTCCACTGTCACGTGCAACTGCCCGTGGGTTGCCTGGGTGATCAGGCCGTTGATACGGTTGCGCCGACGGGTATGCAGCTCGATCCCCAGCAGCCCTATCGCCTGCCCGCTCAGCAGCCCTTGTGTAGCGGGGTCATCTGCTTTCAGATTCGCATTGATCAGCAACCGCCGTGGATCAGGCGAACTGACAAAACCTTCCGGGCCTTCGAGCAGGGTTGCCCACGGCTTGCCGTGGGCATCCACGCTGCCCGCCACCATGAACGGCAGTTGCTGATAGAACGCGCGATGCTGGTCAGGCATGTAGTCGCGAATAACCTTTTGCCCGAACACCTCCATGCGCTCCGACACACCGACCTTTTCCTGCAGGATCTTCTCACCGCTGTGCCAAGGTGACGCGCGATGGTCTGGGAGCTTACGCATGGGGGCATTCCTCGCAAGGGTGCGGATTCAGACAGTGGCTTGCAGGCCCACCGCTGTGCGCGGCATAGGCACGAAACCTGGCAGCGCTTCGATACGTGCCAGCCAGCTGCGTACGTTGGCGTAGGGCTCCAGCGAGACGTTGCCTTCCGGTGCGTGGGCGATGTAGGAGTAGTTGGCAATGTCGGCGATGGTAGGTTCGCTGCCTGCCAGGAAAGACCTCTTGGCCAGTTCGGCGTCGATCACCTTGAGCAGGGTATGGGCGCGACTGATGACTTCATCGGTGTTGAACGAGGCACCGAACACCGTGACCAGGCGCGCGGCGGCAGGGCCAAAGGCCAGTGGGCCTGCTGCGACCGACAGCCAGCGTTGCACGCGAGCGGCTGCTGCGGGCTCTTCGGGCAACCAGGTACCGTGGTCGTATTTCTTTGCCAGGTACACCAGGATGGCGTTGGAATCGGCGATGACAGTACCGTTGTCATCGATGACAGGGACTTGGCCAAAGGGGTTGAGGGCAAGGAACTCGGGTTGCTTGTGCGCACCTTTGGCGAGGTCGACGAAGACCAGCTCGGTGGGCAGGTTCAGCAGTGAGAGCATCAGTTCGATGCGATGGGCGTGGCCAGACTTGGGGAAGTTGTAGAGCTTGATAGGGTTCGACATGGGCTTGGCTCCTGGTCAGCGCCGGGATGGGCTGATGCAGGCCATGTTGGACCGATTCGACCCGCAGCAGAATCAGCGCTGGGGGGAAACCATAATTTCGCTTAGCGGAATAATGCTTGTAGAAGCGGCGTTAATCCGCTTCTACAGAGGAATGCATTGGCTACATTTTCGGCTCAGTGGTGCTGATTGTGAAAGCGATACAGCTGACGTGCCGCCTCGATCACGTGAGGCACACACGCTTGAATGTCCTGTTCACTCATTTGATCGAGCAACTCGAAGTTGTCTTCCAGACCATGCAGCGAAATCGCCTTGAGCAACTGATCCTGCTCTGGCGGCAACTCGCCCCAGTTAGCGACCTGCGTACCGCGCATATAGCCGAAGCACCACTCCTCCATGATGATTGAAGTACCTTGCTCGCCTTCTCCCTCTTCGAACACCGGTTCGAAGTGATCGACGTTGTCAGCGAGTTGTTCCGCCACTTGGCTGGCATAACGCAACATCAGCGCCGTGTACGCCTCTTCATGGGCAGGCTTCTTGAATTTTGGCACCTTGCCACCCGCAACTGCAGGCAACCATTGTTCGGGGAGGACAGTGGCCGGGGAACTGGCCAGGGCAGTAAAAAAGCCATTGAGCTCGGCCAGGTTGATCACTGAGTAATCGTTGCCGTAAGTGATCAACAGATCTTCAAGGCGATCGAGTTCTTTTTCGCTGAGCGCGGGGAGCATGTGCGGGTGTCCTGGGTGAAGATTTGCGTGCACCCTAGCACATGGGGAATCGATCAAGGAATTTGTTGCCTGGCCCAAAGCGTTCGCGGGGCAATTCGGATTACCCCGCGAACAGGCCGTCAAGCCTTATACCGCCAGCGCGCGCTCACGCAGCTCGCTGTTGAGGATGCGGTCGTTCTCGCTGTAGTCAACCGGGCAGTCGATCACGTGCACGCCTGGGGTCTTGATGCAGTGCTCAAGCAGCGGCAGCAAGCCTTCGGCGCTTTCCACGCGGTGGCCATTGGCACCGTAGGCTTCGGCGTATTTGACGAAGTCCGGGTTGCCGTAGTCCAGGCCGAAATCGGTGAAGCCCATGTTGGCCTGCTTCCAGCGGATCATGCCGTAGCCGTCGTCACGCAGGATCACCACGGTGATGTGCATGCCTAAGCGTACTGCCGTTTCCAGCTCCTGGCTGTTCATCATGAAGCCGCCGTCGCCACACACCGAGATTACCGGGCGGTCCGGGTACACCAGGTGCGCGGCCATCGCCGACGGCAGGCCTGCGCCCATGGTTGCCAAGGCATTGTCCAGCAATACGGTGTTCGGCTTGTGGGCCTTGTAGTTACGGGCAAACCAGATCTTGTAGATGCCGTTGTCCAGGGCAACGATGCCCTCGGATGGCAGCACGCGACGGATGTCGGCCACCATGCGCTGTGGGTAGACCGGGAAACGGTCGTCATCGGCGCCTTCGGCGATCTGCGCTTCGTTTGCTTCACGGATGGCCATGAGGCGGGTGAAGTCCCAGTGCGAAGTGTCGCTCAGCGCTTCGCTGATCTGCCACACGGCGTTGGCGATGTCGCCGATCACTTCGACCTGCGGGAAGTACACGGCATCGACTTCGGCGGAGCGGAAGCTGATGTGAATGACTTCGGTGCCGCCACGGACCATGAAGAATGGCGGCTTCTCGATCACGTCGTGGCCGATGTTGATGATCAGGTCAGCGGCTTCGACGGCGCGGTGCACGAAGTCACCCGACGACAGTGCAGCGTTGCCGAGGAAGCGCGGGTGGCGCTCGTCGACTACACCTTTGCCCATCTGGGTGGTGATGAACGGGATACCGGTTTTGTCGATCAGTTGCTTGAGGACTTTGGCGGTCATCTTGCGGTTGGCACCGGCACCGATCACCAGGATCGGGTTGCGGGCGTTTTGCAGTTTCTGCACAGCAGCTTCGATGGCCACGTGCTCGGCCAGAGGTCGACGGTGCAGGCTGCGCGGGATCGGCAGTGCGTCGGTTTGCTCGGCGGCGATATCTTCAGGCAGCTCCAGGTGCACGGCGCCTGGTTTCTCTTCTTCAGCCAGACGGAACGCTTCACGCATGCGAGCCGGAATGTTGTCAGCCGAGGCGAACTGGTGAGTGTACTTGGTGATGGGGTCCATCATGCCGCACACGTCGATGATCTGGAAGCGGCCCTGTTTGGACTTCTTGATCGGCTTCTGGCCGGTAATCATCATCATCGGCATGCCGCCGAGGTAGGCATAGGCACTGGCGGTGACCAGGTTGGTCGCGCCGGGGCCGAGGGTCGACAGGCTGACGCCGGTCTTGCCGGTCAGGCGGCCATAGGTCGCGGCCATGAAGCCCGCAGACTGCTCGTGGCGGGTCAGTACCAGCTTGATCTTCGACTTGCGCAGGGATTCCAGCAGGTCGAGGTTCTCCTCACCGGGAATGCCGAACACATACTCGACACCTTCGTTTTCCAGGCATTGCACAACGACATCGGCGGCCTTGGCCATCTTGCTCTCTACCTCAAGTGATAGGACGGTGAAAGTCCATAAATGCGCAGCACGGCACGCTGGCATCGCTCTATCCGGGCGCGAGGTTGCCCCGAACCTAAGTCTTGACGCAGCCTAGGCAGGGCAAAGTCACGTGTACGAACAGGAATAATTGTCGCACCCTTGAGCACGGTTGGAGAGGTACAGGACGGACAAAACATCTTTGCCAGAAGACAGCGCTTCGAGGGTAAAAATGCTAGAAAGACAAAACCCCTACCTGCTCGCGCAGATAGGGGTTTTGCGAAATGAATCTTGACGATGACCTACTCTCACATGGGGAAACCCCACACTACCATCGGCGATGCATCGTTTCACTACTGAGTTCGGGATGGGATCAGGTGGTTCCAATGCTCTATGGTCGTCAAGAAATTCTGTAGCCAGAATGTCCAGATGGACAGCCCAGCGAATTCGGATATGCGATATGTGTGGTTACGAACTTTCGGTTATTTCGTCTTCACCACCACAATTCGGCGTCTTACGCTCAAATTGCTTGGGTGTTATATGGTCAAGCCTCACGGGCAATTAGTATTGGTTAGCTCAACGCCTCACAGCGCTTACACACCCAACCTATCAACGTCGTAGTCTTCGACGGCCCTTTAGGGGATTCAAGATCCCAGTGAGATCTCATCTTGAGGCAAGTTTCCCGCTTAGATGCTTTCAGCGGTTATCTCTTCCGAACATAGCTACCCGGCAATGCCACTGGCGTGACAACCGGAACACCAGAGGTTCGTCCACTCCGGTCCTCTCGTACTAGGAGCAGCCCCTCTCAAATCTCAAACGTCCACGGCAGATAGGGACCGAACTGTCTCACGACGTTCTAAACCCAGCTCGCGTACCACTTTAAATGGCGAACAGCCATACCCTTGGGACCGGCTTCAGCCCCAGGATGTGATGAGCCGACATCGAGGTGCCAAACACCGCCGTCGATATGAACTCTTGGGCGGTATCAGCCTGTTATCCCCGGAGTACCTTTTATCCGTTGAGCGATGGCCCTTCCATACAGAACCACCGGATCACTAAGACCTACTTTCGTACCTGCTCGACGTGTTTGTCTCGCAGTCAAGCGCGCTTTTGCCTTTATACTCTACGACCGATTTCCGACCGGTCTGAGCGCACCTTCGTACTCCTCCGTTACTCTTTGGGAGGAGACCGCCCCAGTCAAACTACCCACCATACACTGTCCTCGATCCGGATAACGGACCTGAGTTAGAACCTCAAAGTTGCCAGGGTGGTATTTCAAGGATGGCTCCATGAGAACTGGCGTCCCCACTTCAAAGCCTCCCACCTATCCTACACAAGCAAATTCAAAGTCCAGTGCAAAGCTATAGTAAAGGTTCACGGGGTCTTTCCGTCTAGCCGCGGATACACTGCATCTTCACAGCGATTTCAATTTCACTGAGTCTCGGGTGGAGACAGCGCCGCCATCGTTACGCCATTCGTGCAGGTCGGAACTTACCCGACAAGGAATTTCGCTACCTTAGGACCGTTATAGTTACGGCCGCCGTTTACCGGGGCTTCGATCAAGAGCTTCGCTTGCGCTAACCCCATCAATTAACCTTCCGGCACCGGGCAGGCGTCACACCCTATACGTCCACTTTCGTGTTTGCAGAGTGCTGTGTTTTTAATAAACAGTCGCAGCGGCCTGGTATCTTCGACCGGCATGGGCTTACGGAGCAAGTCCTTAACCCTCGCCGGCGCACCTTCTCCCGAAGTTACGGTGCCATTTTGCCTAGTTCCTTCACCCGAGTTCTCTCAAGCGCCTTGGTATTCTCTACCTAACCACCTGTGTCGGTTTGGGGTACGGTTCCCAGTTATCTGAAGCTTAGGAGCTTTTCTTGGAAGCATGGCATCAACCACTTCGTCGCCTAAAGGCAACTCGTCATCAGCTCTCGGCCTTGAGATCCCGGATTTGCCTAAGATCTCAGCCTACCACCTTAAACTTGGACAACCAACGCCAAGCTGGCCTAGCCTTCTCCGTCCCTCCATCGCAATAACTGGAAGTACAGGAATATTAACCTGTTTTCCATCGACTACGCTTTTCAGCCTCGCCTTAGGGACCGACTAACCCTGCGTCGATTAACGTTGCGCAGGAAACCTTGGTCTTTCGGCGTGGGAGTTTTTCACTCCCATTGTCGTTACTCATGTCAGCATTCGCACTTCTGATACCTCCAGCAAGCTTCTCAACTCACCTTCACAGGCTTACAGAACGCTCCTCTACCGCATCATCATAAGATGATACCCGTAGCTTCGGTGCA